>JBLMWG010000066.1:0-14301 GCA_050257115.1 Bacillota bacterium
TTGGAATTTGAATATCTGCCCCTGAAGCCCAGCCCTCGCACCCTTCGTTATCGCAACCGAATTCAACCTAAATTTCATAACGGCCGCTTTGGATTTTTTGCAAGAAATTCTCACGACATCGTAGAAATCGACGACTGTCTGATCACGGAAGAAGTTCTGACAAAAAAATTCTCCGAAGTCCGCGAGTGGGCTCACTCAAAAAACTCTCCCGAATTACAACGCCTGGAAATGTACATTTCTGAGGCTGAAGATGTTCGCTATGGCCTTATTACTGATGAAGACGATGGCGTCGGATTTTCTCAGGTAAACCGTTTTCAAAACGAAGACCTGTTAGCGACGGCCCTCGATTGGGCTGGTGAGGTCCAGTATCCTCAGGTATTTGATCTTTATGCAGGCTCCGGAAACTTTACCTTTCCACTTTTGAGCAAATATAAGTCAGCTCAAGTCACCGCGGTGGAGTTAAATCCTAAGCTTGTCGAAAGAGGCCGTGCCCTCGCGAAAGACAAACGCTTGCGGTATTTCCTTTCGGATGTAGAAAGCTATATGCGACGGGCGCCGATTGGGGAGCAGGACCTTGTGATCCTGGACCCTCCCCGCGCCGGTGCGAGCGAATACATTATGCGCTCGCTGGCCGCCGCAGCTCCGCAAAAGATTATCTACATCAGCTGCCACCCAGTGTCCCTCGCACGGGATCTAAAATGGTTCTTTGCATGGTCGCAAAAATTAGGTCGAAAATATCATCTTTCCCGAGTGCAAGCCTTCGAGATGTTTCCGCAGACAGACCACGTAGAGACTATTGCCGAGCTGAGGGTTGACTCTTAGCTCTTGAATGGTACGCTTTTTAGCATGTGTAAATGGATTATCGTTCTGTGCTCCCTCAGTATGATGGGGTGTGCCAGTTGGAAGCAAGACAAAGAAAAAGGGGAACTTTATCTTCGAATGGGCAACGCCTTTATCGAAGAAAATAACTATCCCAATGCGGTCGCCGCTCTTTTGCAGGCACAAAAATATGATCCAGAAAATCCAATGATTCAAAATGCCTTGGGGCAGGTGTACTTTTTGAGGGAACGCTATGATCTTGCAGAACAGCAGTTTCGCAAAGCAGTCTCCCTTCAGAGCACATACTCTGATGCCCGCAACAATCTGGCCAGGACTCTGATAGAAGAGGGCAAATACGCTGCTGCGGAAAAAGAATTGAGTATTGTCCTAAACGATCTGACCTATGGTGGAATCGATAAAGCCTATACCAATTTGGGCTTGGCAAAGTTTAATCAAAAGCAATGGGCAGCCTCTCAAGAAGCTTTTCTAAAGGTTTTGAAAACACACTCAGATGATTGTCCAGCTAATAGCTATTACGGCCGTGCATTCTTTGAACAAAAGAATTACGCACAAGCAGCTGAAGCGTTAGATCGCGCCATTGGCTTCTGCCAAAAAAATCTTTATGATGAGCCCCACTTTTACAGCGCCTTGGCCTATTATCGTTTGGGTGATAAATCCAAGTCGATAGCCCGCTTTGAAGAAATTTTGCGCTACTATCCGGAAGGAAAATATCGCGAAAAATCAAAGGGCATGCTTGACCTGATTCGAAAGGGACACTGATGAAAAAAACTGGTGAAATTCTAAAAGCAGCCCGCGAAGCCAAGGGCCTGTCATTAAACGAAGTTGCTTTGTCCCTTAAGATCAGCAGCAAAGTGCTGAAAGCGATCGAAGATGGTGATGACAACCACTTGCCTGCAAAAACATTTTTGCGTGGCTTCGTGAAAAGCTACGCGACTTTTTTGCGTCTTGATGAAGATAAAGTTCTTGAACAATTCTATGAGGAAATGGGCTCCACACGTCCACAACCTTATATCCGCCAAGCAACACCTCCTTCAGAAAAAGAAACGACTCCCGCTAGTGAAGTCACTTCGGAATCTACCGCAACCGAAGAATCAAAATCTGAAGCAACGGTGACGCCAATTCGCAAGGAAACACCTCGGACACCACCACCGCGCGCTGGATCCTATTCTCCTCTGCAAGAAAAGAAAAATACAAAAACGATCGCCGTCTTTGTTGTTCTGGCTGTACTAGTCGGACTTATTCTATTCACAAAGCGTATGATCGACAAATATTCTAAAGAAGCGGAAGTCCCGACTGAGCAAGTTGCCCAAACTATCGAGGGTGCAACACCAGTGATACCGACTGCTGAGACACCAGCACCTGTTGAGCCGATGAATCCTCAGGCAAGCCCTGCTCCGTCCCCTCTTTCAGGGATTACAGCTCCTCCGCCAACAGAAAAGGGCACTCCGGCAACTATCGCAACGCCAAACGAAACCCCAGCTCCTACGGTAACTCCGTCACCGACGGTGCCACCGAAAGCAACACCAAGCCCAACACCTACTCCCTCTCCGATGGCAAGTGCAACTCCGGCGACTTCTCCTTCCCCAACACCAACACCAACTCCAACTCCAACTCCAACTCCAAAGGAAGAGAAAAACAAACCCGTTGAGTTGATTGTAGAAGCACTTGATACAGTGGAGATTGAGTACTCATCTCCGAACGGCAAGCCTCAAAAAATTAAACTGTCTTCTGAGCAAGTTCATACATTCAAGAGCAAAAGTGGTTTGAAAATTAGTTTCTCAAACGGTGGTGCGGTTAACTTGATCCTAAATGGGAAAGAAATCGGTATCCCGGGAGATTTAGGCAAACCAATCAAATTGAGTTACTAGTTGAAAGAATTAAAGCGGCTATGGTTCGTTAGCCTATTTATAAAGCTCGTCTTGTCGGCGCTCATTCCTTTAAGTGCTGATGAAGCCTATTATTGGGTTTGGTCTCACCGTCTGCAATTAAGCTATTTCGACCACCCACCGATGGTGGCTTGGTTGTTCTATCTGGGACACTTTCTTGAACCAGTTATGCATGCTGTTCGATGGCCTGCAGTTATTTTGGGACACGCGACATTGGGTGTGGGAATTTTGCTCTTAAGGAATCATCTCTCAGTCGACAAAATCCGCTGGTGGATGTATCTAGTTCTTTTCTCTCCGCTCTTAGGTTTTGGTTCTCTGATTGTTACTCCCGACCTTCCTGTTATTTTCTTTTGGGTTCTTGCGCTGTACTTCTTTGAAAGAGTTTTAGAGGAAAAAAATCTCCTGAGCTATGCGGCTCTGGGAGCTGCGTTAGGCCTCGGTTTTTGCGCAAAGTACCACATAGTTCTATTCGTTCCCTGTTTGCTGCTTTACATTTTGTTTGAAAAAAAATGGAGGGACATCCAGTGGCGATATGTGCCCGCGACACTGATTATCGGAATTATTTGCTGCGCCCCAGTTCTTATCTGGAACTTTCAAAATGATTTTGCCTCTTTTAGATTTCAACTTGAGCACGGATTAGAAAGACCAGGTTATAATCCGCAGTGGACGATTTCTTATGTGCTGGCGCAAATTGTAATTATATTTCCCTTGGTTTTTTGGGCCGCCCTTCGTGCGAAGATCAACGGCGTCCTAAGATTCTTACTATATTTCGCTTGGCTTCCGTTAATTTTCTTTTTCCTTACATCCTTCAAGGCCCTAGTTGAAGCCAACTGGCCAATCATCGCCTATCCAGCGGTTTTTGTCTTGGCGGTCTATTATCCGCGGCTGCAAAAATGGCTCAAATTTTATGTCGGCTTCTGGGGTGCTATTATTGTAATTGCTTTGGCGACGCTCTTTATCCCGGCTGTCCGTAATCTCAATAAAAAAATCAGTGAGCCCTATGACTTCCAAATGCTTGCGGCAGAAACTGCCGCTTATCAGCCCCTTTATGCAAGCTCTTATCAAATGGCTTCTTCGCTTTGGTATTTTGGCAAAACACCTGTCTTTAAACTGAAAGGCATAAGCCGTTTTGACTACTTTGACACGCTCCCCGAGGCCATTCCCACGGTGAATCATTTTTATTTAGTGGAACGCGAAGGCAATGGTTTACCGCGCTGGATTTCCGAACAACAATGGACTTATAAAGAGATCAAACGGATCTCTCCAGATTTTGTTGTTTTGGAATTTACACGCCCATGATGAAATCGCTCGTCGTATTATCATTTCTATTAGTCACATACTTTTTGTACGGTTTTTATATCAACCAGTACGACGCGACAGTTGTTCCTAGGCAACTCACTACAGAACACGCATCCAGTTACTATGACTACAAGGGTGTCATGAATGTGCACACAGATCTTTCGGCAGGATCTGCCTCACCTAGCTTCGTAATTACTTCGGCCAAGCTTGCAAATTTAGATTTCATCGTTTTTACTGATCTCAATTTATTTAACATGCCGACGACGTTTGAATCCTATCACGGAAACTTATTGGTATTGTCCGCTGGGAAATATTCTTATTTGGATTCGCGCCTCATCTACTATTCCCTGAATCAAGAAAGCATCGGAAGCAACTTAGGTGAAGCTCAAGTTAAGCTCGCAGATCTGCTTTCACAGAAAACAGGGGCTAGCAAAGACACGCTGACTGTACTCGCACATCCTTACAAAGCCGGATATTCATGGAATGGCGAAATTCCGTCAGGGCTTGATGGCTTCGAACTTCTTAACCTCAAGAGTCTTTCGAATCGGGCCTGGGCTGATTCGAAACTCTCCACTATTTGGAGCCTACTACTTTACCCATTCAATCCTCGCCTCTCTTTTTTACGTCTGTACACAGAGCCAACAGATGAAATTGCGTTACTTGATAAACTCAGTACACAACGAAAAATTGTTGTGTATGCTGGAACCGAAGCGTCAGCCCGCGCCATCCCCTTGGCAAATTATTTTATTCGCTTTCCAAGTTATAAAAGATCCTTTGAAATTATGAGCAATCATATTTTGCTAAAATCTGAGCTGACCGGAAGCTTTAATAGTGATCGCATAAAGATATTCAATGCTTTGAAGCAAGGGAGCTTCTATATGGCAATGGATATGCTGGGTGATCCAAAGGGTTTTGTGGCAACCATCGAAGATGATGGAAAATCCTATCTAATGGGTTCTGAAGTTCGTCTTTCAAAAAACATGGCTTTGAAGGTTAAGCTGCCAGTAAAACCAAAAGACTTCTTTGAGATTGTCATCTATCGAAATGGCGAAGCTATTCAACACTACAATCAGCCTGAAGTCGTTATGCCGATCAAGGAATCTGGAACTTATCGGGTGCAAGTTCGTATTTCACCGATGTTGCCACTGCCTGATGCAAAAAAATGGATCTCGTGGATTTATACAAACCCGTTCTTCGTTAAGCCTTAGGAATCTCCACCACCAAACCGTCCAGGGGCGGCGTCTGGCAAGCGAGTCGTTCAAGGTCTTTAAAGCCGCGTTCTTCCGCCATCTCTGCCTCAATTGCATTTCGCGGAGGCATATTTTCAAGCCCTTCTCGCACAAAAACTCTACAGGTCCCGCAGGTTCCAAAGCCTCCGCAAGTATGATTCAAAGTCACACCCCCTCTAAGAGCCACATCCAAGACGCTCTGATCTTTATGACTCACCAAGACATTTCTATTGTCCGGCAAAAAGGTAATACATTTTCCAGACTTAGGCTTTATCAGAGAGAACTCCTTTATTGAGCCACTCTTTTGTTGAAAGGGCTCCTTCCATTTTGTATCAATGATTCCATGAGATTTGTAGCTTTTGACTTTGAAACCACTGGAACAGTGCCTGGCGTTGATCAAATCATTGAAATTGGAGCGGTTCGCTTTATCAATGGTCAACCTGAGGCTGTATTTGCAACCCTTGTTGATCCACTCCGTCCAATTCCTCCTGGGGCATCTAAGGTCAATGGCATTTTTGATGACATGGTTAAGGGCAAACCGACTATTGAGACACTTTTAGATTCTTTAGCTGATTTCTGCGGCGATGACATCATGGTTGCGCACAATGCGCCCTTCGATGCTCAATTCCTAACTGCAGACGTAAAAAAGCACGAATCAAAAGCTCCACGCGGAATCGTTCTGGATTCATTACCAATCGCACGCAAAGTCTTCCCAGGTCTTCCGAACTACAAATTGGGAACTTTGGTTCAACACTTGAAAATTCCAACAACGGACTTCCACAGAGCGGAAGAAGATGCGACTTATCTTGGTCACATGTTCACAGCAATGTTAAAGCGTATCTCCATTGGCGGCCAAGCACCCCAAATTGCCAACTTGGTTGCATTGACCGGTAAGCCAGAATTACGCTTCCCACAGATCGTGCGCCAACCAAAACAAATGGATTTTTTCGGCGTATAGAACTTATTGAAATGAGTTATGAATTAAAAAACAAAAGGCTGTCTCTCGACAGCCTTTTGTTTTTATTCTTTCGCTCGGTGGGCAATCGGGTATCGACGTCCTCGCCCAAATGCGTGCCCAGACACCTTTAGAATTGGCGGTGCCTGCCAGCGCTTAAATTCTGTTCGACCCAAAATTGGCAGCAACCATTTGTCTGTCGCTGTCTTTGCTGGATTAAATTTTTCAACCAACGAAATCACTGACTTATCTAAATCCTCATAGGGAGGTAACGAATCTTGATCTTTCTGGTTCGGACGAAGCTCCGCAGAGGGCGCGCGCGTAATGATCGCTTCCGGAATAACTTCGCCCTCTTTGTTATAGTGGCGAGCCAAAGCATATACTTGGTCTTTCGTTAAATCCCCCAAAGGGGCTAATCCACCGCACATGTCACCATACAACGTAGAATAACCAGAAGCATATTCACTCTTATTTCCCGTCGTTAACAGCATGCTGTTTTCTTGATTGGAAAAAGCCATCAACGTCAATCCGCGAAGACGTGCTTGAAGGTTTTCATTTACAACTGAGAAACCCTTCAAAGAAATTCCTTCCTCCAAAGATCTCACAACTTGTTCATACATCGGTGCAATTTCCACAACTTTGAAATTGACCCCAAGATTGTGGGCAAGTTCTTCAGCCAACGTTAGGCTCATCGTTGCATTGTACGGCCCCGGAAGGGCCACAGTCGTCACATTTGCAGGTCCCATCGCATCGACGGCTAAAGCCGCAGCCACAGCAGAGTCAATTCCACCACTGGATCCCAAATGCACTTTCTTCATTCCGGTTTTAGTGCAGAAATCGCGAATTCCCAAAACTAACGCTCTACGCAGCTCTTCAATAGATTCGATCTTCGAATTTTTATGCCACACTTCTAGGGTATCAAGATCGATCACATTGATATCTTCTTCAAAAGACTGGCAGCTTAGCAATTTTTTGCCCTTTTTATCTAAGACAAAACTTGCCCCATCAAAAATAATTTCGTCTTGAGCACCCACAAGATTCGCATACAGAATTGGCGCCTTAAAGGCCGCTGCCGTCTTTCCAGCGACATATTCACGCTGTTTCATTTTTCCGACGAAATACGGTGAGGCACTCAAATTGATAACCATATCAATTTTCTTCTTTTTAACTTTTGCCAAGGGATTAACTCGATAAGGTGTATGGCCTTTAGGATCTGGCCATGCCCAAATATCTTCACAAATCGTAAGGAAAAACTTTTTACCCTTCCAAGAAAAATAATTTTTTGAAACATCGCCTGGTTCGATGAACCTTGCTTCGTCAAAAACATCACCCGTCGGCAACAGCTGCTTGTGGAAGAAACGTGGCTTTTGCCCCTTCACAGCCATCACGGCTGAGTTAAAATATGGACGTCCCATCTTTCCCGGATTGCGTGTGATCACGCCAAAAATGACCGCGATGCCCTTCGGTATTTTCTTTATCAGATCTTTCATCTCTGCTTCTTGATTTTTAACTAGCTTTTCACGTTCAAGAAGATCGAACGGATGATATCCAAACAAAGTACACTCTGGAAAAACCACCATATCGCATTTGCGTTGTTGCGCTTGGTGAATGAAGTTTAGGATTCTTTCTTTGTTGTATTTGAAATCCGCAAGTGTCGGATTGATTTGGGCTACAGCAATTCTCATGGGCTCACTATACGCTTTTTTCAAAAGCTTGGTAGCAGTCCTTGGTCTAGGTCCTGGAGCAGCAACGTCTCAGATTGAGAATTATCATAAGAATGAAATTTCATATTCGATACTTAGAGTCTTCCCTTATTCGGCCAGTGTCCAAACTTTCGACATTTTGGCAGTCGCAGCTGTAACGTATGCGACTTAAAGAAATTTTTACATGGCACCCCAGATGCACTTGTTATGTCTGACCAAGCTTTCTTTGGGAGGACATATGTATAAGTTAGTTGTAGTATCCTTAGCCTTTTTATTGATGACCACCGCTTGCACAAAGCAGCGTGAGGCTCAATTTGCCCAAGGCCAAGGAGAAAATCTTTTAAATGTTGCCGACTATAACGGTAAAACATTTGAAATTACAACAGGCTCCTCCATTGAAGGTCAAAAGCAGAGCTTTTCGAAAGCTGAGCACCTTGATGTGAACGCTAAAAGCCTTGGTGACGACGCGTTCTCTGTTGTCTCTTATGAAGTAAATGATCCTACTGCAAAAAAACTTTTGGGTGACACTCCCATTGTTGGAAAAAAGAATAAAAAATATAAAGGCTTAATCCGCGTTGAGCAGAACTACCTTAAAGTTTATAAAGTTGCCGCAAAAGAAGACCTTCCGCTAAATGAAGTCACTTATGCGACGGCATTGGACAACGGCCAATTTGCAGTTCCTCTTATAGGATATCCAATCACAGGTCGTATTACTGTTGAACAAGCCCGCAATGACCTTGGCGAAAAAACTTCGACTAAAATTGAACACCAACAAGATGACGTGAGCAAGGCGACTCAGTTCCGCATGGATATGTCACGTGGTGAAATTTTTGAAGCCGTTGTAAAAACTGACGTTCTACCAGTAGGCTATTTTGAAGGTGAATGGTACTACAACGAAACGGTGACATCTGCTCCAGAAGAAGACTCTGAATCACTTGGTCAAGGTGCCGCTTATGACCAAACTTTGACTCCTTCAACACGTGTTAAATTCATTAAAAATGAAAATGAACTTAAAGTTGTAAACTTGAATATCGACCAACGCTTGATCAAAAAGGAAGACGTTAACTTTAAGACCGCCCTCACAATTCCAGTAGAATGGAAGTCATATAAAGTTTCTGGCAATGGCACGGGTATGTCCGAAGCGGAAGATGGCAAGGTTCACTGGAGCAAACGCCCGTTCCTCTCTGTTAATTTCGGGAACTCCCGCTCCATCATGAACCAAGGTGATGCACGCCTTGTGGCTCTTGAGGTAAAAGACGACTACCTTTCATATGCAGTCGAAAACAAAGCTAGTAATTTGCGCATTCGCTACTCATTCATGCGAGTTAAGCAAACTGGCTATAAAGCAAAACGTCTTTATAAAGACGACAAACGTCTTTTTGGTTTTTTTGAAACTGAAAAGCAAGTCGTTAAAAACTTTGAAGTTACTCGCCAAGAAGACGTTGAAAAAAATCTTTTCATTTCACGATTTAACCCTGAAACCGGAAAGATCGTATATCACTTCACTAAAACGACTCCACAATGGATCCGTCCTTACGTACGCAATGCAGCTAAAGGCTGGGATGACGCCTTCAAAGCAGCTGGATCAAACATTGACGTCATTCTTGATGAGTCATTTGATGTGGAGTTGGGTGATCTTCGCTACAATGCAATCAACATCATCGAAAATCTAACAGCTTCTAACTTATTTGGCTTTGGACCTTCTGTAACAGATCCATTTACAGGTGAGATTATCTCTGCAACAACGAATGTTCACTTTACACCGATTCGTGAAGCAGTTATCGACGAATTAAGAACCTACATTGATATGAAGTTAGGTCGCTTGAATGAGGGTCGCCTCGTTGGGATCTCTGGCCAACTTCAAGCCATGAACGAAATGGTTCTTAAGCAAGCTGACAAGGTCATGCAAGTTGCTTCAGACTTCATCCCGGCGGTAAAGGGATTGAAGCTCTACATGCCGGATGACAAGAATCCAAATGAATTCAGATACCAAGATATTGACTTCCGCAAACGTACAACAAAGAACGCCCAGGAGTTCGATGTTGCCATTGCTTCTGGTAATATTCACAAAGAAATCGAAGCTAAGTGCCCTGAGTTGGTTAACTACGTTGGTACTTTGCTCAAGACAAACGCGAGCCACAATGATGACGAAATTAAAGTGCTAGACGAATGTTCCCGTAAAATTGCAGTGGTAAAATTCCAAGGTACTTTGATCCATGAAATGGGTCATAACTTCGGATTGCGCCATAACTTTATGGGTTCTAATGACGTAGCAAATTTCTGGTCTACAAAAGAAACTGGGACTGAACATCAAGTGCGCAGCTCTTCTGTGATGGAATATCCTTCCTTCAATGAGGATCGTCTTATCAAACCTGGTAAATACGACATCGCCGCTATCCGTTTCGGCTATGTAAACGCAGTGGAAACAAAAGATGGTACGATCATCGGCCTTGATACAAACAAAACTATTGCAACAAATGTCGAGGAAAAATCCACGGGTTTACGTGCCTTTAAGTTTTGTACGGATGAAGACGTTTCTATCTCTGCAGACCCAATGTGCCAACGCCATGACGCCGGTGTAACTCCTCTAGAGGTTGTTCGCAATCTGATTGCTGACTATCAAGCTTCTTATCAACTTCTAAACTTCCGCAGGGATTCAATCAGAAACGTCAGTCCAAGTCGCTTGATGATGTACAGATTCTCTCGCTTCTTTATTCCAATGGCGCGCTTTTATGAAGAATGGCGTGTAGGTCTTGCGCGCTATGTGGGTCAAGATGAACAATACCTCGAAAGAATGGATGCCGCACAACTAGATGCTGTCATCGCCAAAATGTCAAAAGACCCTCAGTATGCAGATTTTGTGAAACAATACCGTCCAGTTGCTACAGAAGTCTTTAACTTCTTGCTTCAGGTTGCCACGATGGAAAACAAATACTGTGTGCTTGCGGATGAGAAAGGTGCACCAAGTTTGATGGAACTTGATAAAGTTCGCCAACAAATGTTCTTCACTAAGAACGTCGCCATTCGCACATGTAAGGATGCACAAAATGCTGGATTCTGGTCAGCACAAAAACTACGTGTATTAAATGAAATTGGCTACGAACTTGATACGTTCAGATATGACATGTCGGCAAAAGCTGCCATGGAACCAATGGATGTTATCGGAACTAAAGGTGACCGCATGATGGCAATCTCTGTATTGACTGGTCACATCTCGACATCTTACAACGGGGACCTTACTGGCTTCAGACCGTCTTTTATGGATGA
Source organism: Bacillota bacterium (assembly GCA_050257115.1). Taxonomy (GTDB): domain Bacteria; phylum Bdellovibrionota; class Bdellovibrionia; order Bdellovibrionales; family Bdellovibrionaceae; genus Bdellovibrio. Next base: position 11,180 of record JBLMWG010000066.1, read on the forward strand.
ACCGAACTTCCGCAAAAGAGTTCAAGATACCATCTACGCACGTGTGATTTCCGGTGTTCCGGGCTCATCCGTTGCGAAGTATCTCCCAGAAGGCAGTGATGATCAGTCCAAAAAGACGATGTCTACTTACAAGGACTACTTGAATAAGATCAGCTTCCCGCGATTCTCTTCCGAGCAAGATCTTTTGAATCGAGCCTTTGTTTCTGCGGTAGCTGGTTCCTTAATCCCGGGTAAAGAAGAGGCTAGCGTTTCTCGCCTAAGTACGTTGACGGGTATTTATACTCGCAACCCCACTGAAGAACTTATGGCAAAAGCAGTTACCTACGCTTCGATTAATGGTGGTCTATTCGTAGTAACTAGCAAGTCTTCAACAGATGCTATTGCACTGGTAAATAAGTTCAATACTCTTCAGGCGATTAAAGCGAAGAAGTCTTTCGACGTCCAAAACGCTATGAACGGAAAAGTTATTCGCATCCTGAAAGCACTTCCGTCATCAGCTGACTTGGCGAAGATGACTGTTGCTCAAGCAGGTGAGGTTTATGGAAAAGCGGCACAAGAACTACAAGCGACGGGAGTTGATTTGAAATCAATCAGCTTCTTGTTAACCGAATTTCAAGGATTACTTGCGAACCTCAATGCGTTGGAAGAGAAAAAAGCATCCGACCCTGATAGCTACAAGAAGTTCACTGAAATGAACTCTGTAGAGTTCGCAACAAAATACTTGGGAATGACTAAAGGGTTCCAAGGTAGTGACGGAGTCGATGTAGCCATTGCTAACAATGCTAAAGCAGTTGATAGCTACGAAGCGAACAGAGTCGAGATCGATACTCAGATAAATCTTTTAATGAATATCCTCTACTACATTGCAACAAGCCTGTAGAAAAAAACAAAAGGCGGCTTTTCCAAGCCGCCTTTTTTCCTTTTAATACAACAATCTCTTAATCAAGTGTCCGTCTGCCAGAGAATCCGTCCTGATATCCATGAAAGTGATTTACCTCTGTCTCTGGATACTTCCAGCAAAAATAGCCTTCTCCGCTATCAAAATCGGCCATCCACAATCCTTTAGGCTCAGCACCGAGTTTTTCCATTTTGATCTGCCAGCGATCGATAATCCTATTGATTTGATCCTCAATGATCGTAACAGAAGGGTGACTTTTATCAGAATAAGCTTCAATCCGGTTAACGTGACTACGAACTTCACGGGAGGATTCTTCAGTTAAGCGATAAATTATCGGCAACAGTTTTCGTGCCTCGCCCAACGTAAAATACTTCTTGCGATTGATTTCAATCACATTTTCCAAAAGTCCCCCTCGAAACATTTTGTACATTTGAAATGAAGGCCTTGTATCTATGAAGACGCCTAAGGATTCAACAATTTCTAACTAATGACAGAGAAGTTAAGAATTATTTGAAATTTGTCTAAACGCAATGCGAACAATAAGGATTAATTTTCACCACTCTTCGACATTTGAAGTGCCTGACCACCAATGAAGATAACCAAGGCAAGAACCAATGCAGCGATAAACAAATAGCGTATAAAATTTCCAATCGTCAGAGGCTCATCCTCGGACGCAATTTCACGCTTAGGTTCAGGCTTTTTAACAGAGATCTTCTTTGGTGGTGTTCCAAATTCTCCGGAAGCCACAACAGCATTTTTGGCCCCCATGGCTTTCTTTTCGAGCTTCTTTTTTTCCGTATCTGTTAAGCCCGTCACACCTACTGAGGTGATTTTTCGTCCCTGCCCAATATAGCCACCACCATTACTGCCCTTAAAAAACCCTCCTGAACCACCGCCATCGAGGGCAATTTCGACAACTTTTCCACCTTGTGCACTGGAAGAACCATCAACTCCTGAGCTACCCCGACGCGAAGAAGTCAAATACCTACTTCCGTTACGGGAGCTCGACCCGGCATACCCTCCTCCACTGCTGGAAGATCCGGAACCTGAGTCGTTTCCTCTTGAAGATGCTTTTGAAGCGGCTGATGCCGATGATGAGTCCGAGCCTGATCCCGATCCTGCCCCAGATGCACCCGAACTATTTCCAGTAATATTATTGAACTTTGCTGAACAACCTAAATCCGCCGCCTTTGTAGCGCTGGCGTCCGTTCCCCCGAAAGCCGGGAGCTCCCCGGTCTCCAGCAGGCAAGCCATATAGTCACCCATAAAGCCTTGGACAAAGTTCTGCATTGGCTTAAAGATCTGATAAACCAACATCAAGACCAGCGATACTGAAATGATCAGTAACAGAACGTACTCAATCACAGCCTGACCGCGATTATTTTGTAGTCCAGCTGATTTCTTAGAAGTCTTCACTCGCTTGGCCATTTAGGTAATAATACAACATATGAAAAGCAGACTGAATTTCAATCGCCTCTTATTTACTTCGATCTTGGCTTTTGTCTCACTTCAAAACGCTGCAAAAGCAGCTTCCTCGACCTCTGGTCAGGAGCAAGATGACTTCGCCATTTTTGAAGAGAAACCGACCACAAAAATAAAATCTGTGGAAAAGCCTATGGAAAAATCCCCGAGCCCCGTCAAGGAATCCGCCGAACAAAAGATCGATCGCCTCAAGATCGAAATCCGAAAAAACCCTCGGAATGTGGCTCTTATAGTGCAACTGGCGGAAGTATTTTACCAACAAAAAGAGTATGACAAAACAACAGCCTTACTGTGGAAGCAAATCGACAAAATAGACCGACCAGCCATCCTGTTGCTTGCTCGAGCTCACGAAGCACAAAAGCAACCAAACGACATGATCAGAGCCTTAAATAATCTAGTCGGCAAAGATGAAAAAGATTATGAAGCCTACACCCTATTAGGGAATGCCTATTCTATTCAAAAAAAATACTCTGAAGCCTTAGAAAGCTACAAAAAGTCACTCGATGCGAATGCCAAATACGAACCCGCATATCAGAGTCTTCTTACTATGTATGAAAAGCGCACCCCACCGAACCTCTATGAAATGCGCATTTTAGTTCAAGATATGATCGATAATATCGGCAACCGTCCCGAGTACTTGGCTAGGCTTTGCGAAATTAATTTTAATGACAGCACCTTTGAGGCAGCTATCGACACCTGCAAACAAGCAATTGCAAAAGACTCTAAGAGTGCAAACTCCTAT
>JBLMWG010000067.1:0-3643 GCA_050257115.1 Bacillota bacterium
GGATTTTGATTGCTTTACCAGTTTGTGGGTTGCGACCAGTGCGAGCTTTACGTTTAGCTTTAGTGAAAGTACCGAAGCCTACCAATTTAACGTCGTCACCTTTTTTAACTGCTTTTTTGATATTTTCTACTGCGCAGTCAAGGATAGCTTCAGCTTGAGCTTTAGAAACTTTTGTTTCGCCTGCGATTTTTTCGATAAGTTGTGCTTTGTTCACGTGAACTCCTCTTGTCGACACATTTGTGTGTCTCTTGTTGTGATTAAATCATGATGATAGGTGCTCGTCGTCCAATGACTGTTTGATATCAAAATAAATTCTGTGATTCGTCAACTGCAAATTGCGAAAAAGGCTCGCAGTGAGGATTTCCAAGATTGTTCTCTCTGGATATTTTAGTGTTGGTGTCCTTCGTTGCCATCCTCTTCATCGTAAAGGTCATCTATACTTAAAGAATCACTTGAAGATTCCTGCCGGACAGGAATGCTATAGCCACCACTGGCCCACTCACCAAGATCGATAAGTTTGCAGCGTTCCGAGCAAAAAGGGCGGAAAGGATTTTCTTCTGAGTACAAAGCCAAATGCCCGCACTGCGGGCATTTGACCATTCTAGATTGAGGTTTGTCGGTCATGGTATGAATACTTACTCAGAGTTTCATCCCGCGCAACCGTTGGCGCAATTAGTAACGAGACAGTATTCCAGTCAAGAAGGCTTGCGGGTTGCCGTTGGCATCTGGATAGTAAACTTGGTAAGTAAAGCTATCATCACCGGGCTTGCCATTTACAACTTGAATCTGAATCAAGTGCAGTCCGCCACCATTTGTATAGGAACCGTTTGTGCGGATTTCGAAACCTTGAGATTGGTTGATTAAGTTGTAAGTGGTGTTTTGGATCAGAGCCAATGGGTTGTATGCCATGCCACCGCCATCGATACCAATATTAAATGTAAACATGCTGTATGATGGAATTGCAGTAAAGTATACAGATGGCTTCAAGGATGAATCCAAATCAATTTGCAGAATCATCGAACCACCGGTCCAGTTGTCGCAACTTGCATAACCTGAAGAATAGCCCCAGATATTGCGGTCACACACGGCCATGGCTTCTTTTAAAAACTTTTTGTAAACCGTTGGGTTTGTTATTGTCATGCTCTTTCTAGAGTTCGGCCAGTTCACTGTTGGCATTTTTGTGAAATAGTCGATTTGGAAGTAATAGATATAGTCGTAATAGCGAATGTTTGTGGTGCCCGGGCTCACAATGTTCCCATTGCTTGTCACGCAGTATTGACCATTCCAGTTCGATCCAACCGGACATGTAACACCTGCGTTGTTTGAGGAACTACTTCCCTTACCACAACCAGCTATTGCAAGTGCTGCTGTAAGAATCATTCCTAGTGCGATGAGCTTTTTCATAAAAACCTCTCAATAAATAGACTTCTTCACTAGGCAAACATTTCACTAGACGTGCCAACAAAGAGTTGTGGCGTGTGCTCCATAATTGCGATTTGAGAGTTGTTTGTGTGTAGAACTAATGGGAAGGGCGGCGTTTTGTGTCACTTTTGATCAGAATCTCAACATGAGACACACTAAGGCTTGGTATTTATGGGCTTTTTCAAGAGTAAGAGGATGCCTAAAGCAATGATGGCAACACTGATCCAAGAAGAAATCGACATCCCCAAGGTAGGTCCACGGAAATCATCACGGAAAGATTCCATAATCAGGCGTCCAATTCCGTGCAGAATCATCCACATATAAAAGAGCTGTCCGGGCTTGGAAAAGAAGCTCATTTTCTCGCGTCCTTTTTCAATCCCCAGGATCAAACACAAAGATCCGAGTTCCCAAACAATCGCATAGAGCTGAGTGGGGTGGCGTCCATCGATAGCCCAAGGAAGCTCACAGTATTTTCCATAACAACATCCTGCAAGCAGGCATGCGCTTCGCCCAAGGGCATAGGCAAAGGACATCACGGGAGCTAACATATCCAGATAAACACCACTTTGATTTTGTGTGCGCAAACGAAGATAAATAAGTCCCGCTACAGTCGCAAGAATAGCTCCACCATAATAGACAAAGCCGCCGTCCCAAAAATAAAAGACGCGCCAGAAATCTTCGCGATAGTAATCGAAACTTTCGTAAACGACGTGGAACAGTCGTCCCCCAATAAACCCAAACACCATAATCAAAAGACTTAGGTCCAGTGCTGTGGCACGAGAAAGTTGAAGTGCTCCCGACCTGCGAACAATCCAAAATAGAGAAAGAACCACAGTGAGACTAATTACCAAGTAATAGGTGGGAATCACAATTGAAGAAGTAAGATGTATAGTGGGAAACACAGGCCTCCGGTTACCGACGATAGACTTAATTTTCGTTCATTATTGTAAATATTCAAGACGAATCTACCCAAGGGTCGATGTCTCGCTACATAATTGGAGACATATGAAGATGCATCCAGCTGAAATTGCGAAAGAAATAAAACTCTACTCGTTTTTTAAGTCCTTTAGTGGAGACTTGCTTCTCCAAGTTTCAGCAATGATTCATGCTGAAACTTTTCCAGCAGGAACGGTGATCCTGAAAGAGGGACAGACTAACCACTCTCTCTATTTTTTGCGTTCTGGAAAATTAGAGATCTCTTTAGCTGGCGAAGTGTTGGCTTCTCTTGATACTCCCGGCGAAGTTTGGGGAGAAATGAGTGTTATCACTGCCAACCCTGCTTCGACAACGGTGGTTGCTGTTGATAACGTTGAGTGCTTTGTGATTCATTCCGATGATTTTGCACATGTTCATCCCAAAGACAAAGATCGCTTTCAAGCGCTGTTGTATCAAATCTATTGTTTGATTTTGACTGAACGTTTGGTGAAAACGAATGAAAAAGCACGCCTTTTTGAAATCCTGAATCGTGAGTTGCATGAAGCGCAAAATGCTTTGCAACGTGGTAAAGGCGGCCGAGTTCTATTGGTTGAGCCAGATAAAAAACAGCAACTTCCGGTACGCATGGCTATGGGCAGTACGGGCGTGCAACTGGACATCGCGAGCGATTCAGAATCAGCGCGCCATTGTCTTAAGGAAAATAAGTATGATGTGGTTTTGGCGGAAGACAGTTGTGTAGATGTCCTTAAAGAAGTTCATGATCAGCGTGTCTGCAAAAATGTGATTCTTTTGACGAATAAAAATGTTCAGGGAAATCTTGAGATCCTGAAAGACAATCGCTTCGTTGAACATCTTATCTCCCGTGATTCTGACGACAAAAATGCGACCATTCGCTATGTCTTGACGGCCCTAGGTAAGCTTTTAAATAAAGATATTTTTGGGGTCGAGAAATATCTAACGTGGGGTGTAGAAGTTCGAAGACGCGTAGTCACCCATTCAGGTCAGCGTGAAGAACTTCGAGAAGAACTTTGTGAATACTTCAAAAAAATGGGTGTGCGCACGTCCGTGTTGGATCGTGTGAATACAGCCAGTGAAGAGATGTTGATGAATGCAATCTACGATGCCCCGGTTGATTCCAAGGGGAATGCATTATTCAACCACCTGACTCGTAAAGAGGAAGTGGTTTTGGATACTCATCAGCAAGCGCAACTTAGTTATGGCAGCGATGGGATGTTGTTAGCTGTTTCGGTTGTGGATCCTTTTGGTGCGTTGTCTCGTGACGTGA
>JBLMWG010000068.1:0-3036 GCA_050257115.1 Bacillota bacterium
GAACCCATTGGCCCCTAAGTCAGGAATGAGACCTTTTTAATCACTCTTCTATTCTAATTAGATTCCTCGAGTGGAATATTTTGACGGAAAACATAATGTTCAAACTGCGCGGGATCTCCCCCTGAATAAAGCTGGAGTTGCTTATTGGTGATACGTACACGATCAACTCCCACACGAGTTAAATCACCAAAAATATGCACTAACAGAGTCTGAATTTTTTGTGTAATCGTCACGGGAATACCGACCACGACAAAGGGAGTCTTGCGTAACGGACCCCAAAAAAGATTTTTAATTTCGCTCAGAGGTAAAGGCACCGGAGTTACGGGCTTCACTTGGCCATTACGAAGAAAATAAACTAAAATCTGCATGTTCGCTGGATTTTTAGATTCCACGTGAGCACAGATATAAATGGAATCACGATTTTTTTCCATCTCGACCATAAACAATGGCAATGGCAAAACCTGGAAAGTACCATCATTATCAGGTCGCACGAAGGCTTCATATTCTAGAATGTCCGCGGAGCCATCACTACCAAACTCCCCCTCGGCATCGGCGCGAATCAGGGCGGTATTATCCTCAAGTCCTTCCTCATTTCTCCATTGAATACGACGAGTAATAGACTCAATTTGTGAAATCGCGATTTTGCACTTCGCTTCGGCAAAGAAAGGAGCACAGATCAAAAACAACAAAATTATTTTTTTCATGGGCGAGCCCCCGAATCTAAAACTGGAAAAGTTTTTTTACTTTGATCTGTCGAGCCAATCTGAGCTTGTAAATAGAATGGCCGTTTCAAAATAACGACGTTCACATTGGTGCGCAAAGCAACCTTGGTCGGCTCCACAGCACTGCCATCCGCCGCCGCATCATGATTGAGTATCAAAGACCCATCATAAACGACCTTGCCTTTTTCATTCGCCGTTGGCGCTAAATGCACATCAATCGAAGAAAGTGTCGCCAAGTAATTTTTAGCCCAAGCACCGCCATGGCCCGCCAGAACAGCCAAAGCATCTGGATCATCCGGTAAAATGATCTTCAAATCACCGCCTAAGAATTCGTTATAGCGAACCCTTTCCGCGGTCTTTTCGCCCCAAATAAAATTGCGAAAAGAGTACAACTGAGTCTCTAAGCGCATTTCGACAAGCTGATTAATGAGGTTGCTCCAACCTCCACGGGGTGGGCGCCAGCGCAATTCAATGGGATGATAGCGCCCGTGCCGATCCGCAATCCAACCATAGACAACCCCCGCCAACTGGTCCGTGGTCATCGACTTCATAAAGTCTTTGTAAAGACAAGGTCCAAGCCCCTCTGCCGTGAAATCGGCGACACGTCCCGCAGAGCGGAACGTACAATATTTTGCTTGAATGCCTTGAGCTTTCAAAGCGACATCCACATCAACGACAAGCTTCTTCGCAAACCAGTATGCAAAGGAGTCCAACCGTCCCATGGTCACACGGGTCGGTGCCATCGGATTGCCTTCTGCTGCCAAAGCAGGGACCGTTTGATGGGTCAGGAAGATTGCAACTAAAAAAGCCCAAGCAAAGTGCCTCATGGTTATTCCGTCGCGTATTTGAAGCTGATTTTGTAGCCACCTTTTTGAGTCAAATATCCAGAGAAGCGACAATCCACGGGCACTTGTCGATTTTCGCCAGTAGTGAAATCAAAGAGTGTTTTATCAGACACACAGGTGCCGGTGATATCTTGAATCTTTGGATCCTTTGCATTCACCTGCTTCTTGGCAGAGAGCGAGTGCACACGGATGGTGAGCAAGTTTTTATTCAACTGATTTGTCACCTTCAAAACCAACGGACGAGGAAGCCATCTGTTGGCTCTTTCATCATAGCCAGAGAAAAACTTGGCATTAATGGTCGCTAAAGTGGCGTTCATCTTCAGATCCACGGCCAGAGTTAAGTTCTTGGCTCCAGCCTGTAGTTTTGGAAAGAGCTTCTTAACCTGCTCATTCTCATTAGAGGCCTCGCTCGTCGCGCCACGGACAAGATCGACGCTCCAATCGCTACTGAAGTTGATCATACCATGAAGGTTCAGATCATTGGTTTTGACGACGGCCGGACTTTGTCCATCGCTCGAAATGGTGATGTCATTAATATTTAAATCAACGGAAGCTCTTTCTATTGAGTTTAAAACTTGCTCCAGCATCCGCGCTTGAATTTCATTTTCGGGATTTTTTTGGGGGCCGTCGCCAGCCATAGCAGCGCCTGAAATCAGGGTCGCTGTCGCTACCAAACCTAGGATCACTTTTTTCATAAACTCCTCCGCTGACCTCATTTAGCAAGATCTAAACCGAGGCCAGGGACACACTCCAACGACTTTAGGTGTTTAAAATCTAATCAATGCCCCAAAGTGTCTTTTTTTAAGACGATCCGTCACGACCGCACGGCACCCCTCTCCCTACAGTTTACCCCACTAAATATGATAACGAACGCTTGCTACGACAGTATTTGGTTTAAGCCATAAATACGCCCGCAGGAAAAAAGCCGTCTGATTGTGTAAGAATTGGTGATACCACTTCTTAGTCACAAACTCTGGAATAACCACGGTGATCATCTGACGTTGCTCGGTCTCATCTTTAACTTGGTCAATATAGTCTAACACCGGCTCAATGACCGAGCGAAATGGCGAAGGCAGGATCACTAACGGAATCTCAGGGACCACTCTTCCCCACTGCTCTTTGAGTTTTTCAGTTTGCTCTGCCCCTAGTTCTACATAACAGGCGCGAACATCACGAGATATGGAGCGCGCATAATGCAACGCCTGTAAGACCCCTGGATGGAGGTTCGAAACTGGGACCAAAGCTGTATGACAAGAAGGGATCATCTCTTGAGAGTGATCTCCAGAAAGTTTTCCCAAGCGTCGGGCCACATAAAGATAATGGGACTTAATTTGCAGAAAGAACCATACGAATGCTGGAATGAGTAACACAATAATCCAAGCACCACTTGTGAACTTTGTGATGGCAATAACAAGTAAGATCACAAAAGTCGTAAATGCGCCAATAGCATTAAATATCAATGCTCGGAC
>JBLMWG010000069.1:0-3481 GCA_050257115.1 Bacillota bacterium
TAATGTTTATGATTTATTGGACACATCAGCGATCCGTATGAAAAAATGTATTGCAGAAGAATGGAACAAGGAGTTTACCCCGCAAGACTCTGAAATTTTTGCTGAAACCCCAGAAGAAAAACTGGAAAAGAAAAAAGAAAAGCTAAAGCGTCAACGGGAACAAATAACAACTGAAAACCCTTGGGATACGAACTCGATACTTCAGAACGGAAACAACTAATATGAACTCTTCAAAAGCACATTCCTACAAGATTACAAGAAACAAACTAGTTTCGATCATTTCCAGCATAGTTCTTCTAGCTTCATATGGTCTTTTTCCACATGTCGGAGTTCCAGCACTAGTTTTTGTAGCTATTTTCTCGATCGGAGCAATACTGTATGGGCTCTTTGATAAATTCGAAGGACAAGAGTCTGCTGCCTCTTATTATATCTGCATCTCGCCAAATTCGCTCATTTTACCGATTCTTGCAGGAAATCTGATTAATCTATACTCTCCTGATCGCGCCTACAGAATTACCTCCAGCTTGCTGATTCTAGCCGTTCTTTGCTCAACAGCAATTAAACCCAGCCCCGAATCAAACGGTAGCTTTAAACGAGAAGAATTCAAAGATCTCAAATTCATAAAGATCATTCGCATACTTCTAATCATCATATATTTAGCTATGTTGACTGTGGATATTTATAGCTTAATTACTCACCGTAATTACTAAGGACGAATGATCAGATTGTTTTTGAGTTGGTTGTCGCCACCATCGGTAACAGGGAAATGTTCCTTAAGATGGTGGCCGCAGCTTTCGATGGCTTCGGTGAAACCGAAAGCCCAATTGCTTTTGTTCAACTGTTCGCCCAATTTACCCAGAATTTGATTCCAAGTTTCTTGCGGCAATTTACTGTTGATACCTTCATCAGCCAAGATCACCGCTTTTCTTTCCATCACAGAAATGAAAAGCAAAATGCCTGTGCCATGTTTGGTTTTATTGATTTTATTTAGATAGAATTCCAAGTGCGCACGTTGATGAACTTGATCCACCTCATCCCGCTCTGGGACCAAAACCTTTTGCACCCAAGGAATCTTTGCAAGAAGGTGAGAAAGAGCGTAGATAACGATCACTAGAACCGGCCACAAATAGACCCAAGGCCTTACCCAGAGCAAATCAGAATAGGGAAGTTCTGCTATCACAAGAAGCAGCAAGACTCCCAAGGTGATCGTCAAAGGAATATGCCCCACATTTGAAGATCGTTGCACAATAACGGGAACAATCTCACCATCGGTGTGCTCTTCCGCCTTATGAACGGCGTGGGTAATTTTTTGAATTTCTTCGTCTGTTAAATATCGATGAATCCAAGCCATTGCTTCTCCCGCCACGCACCTCTGGTGCTCTACACTGTGCTTCTCGGCACTCACCATGACCCTGATGAACCGCCGCCGCTAAAGCCGCCGCCACCGCCGGACCAGCCTCCGCCGCCTCCACCACCGCTGCCGCCGAATCCGCCGCCCCCAAAGGGACCACCAAACCCACCGCCACCACCAGTGTAGTAACGACCTCGACCGCCACCAAAGCGACCCAAGATAGAAATAATAATGAACAAGATGATGATAACGCCGATAGGAATCCCAGCGCCCTTATCATCGGAGCGATCTGCGGTGCTAAGACCTTTTTCATCGGCGAACTCTTTATCCGCCAACTCCATAAGTTGAGAAACACCCGCATAAACGCCATCGCCATAACGTTTTTGGCGGAAGTAAGGTCTGACTGTATCTGCGATAATTCGTTGGGCATAGACATCGGGAATCGCTCCCTCAAGACCCTGCCCGACTTCAATGCGCATCTTGCGATCGTTCATTGAAATCAAAAATAAAATGCCATTGTCTTTTTTAGCGTCGCCAAGCTTCCATTTGTCAGTGATGCGAATTGAAACTTGTTCAATCGTTTCGTCACCGATAGTTGGGACAATCAAAATCTGTAACTGAGCCTTGCCTCTACGATTGAAATCAAAAAGAAGCTGACTCAAATCCTGGCGCATTGAGCGAGGCAGAATACCCACCTCGTCCATAACAGGCCCCTCCAAGGCAGGAACCTGAAACTCTGCCCGAGCCGTCAGGCCCCAACAGATACATAAAGAAAGGAAAGCCAGGGATAATGTGCGCATTAGAATTTAACTTCTGGCGCTTTCTCGGCTGTTGCTTTTTCGTCCGGATTCAAATCCCATTGCGGCATTTTTTCGAAATGGTACATCACTGAATTTGTCCAGCTAGTTGGTGGCACCGTCACAAGATTGTTAAATTCTTTGATCGACTCTATGTATCTTTGACGCGCGATTGTGATGCGGTTTTCAGTTCCTTCAAGTTGCGCTTGCAAGTCTCTGAAGTTTTGGTCTGCTTTCAAGTCTGGGTATTTTTCAGTGACAACCATCAAACGACCCAAAGCTTGTGACAAGCCACTTTGTGCCTTTTGGAATTCAGCCAATTGTGCTGGCGTCACTTTTGATGGATCAATGTTCATTGCCGTTGCCTTAGCTCGGGCTTCTGTCACTTGAGTCAAAGTCTCTTGCTCATGTTTTGCGTAGCCTTTTACAACATTCACAAGATTCGGAATCAAGTCAGCTCGACGTTTGTATTGGTTGGATACTTCAGCAAGGGCCGCTTCTGTGGAGTTTTTCGTTTGCGGAATAGATTGAAAGCCGCATCCAGCAAAAAACGGTACAACAAGGGCTGCTAATAGAAATTTAGAAATGATTTTCATAGAAATCCTCCACCTGTATTTCTATCGAATCTCTCAGTGACGCTCAATCAAAACCGGTCTATATTAGTCGAATGACACGCACGATTAAGCTTCGATACACCGAGACAGCCGGCTGCATCTTTATTGACAAGATTGCTGGTTTAAATACCCATACCCCAGAATACGGTCAACGGGGTTGCGTCGAAATTTATGAAGAAGAACTAAATCAAAAACTCTATGTCGTGCATCGCTTGGACAAAGCAACATCGGGAGCTCTTTGCTTTGCCACGAGTTCTGAAATCGCCGCGGAAGTCAGCCGCCTTTTTGAACAACACCAAGTTAATAAGCGTTATTTATTTTTAACGGATCGCTCTGCTGGATCTCTGGAGTTCACCTACCAATCCCACATCGAAAAAGAGAAAAACCAATTTATCAGCCGTAAAGATAAAGACAACAACTCCAAGACAACGTTTAAATGGCTGAAGTCTTTAGGCCGCTTTCAATTGTGGGAAGCAATTCCCCATTCCGGCAAGCCTCACCAAATTCGTCTACATGCGGAAGCCAATGGCATTCCTATCTTAGGTGATCAAGAACACGGCGGCAGTAAATTCTACCGCCTGTGCCTGCATTCGTTATCTTTAGAGTTCACTCTGCGTGGTCAAAGCGTTCGCTTTGAAACAGATTTGCCGGTATGGGCTCGTGAGAGCGAGTTAAATGCCCATGAAGAAGACATGATTATCGCCGAAGCATTTCAGCGT
>JBLMWG010000070.1:0-11068 GCA_050257115.1 Bacillota bacterium
TCGTCACAATAGGGAATTTTGACGGTGTTCATTTGGGGCACCAACAGCTTATCGATAACGTCATTCGTGAGGCGCAATATTTTGGTGTGCCCTCGGTGGTGTATACTTTCCATCCTCATCCAGTCAAAGTTTTGCATCCCGAAAGGGCCACTGAGCGCATTTTTGATTTGCGCGATCAGCAAGAGCAATTTGAAAATCGTGGCATTGAGAATGTCATCATCGAGCGTTTCACCACGGACTTTGCGAAGGTCACTCCGAGTGAGTTCTTGAATGAATATATCGTTAAAAAATTGAACCCGAAAACCCTGGTGGTCGGGCATGACTTCAATTTTGGCGCGGATCGCGCGGGGAATATTCCATATCTGGAAAACTTCTGTCGTGATAAAGGAATTCGTTTGATTATCATCCCGCCATTTCAGCTGCAGGGCCAAGTCGTTTCATCGACGCGTATCCGTGAGGCGCTGAAGCAGGGGATGGTGGAAAAAGCCAACGAGCTTTTGGGGCGGCAGTATTACCTTCGTGGCAATGTGGAAAAAGGTTTTCAGCGGGGCCGTACGATCGGCGTGCCGACGGCCAACGTGCATCCCGATGTGGAGTTTGTTCCGCGCCAAGGAGTCTATTTTACGCTGACTCACTTTGGTGGTCACTTGTATCCGTCGATCACAAATATTGGTGTGAATCCCACATTTCATGAAGATAAAAAAAGTCCGGTAAAAGTTGAAACCCATATTTTTGATTTAGATGCGCAGTTGTATGGGGTCGAAGTGGAGGTTTATTTACTGCACTTTGAACGGGAAGAAATGAAGTTTTCCGGAATTGAAGAATTAAAGAAGCAAATTCACAGTGATATTTTAGCAGCGAGAAAGTTTTTTGATGAGCGCAAAAAAAATTCTGGAGTTTAATCCATCCGGTCCTAGTGCTGTTTTTAAGACTTTACAGGAACTACTTGGAAAAAAGCCAGGCGCCTTTGAACTTCTGCATCACAAGAGTTACTCGGAAGAAGCTTTGCAAGACGCCCATCTTGCCTTGTTTTCTTTTGCCGAAGCGCAGACGTTTTTTCCACAGTTAAAGGCGTTCCCGCCCCTAGTGAAAAGCCTGCAGTGTTTTGATGCTTTTATTCCGGAAGAGGGAAGATGGTATCCACGTCTGTTTTTGTACGAAGCTTTACGCAGTGTTTTGGTTGAAAAGGCTCGTGATTTGGATAATCGCTTTCCTGCGTTTGTCGTTGGCGAGGGGGCTGAACTTCGAATCGTAGCTTCCGTTTGCGCCCTTTTAGGTTTTACTGAAGTCTATTTGATTGGACAGAGCGCAGAAGTCTTGGCAGAAGATGTTGGAATTCTTTCTCGGGGCTACTTCGGTGTTGAGTTCAAAGTTTTGCCTGTGGAGGATTTAACCATTCAGGCTGTCAGTGGAAGTTTGGTGATCAATACTGTTAATATGAATCAACATGAAGCTTTGTTAAATGACTTGTCGTATTTCAATTTTTTGAAGAACACGGGATATGTATTGGACTGTTGTTTGGAGGATCTTCAAAGTCCGTTGCTCGAAGAAGCAGACCGAGCGGGTCTTCGTGTATTGCAGCCTATTCAGATTTTGCAGGCTTTGGTCGAGATGTGTTTAGAAAAGATTGGAATGTCTGATCTCATTTCTTCCGAAGATTTACACGGCCTGATTGTGAAAATCTCAAAAGAAATCTCTTCTTCGGTCTAGTTACAAAAAATGGCACCCTGGGTTAAAGTAATATCCGGGGAGCCACAATGTCTTCACTCAAAATCGGGGAAATATTAGTCAAACAAGGTTTATTAAAACCTGATCAATTGGCTATTGCTGTTGAGGAACAAAAAAAGTCAGGTGCAAAACTGACAGGTACGATTATTCAACTTGGTTATCTCAAGGAAAACCAAATCTTACGTGCCATGGAAAAGTACTTTGCGGTTCCTGGTGTCGAAGTCAGTACCTTTGAAATTGACCCAGCGGTTATTGCCATGATTCCTCGGGACGTCTGCGAGAGAAATCAGCTGATTCCTCTGCAAAAAGCGGGAACTACACTGGTTGTGGCTTTTGCTGATCCGAGCAATATCATGGTGAAGGAAGACTTGCGCTTCATCACTCGGAGTCGCATTCAGGCAGTTGTTGGTACAGAAACAGCGATTGCGGCAAGTATTGAAAAGTATTACGGTGGCGCGATCAGCACTAAAAATCTTAATGCGATGGAAGGCCTGGACGACGAATACATCGCCAATGCTCCGACGGCTGAAATTATCGACTCGGACATGGGAACAGAAGATGCTCCTATTGTTAAATTCGTGAATTCAATTTTGGGTGATGCGATCCGTAAGAAAGTTTCTGATATTCACTTTGAACCCTATGAAAAACGTTATCGTGTGCGTTTCCGTATTGACGGTAACTTAATTGAGGCCACGGCTCCTCCGCAAGGAACAGGAGCCGCGATTGCTTCGCGTATTAAGATCATGTCTAAACTCGACATTGCGGAAAAACGTCGCCCCCAAGATGGTCGTTTGAAAGTGCGCACCACAAAAGGGAAAGAGATGGATTTCCGCGTCAGTGTTCTGCCGACGATGTGGGGTGAAAAAGTCGTTCTTCGTTTGTTGGATAAATCTAACTTGCAGCTCGATATGACGAAGCTTGGCTTTGAAGAAGACGATTTGAAGTTGTTCAAACATAATATTCATCTGCCGCAGGGAATGGTTTTGATTACGGGTCCTACGGGATCTGGTAAAACCACGACTATTTACTCAGCTTTGGCAGAGTTAAATCAATCAGATGTCAATATTTCCACGGCAGAAGATCCTGTCGAGTTCAATCTTGAAGGAATCAATCAGGTTCAGATGAACAATGACATCGATTTGACCTTTTCGAGTGCCTTGAAATCCTTTCTTCGTCAGGACCCTGATATCGTCATGGTGGGGGAGATTCGGGATTTGGAAACAGCTGAAATTGCCTTTAAAGCAGCATCTACGGGTCACTTGGTTGTAAGCACTCTGCATACCAACGACGCTCCATCGACGGTCATTCGCCTGACTGAAATGGGTGTCGCTTCGTACATTATCACTTCGACCGTGAATCTTATCGTGGCACAACGTCTGGTCGGAAAAGTTTGCGAGTCTTGTAAAACTCCCGTCGAAGTACCGCCTCAAACACTATTGAATTTGGGTGTGCCACAAAATGAAATTCCTGATTACAAACTTTTCCGAGGAAGAGGCTGTGCGAACTGTAACAATACCGGCATTAAAGGTCGTTTAGCCATTTACGAGTTGTTAAGTATGACGGAAAAAATGAAGGAAGCGATCTTAAAGGGTGCTTCTACAGGGCAGCTTCGTTTTCTTGCTCGTGAACAAGGGATGAGGACTTTGCGCCGATCCGCCTTGCTAAAGTTAAAGCGTGGCGTGACAACAATTGAAGAAGTTTTGAATGCATCTGTGAAGGACGTCTAATGAGTTTGACAGAACTTTTATTGCAGGCGAAAGCCAAAAAAGCTCAAGAATTTCTATTTGTTGTTGGCAGTGAGCCACGAGTTCGCAGTGCCGATGGCTGGGAAAGTTTAAGAACAGCTCCCGGTCTCGTTACAGAATGGAACTTGTTGCAGCAAAGCTTTTTAGATAATCAACAAAAAGCAGTTCTTGAAACGACAGGCGCAGTGGTTGGGGAGACTTCACTCGAAAGTACGCGTATTGGCTTTTCGTTCTTTCAGCAAGAGAACACCATGAAGGCCATCATTGATTTAGATCTCGAAGGCGCGCAGTTTGAAATGCCATTGCCGGCTTCGTATCTTGAGACGTGTATGCGCATGAGGGGGCTTGTTATTTTGTCAGGCGCTGGCGAGTCGGGGCAAACAGGAACCTTATTTAAAACAATGCAAAAGCTGGGTGATGAAAAGTCCTTTATGGGTGTGGTGTTTTCACAGAAAGCATTTCCACAAACGCGAGAGAACAAAGCTTGTTTCCTTTACCACAATGGCCTGTTTGCTCGTAAAGAAGAGCGTGAAAGCCTGCTAGATGGTGTTGATATGGTGGTTTATGATGGAGCTTCTGATGATGAAAGTTTCTTGGAAGCGATGTCATTGGTAGAGCGTGGAATTTTTGTCATCTATTCCATGAAAGCGCCATCATTGATGAACGCTGTTCGCCGTTGTTTGTCGGTTTTGACGGATCGTTATGGTCAGCATGGCTCAGCTCGCCTTGCTGAGGTTCTTACGATGGCCTTGGGTCAGTACTCTATGGCTGGTTTGAATTCCGATCGTGTTTTTGCTCACGAGTTATTGTTTGTGAAACCGTAAATCAGAGAAGCTCTTGAACAGCAAAATATGACGGCTTTACAGAATGTTCTCTTGAACGCTCCTGAAAATTCGGGAATTTTGACTTTGAATCAATCCCTTCTACAGCACTTAATCCGTCGTCGTATTGACTTGAAGACGGCCTTTGAAACATCGCGTGAACCAGATCATTTGGATCAGCTTCTGAAAAAGGTGGGGATCTAGTGGCAAAGTGGCAATACCAAGCGAAGAATGCGGCTGGACAGCTTATTCAAGGTGAAATCGAAGCTGCGAATCAGCAAGAAGCGGTGATTCGTCTGCGCGCTCAGCAGTTGATGCCAGTTCGTCTTTCTGTAGGATCTCGGGCTGCAAAACCTGTTGGTGGCGGTTTTACTGGGCGTGTAAAAGGTAGGGACTTACAGATTTTCACACGTCAGTTTGCGACGTTGATTAATGCGGGTATCCCTGTTGTTGATGCTTTGAAAATTCTTTCTGAAGGTTTGCGTCCCGGCCCGTTGAAAGAGGCTTCAAGTAAAGTGAAAAGCTCCATTGAAGGTGGGCGCCCTCTAGCGGACTCGATGGCGCAAGTTCCGGCTGTATTTGATAAACTATATGTGAACATGATCCAGGCGGGGGAGCAGGCCGGTATTTTAGACGGTATCTTGCAGCGTTTGGCTAGCTATATGGAAAAGTCTGAGAAACTGAAGGGCCAAGTAAAAGGAGCTTTAATTTACCCGGCAGTTATTCTTGTTGTTGCAGCCTTGGTTATCACAGGTATTTTGGTCTTCATTCTTCCAAAGTTCATGGAGTTCTTTAATTCTGCTGGGAAGGAGCCGCCGGCTTTAACTCAGATGGTCGTCGCTTTATCCAACTCCTTGATTCATAAATGGTATCTTTATACCGCGGCGGTAGTCTTTATTCCAATGGCATTGATTCAGTACTATCGAACGGATGAGGGACGCGACACGTTTGATCGGTTGTTTTTTAATGTGCCGGTTTTTGGTGAGGTTATTCAAAAGTCGGCAATTGCCCGCTTGACCCGTACATTGTCGACTTTGTTGTCATCAGGTGTGGGGTTGATTCAGGCGATTGATATTTCGGCAAAGACTGCTGGTAACATCGTGATTGAGCAGGCGTTGCTTCGTTGTAAAGAGTCTGTGACGTCAGGCCGCACCTTTGCGTCTCCCTTGGCGAAAGAAAAAGTATTCCCCGAGATGGTGGTGCAGATGATCTCTATCGGGGAACAATCTGGTACGATGGACATCATGCTTGGAAAAATTGCCGACTTTTATGAGGACGAAGTAGAGACAGCTGTGAAAGCTATGACCTCATTGCTTGAGCCGCTTATGATGGTGTTCTTAGGCGGTATCATCGCGATTCTTGTGGTGGCGATGTATCTTCCGATCTTCAACATGGCCGACGTCGTGGGTAGCGGTGGCTAATGCGTTTAAGTTACGCCCTTCAGAATAACAAAAATCAGGGACTGACGATCGAGTTTGCTCGCGTCAGTCTTTTTGTTGTTATTTTACTTGTTAGTGTGATCTCTTCGTTAAGTCAGGGGAGTTTCTATAATTGGTCTGTTTTGGGGCCCTTCTATGGAGTGCTGACTTTAGCACTGGCTGTTCATGTTCTGTGGGTATCGATTTGGGGGCAGCTTTTAGAAAAACCGAAGATGTTGTTTTTCGGTTTTGTCTTAGATTCCCTTTTTATTTCTCTGTTGATTTATTTCTTCGGTTTGAATCAATCACTCTTTATGTTCTTGCACTTGGTGAATATCCTTCTTGCGGGGATAGCTTGCCGTGGTGTTGGGGCCTTAGTGCTGGCCTTGTGTACAAGTATCTTCTTTACATTCGCGGCTTTGTTTTCGCCGGAAATGAAGGCTCTTAATTTCTTTTTTCTTTTAGCTCTGAATAACGTGGCGTTCTTTTCTGTAGCGGCGCTTGCGGGCTATCTGAGTGAGCAACTTCAAAGTGTAGGGAAAGAGCTCAAAAAAACAGGTTTGAGTCTTCGTTCTGTTCAAGAATTGAATCAGTTTTTGTTAGAGAACATTCCGTCAGGGATGTTGTCTTACACTGAACAAGGTGAAGTCGTGACGGCCAATAGTTCAGCGTTGGTGATTTTAGAAAAAGATACATTCACGGGGCTGAACTGGTTTGCGCTTTTCCCTGACGTAAAGACCGATGGTGAAATTTTTAAAGGGGATGTTCGTTATCAAACAAGTCCCGGCGAGGCACCTAAGGTTTTAGGAATGACGATTTCCAAAACCTTCAGTCCTGAGATGCAAGCGCCATTGTCCATTGCTTTATTTGATGATTTGACCAAAGTACGACAGTTGGAGTACGCCGCACGCCAAAATGAAAAGCTAGCAGCGGTGGGTGGTTTGGCTGCGGGGATTGCTCATGAAATTCGCAATCCGCTTGCAGGTATCAGTGGCAGTATTGAAATGCTCACACAGACAGTGAACAACGATGATGATCGAAAACTTATGAAAATTGTCTTGCGTGAGATTGATCGCTTGAACAATTTGATTACTGAGTTTTTGGACTATGCTCGTCCAGAAACTCCGCCAACGGATCCGGTGGATTTGGGTTCGTTATTGAATGAAGTTTTAGATGCAATCAAAGCTGATGCGAAAGTACGTCAAGATGTCGAACAGATTCGTGAGTTGGGAGAAGGGCTCACAATTCTGGGTCGTCGTGATAAATTGAAACAAGTGTTCCTTAATATTGTCTTGAACTCGTATCAAGCAATGAGTGATGTCGCAAAACCACAAATGATTGTGCGGGCGATGGTACAGGAAAAGACTGTGCAAATTCGCATGCGCGATACGGGTTGTGGGATGAGTGAAGCAACGAAAAAGAAAATGTTTGAACCCTTTCATACGACGAAGCCCAAGGGTACAGGCCTTGGTCTAGCTGTGACTCATAAGATTCTAGAAGGTCATGGTGCACAGGTATTTGTCGAGAGTGAACAGGGTGTAGGGACAGAGTTTATTTTGACTTTCCCTAAAGCTAAATAAAGAATAATATTTGGCACACTTTGACATAGTTTGAAGAAGCCAAACACAGGACGTGGGAGCGCATACAATGAAGCCGAGAATTCTTGTTGTCGATGACGAAGAATCAATACGCGAGTTTTTAGAAATCATGCTTAAAAAGGAAGGTTATGAAATCACTTTGGCCGAAGATGGTCAAAAGGCGAAAGACCTTCTAGCTAAAAAAACTTTCGATATGATTATTTCGGATCTACAAATGCCGAACGTAACGGGTATCGAGCTTTTAAAGTATGTTAAGGAATCATATCCGGACACTGTTTTTATGTTGATCACAGCTTTCGGGACCACGGAAACTGCGGTTGAAGCAATGAAAATGGGTGCGTATGATTACCTAACGAAACCATTTAAAATTGATGAAGTTCGTTTGAATATTCAAAACGCCCTTCGTTCACGCAATCTTGAAGTTGAAAATCGAAGTTTAAAAAAAGAACTTGTTAAAGAATACTCCTTCCAAAATATGGTGGGAAATTCTCCTGCAATGCATGCGATCTATGACATGGTTAAACGTGTTTCTCAAACACCAACCAATGTGTTGATCACTGGAGAATCGGGTACTGGTAAAGAAGTTGTCGCGAAAGCGATTCACTACAACGGTCCATTGAAAGATAAACCTTTTGTGACGGTGAACTGCGGTGCGATTCCTGAAAACTTGATGGAATCTGAGATGTTCGGTCATAAAAAAGGTTCCTTTACGGGAGCTGTCGCTGATAAGTCCGGTCTTTTCGAAGTCGCTGATACGGGAACTTTGTTTCTGGATGAGGTGGGCGAGTTGCCGTTGTCTATTCAAGTGAAGCTTCTTCGTGCGATTCAAGAACGAGTTATTCGCCGCGTGGGTGCGACGGAAGACGTTAAAGTCGACGTTCGTATTATCGCTGCAACTAATAGAAATCTTGAAGAAATGGTTGCTAAGGGAACTTTCCGTCAAGATTTGTTCTATCGCTTGAATGTTATCAACATCAAAACACCGAGTCTGCGTGAGCGCCGGGAAGATGTGCCTCTTTTGGCGAATCACTTCCTTAAAAAATACAACGAACGTCTGAATAAGAATATCGGTGCGATCAGCGCCGAAGCGATGGAAATCCTTAAAAAGTACGATTATCCGGGTAACGTGCGTGAGCTTGAAAATATGATTGAGCGTACTGTTGCGTTGGAAGGTGGCGCGACGATTCTGCCTGAATCTTTACCGCCGATGGTGAATACATCATCAGGTCGCAAGATGGCTTCATCCAACGAAATTGAGATGGGGGATGATGGTGTAGAT
Source organism: Bacillota bacterium (assembly GCA_050257115.1). Taxonomy (GTDB): domain Bacteria; phylum Bdellovibrionota; class Bdellovibrionia; order Bdellovibrionales; family Bdellovibrionaceae; genus Bdellovibrio. Next base: position 8,590 of record JBLMWG010000070.1, read on the forward strand.
TTGGATAAGGTCATGGGGCAAATTGAAAAAGAATTGCTGATTAAAGCGATTCACTCTGCAGGCGGCGTAAAAAAACGTGCTGCAAAGCTGCTTCACATTTCCTTCCGATCTATGCGTTATCGCATCGAAAAGTACAATCTCGGTGTGGTTGGCGATGATGAACTTGACGACGAATAAATAAGCTACTTCAACAATGAGGCCCGATCGATACACCGACCGGGTCCATTGTTTGCGATCACTCGGAGATTGTGACCATACACTGAGAGGTCAGTTAGGGTGCGGCAATAACCGGAATTTCAAGGTGTTGATGTTCACCTTGGAAATCAAAATCAACACGAACATTCCATTGGCCTGGCATAACGAACCAAGCGTTACTGATAGTAAACTGATTAGGCCCTACTTCGGCAATTTCAACTGGTGAAGACCCGTGTCCGTGGTGACCCATTTGCATCCAAAGATCTAATTTGAAATTTTGCACTGATTCTTGTTGGGGAGTTGTTACCACAACTTGAAATTTACCCTCGTTTGAAGCGTTGATATCCGTCAAATACTGAAGTTGAGCACAGATCGTTGCGGTTTCATTGCAAATATTTGCGCTATTTTCACCTGCTTTTGGGGCAGCAGCGAAAGCCGAAGTAGAGAAAACAAGTAGGGATAAAATGCCGAGGCACAAAGCTGATTTCATTGGGACTCCTTATGGGCCCTGATCTATCAAAGGTCTTTATGGGAGGCTAGGGCTTTTTACAGCTGCAACCATGAGCTGCACCCCGTCTTGGCTATAGGCGGGGAGAAGGTATGATATGGTCTCCAGCTCACCCTCGGAGTTTGTATGTCTCATGAAAAAAAGACCGTTGCGACACCTGATGGCCCTATGAAGGTTCACGTTATTTCTCCAAAAAAGGCACAGGGAAAGCCCTTTCCTGCGTTGTTGGTTTTGCAAGAAGCTTTTGGGGTGAATCACCATATTCTCAATGTCTGTCGGCGTTTGGCGGATAATGGGTATGTGGCGTTGGCCCCTGAGTTGTTTCATCGATTTGGTGACGGGATTGAGGTTGAATACACCGAATTTGCTAAATCTCGCCCCATGATGGCGGAGTTAACGAACGATCGCCTTGTTGATGACATGCGGGCGGCACTTCAGTTAGCACGAGATCTCCCTCAGGTGGATAAAGAAAAAATAGGCGCCATTGGATTTTGCATGGGTGGTTTTGCAGCCATGCTTGGGGCTTGTCGGTTGCCTTTGACTGCGGCGGTTAGTTTTTATGGTGGAGGCATTGTTCATCGTCGACCTGGAATCGGCTTTTCACCGCTTCTTGACGAGTTTGCCGGAGTGAAGTGCCCTGTGTTTTTAGGTTGGGGCGCGCTTGATCAAGGAATTCCTCTTCAGGATGTAGAAGTGGTTCGAAAGACCTTGGTGGGCCTAAGTAAAGACTCAACTTCAAAGATATATCCAGATTCAAATCATGGTTTTATGTGTGATGAGCGCTCCTCTTATAATCCCCAGACGGCGGAACTGGCGTGGAGTGATGCCTTGGCCTGGTTGAGAGCCCATCTCAGGTAGTGTTATAGGTATATTAACAAAAGTTAGTTGAATTGTAACTTAGAGCCTTTTAAAAAGGGTCTAACTCGGCTATACTAATGAAATGAAAATCAATCAGATCAGCAAATTAAGCAAAGACACAGGGCTCAGCCCAGAGAAATTGGCCGTCTATTTTCAGGTTTCCAATATGACCTTACGTCGTTGGTTGAAAAAAGGTGGGACGGGCCGCATTCCGGTGCAATATGAGACAAATCTCTATCAAGGTATTTTGTCGATGGTTCGTGACGGTCTGCTTGAAAAAGACCATGAACTGGTTAAAGAGGCTTTTGAATTCACGCAAGTTCTTTTTGCGCACAACTCGTTTATGATGATGGATTTGTCTGTCGATCAATTCAAAGGTTCTGTGAGTGAAGATGGCGTTGTTGATTTATGTCTTAAGCTCGGTCAGAAAGAGGACAGTCTTGCATATGTGCAAAGAAATGAAAGTGTGCTGAAAGACATTGAAATGAAAAGTCCCGGTATCAAAGAAAAGGTCGCAGCTCTGTGGAAAGTACTTAAAGATAGCGAGGTTCAACGCACCTATAAGTATGTTGCAATTGGCGCCTTGTTCTATTTGGTATTCCCCTTTGATTTCATTCCAGATACGATCCCGGCGGTAGGTTTTTTGGACGATTTCGCTGTTTTGGGGATCGCGACAAGTTACTATCTACGCCTTAATAGCTTAAAACAGTAAATCACTTAGCGAAATGATGCGGATCCGGCCGGTGCAGCTTTGAAGGCGCGGTTGGATCAGAGCCAATTCTGATGGGTTCATTCTTAATAAGTGGGTTTTCTGTGGAAAAGCCTGAATTGCCATCGTGGCAGATGAGGGCTGTCCCGCCCTCATACTCCGAGTCAAGTCTGACCATCCCGGTCAGACTTTTTAAGTAGTAATTAAGC
>JBLMWG010000071.1:0-2517 GCA_050257115.1 Bacillota bacterium
TGATTTAATGACTCCGACTTCCAAGGGAAGTAAAGGGACATATTGGGGGCCATTACGCAGTGATGATTGGAATAGAGCTCGTGGTGGTGATATTAAAGGGGCTCAAAAGACTCGCGCTATCATGGGAAAATATCGATACTGCAGGGGATCCGATACTGGATCTGGCAAAGCTGAAATGCAAAGTAAATAACAAAAAAAGAAGGACCCAGAGAGGGGCTCCGAGTCCTTCTAGAAGAGCTATTTGTGTGACTGGACTTAAGGCTGTGCTGCTGCCATCGTTTTAGCAGTGTTAGTTGGTGGAACTTGAACTTGTTGAACTGCGACCTGTGCCATTTGCGCAACGGCCATCTGTGCATGTTGTGCTTGTTGATGGTAGTAGTTCAGCTTGGTGACATACTCTTTCAAAGCCCCGTTTTCTTGCTTCAAAATTCCTAATTGGCTTAAAGCTTGTTGAAGGTGGCTGAAGTAGTCTTGTGCTTCCAAGGATTTTTTATCCAAGGCCATCTTCATTTCGACAATCTTAGTTTCTGCCACTTCCATGAGGTTCTTTAAAACGTCATTTTGTTGATGTGCTGAAGACTCAACTTCGCTGAAAGAAGCAGAAATCTTTTCGATTTCCTCATTCAGTGACTTGATTGTTTGATCGCGTTCTTCGATTGTTGCACGGAGCTCGGCGCCGGTTTGTTCCAATTCATGTTTATCAGTTTTCAAGGATTGGATTTCGCTTTGAAGCTTGTCGTACGCTTGTTCCCACAACTCTTGCTCACGGGCGAAGGCGCTTTTTGCCTTCGCAAACTCCATCGCTGTTTCGTCCTTGAGAGCCTGAGAGAGTTCCAAGTCTCTTTGCAAACTTTTGTTCTTTTCAAACAAAGCCTGGCTGTATTTTTTTTCTTCACTCTGCATTTGTAATGCGCGAGCTTTCAGACCTTGAATTTCCAGCTGCAGTTGCAGGCTGAGTTCTAATGACTTTGCTAGGTCGGAACTCAACTTTGCACTATTCGTGCGTTCTGCGCTGAGTTGATCTGCAAGAAGTTTTGACTGCGCGTCTAACGTTTCAGATCCGTAAGAAACGTTTTCAAGTGTCTTAATTTTTTCGCGCAATTCTTCCTGTGAACCTTTGAGATCAGAGTGGAATTTCTTCATCTGAACTTGCATCTGTTCATACTTCGGTTGGGGAGGAACAATTTCCTCTGCCGACTCAGAAGTATTACTGAGAGCGTTTAATTTGTTACAAATTTCATCAAATAATTTTTCGTGCTCTGGAACTTCAGAAGTTGTCATAGACTTATTGTGGTCCATGGACCGAAGTCAAGTCATCGAAATATTGACGAGAGTCGAGGCTCTCGATTTTGGTCCAGTGAAGGAGGTCGTCAAATGAGTGCCCAAAAGATTCTTTCGTTGATAGTTGCCACTGTCTTCTTTGTGAATTGTACCGCATTTGCGGAAACGCATGATTCCAATATCTGGGAGGATATCAAACAACCTCAACAAGCCTCGGAATATATTTTTAGATCAGCCCCGAAAGAATCATTAATCAGTGTTCAGCTTTTAGGAGCCGTGAATCGTCCTGGAATTTACTATGTTCCCCCAAGCACGGACTTGCTAAAGCTTATTACTCTGGCCGGAGGCTCAAATAATGCTGGGGATATGTCGGAAATTTTGGTGCGCAAGTACGAACCAAAATCTTGGGCTGAAATTAAATCCAAAGCGGTCAATGAATATCAGGGAGCCTATGAGGTCGATGCGGAAAAAATTATCAAGTACGGTGGGGCAAAGCAACTTCGCTTGCAACAAGACGACTTTGTCTATGTTCCGCAGAAGTCATATATGATCAGTGGCGACACAGCTCGGACAGTGACTCTGGTATCCGTTGTTTTGGGAATCGCCTTAACTGCCTTATTGATTCAAAAAAATACCGGACATAAGTAATGATTAAAGCCCGCGATGCGCGCATTTTATTTTTGATAAAAGCACTCGTTGCGCTGACATTTATATGTAAGGTTTCTCTGGGTAGTTTACTGCCGATTCCCCGTGAGGTTCCATATCTCATTTTTCAACAGGGAATGCATCCCTACATCAATGTCTTGTTATGCGCTCTTTTAGGGGGACCCTTAATTTTATTGTGGCTCCGAGTCCGACAGCGACAGCATTTAAGTGGGTTCTATAAGCTGTTCGTCTTTTTTTTAATGATAACACTAGCTGTTGAGACATTGTTGCAAGCTCACTACGTAAATCCTGATGAATCAGTTGTGATGCAATTGGGTGCCACCTCGGCGGCCCTGTTTATGGTGGTTGTGTATGGCCTGATCATTCCTAGTCTTTGGAATGTTAGAGATTTTATGGTCTATATTCAAAAATGGACGGGAGCATTGGTTCTTTTATCTCTGGTGATTTTGATTTTGCATCCGGGGGCAGCTTTTAAGGGTGGGCGCTTTATCGGCGTCTTTAAACATATTCCTCATATGGTGACTTGTGCGACGACGGCCTTCGTATTTTCGTTGGGGACTTTTTTATTTC
>JBLMWG010000072.1:0-3803 GCA_050257115.1 Bacillota bacterium
ATAGCGGTTCTTGCTGAATAAGATCCCCCAGACGCAATAGCGAAACGACTAATATCTTCATCTATTTCACCAATTCACCCAAAGCGCGAAAGATTTGTTTTTTTTCTTCCGCAAGATCTGATGATTCAACAACGGGTAAAATATCTTTTATGGACAAAAGGTTGTTGGACTGAAAGTACAAAGCTTTCATATTGAAGCCAAAATCTTCAAAGTGATACTTCATAGCTTCTGGAGATCGTCCTGTTAGATGACCAAAGAACTCAGAAAACAGCTCTACTTGATTGCCCCAACACTCTCGGAATGAAATTACGAAGGCACGGTTTGCGACAACGTCAGCGTAAACATCAGACTTCATAAGATCTGACACGTTTTCCGCAATTACGATCTGAACGCGGTCTGCAAGATCGGGAAATTGAGATTTAAAAACAGGAATTAAGGCATCTCTTGAATCAACCACGGTGATTTGCACGTCTGCATCCAAGTCAGCAAGGGCTTCAATGTGAAACCCGGAACCCAGGCCAATAATCACCACATGATTGGAAGGAATCTGACCCAAAGAGTATGCCCACTTCAAAGCTTCCCCACGGGGATCATTAAGCGACGCCAGCGCTTGACCTTCTTCGAAAGAAACGAGCGAGGATTCATGGTTTTCAGAGAATGTAATCATTGCCATGTTAAGCCGCCTTTACTGTATGTGTGATTTTCTTTTTCAAATCGCGAACTTCTTTATGATCTGGATTCCACAGAAGAACTCGCTCGATTTCCAACAACGCTTTATCCATTTGATTTGTCGAACAGAACAAATTGATCAGAACCAAAGACATATCTTCATCTTCTTCAACAGTTCCCAAATAGGCTTCCAAAGATTCAATCGCTTTATGAACTCGGCCGTCACGCAGGCCCCAGTTTGCCGCCAGATGCGCTGCTGTTCTGTTTTTAGGGTTGATATCTAGAGCTGCTTCGAGATTAGCCCAAGCAAGATCTACATCCCCAAATTGATTATGAACCATCGCCAAACCGACCCAAGCCTTATCATTTTCGGGATTGATCTCAACGGCTTTACGGAAACAATATAAAGACTTGTCGAAATCATTACGCTGCACTTCAAGTGTCCCAAAGTTCACCAGCAACACATCAGATTTTGTATTCACGGTATAAGCTTTGTTGTAGTACTCTTCCGCGCCGTCAAAGTCGCCTTGGCGAACAAAAATATTGCCCATATTCTTGTACAGTTCGAAGAGGCTTTCATTTTCCTCCGTCAAAACAGACAGAGCTTCATAGTATTTATCAAGTGCCTCCTGATCGCGGCCCATTTTGTATAAAGACGTGGCAAAACCAAACAGACTATGAAACCCGTAATCGACTTTTAATAGTGCCTTCTGTGCGATAAGGGCTTCATCAATACGTCCAGTTTTTTCAAGAACCTGCGCAAGCATTGATAACGTTACTGGATTTTTTGAATCGTAGTTACTGGCCTGACGGAGAAGATTTAAGGCCAAAGAGTATTCACGGTGTTTGGTCAGCAAACGTGCGTTCGCTAGAAACTTTTGAATGCGAGGATCTTGACTGGAAGACTTTTCGCTTTGGGACTCCGCCTCGAACTCCTCAATAGCCTGTTGAGGATCAAAATATATACGGCCTGAGCTTTCGTTAAAACTCTCAACTGACAAATTTTCTTCAGTTGATTCACTGGACTTTTGAACTATCTGATTTTCCAACATCTGCATGGATCTCCTCCGCAAAAGGGATAGAGCAACATAGATGCCAAAACCTCTTTCAAGTTTTATTGAACTTGGGCGCTAATTCGGCAAGTTGAATGCAGGAGTTTGACTCCAACACCCTCCTTGCCGTCAGGTTTTTGTCAGGAATTTTTTTCCCAGACCCACCGTCGAGTCTAGTCCGCCTGCATATGACGGCGGACTTATTTATCTACACTTCTTCGTCAAGGCGTTGATTGAACGTCTTGGATTTATAACCGCCAATTGCTTTGCGATTACGACGAACATCTTGGAGTTCTCTGATAATTGAGTTTTTAGCTGTCTCAATACACGCAAGAACTTGAATGTTTTGTTCGATGATTCTTGTGACGTATTCGTCCTTAATACTTAAAGCTTCCTTGATACTTTGACGTTCTTCATTAGTCATTGCCGCTGCTGGATCGATTTCGTTATGAGCTCTATCGACTTGTGCATCAACGTACTTCAATACTTCCAAGATTCTTTCACGAGTTTGGTAAAAGGATTCAATATTTTCGAACTGACCTTGCGCAAAATTTACCAGTTCCACTTCGTTAAGAGAATAGAACTTCTCTAGGTAATGATTCTTTTCGTTCAACAAGCTGATGATTCTCGTCATGTTCCCCTCCATTTTCTATCCCGCCTTCTGTCCTGGTTCGTCAGATTCTTTTTTGATTTTTTCTATCGCCTGAACCCAACCATCATAAAGAGTATTGAGAAGCTTCAAGTTGGCTTGCAACGGAGCTGCATCCCCTTTGATATTGGCTTGCGTGTATTGCTCCATCATAAACATATAGAGCTGCTCTAGCTGAGAGGCGATCTCACCACCCACCTTGTGATCAAGGGTGTTGTTGAGCTCCATCACGATGTCGAAAGCACGACCGATGTTCATCCCACGGTCTGCGATCTTTTTCTCTTCGACGGCCTTAATCGCAAGCTTTGTAAACTTGATCGCTCCCTCATAGAGCATCAAAAGAATTTTCTCGCGGCTTGCACTTTGTACGGACGTCGTTTTGTACTTTTGATATGCGTTTTTATTCATCGTTCCCTCGTTGGTCTATGCCAATTAAACGTTCTTTAAACTATCCCTGCTGTCGCGCCATTGCCGCGAACTTAGCCTGTTGGGCCTGCATTTCAGACATCTTTTGCTCAAGATTGGCAAACTTCATACGAAGGCTGTCCTCTTTACGCTCTAGCTGTCTTTCTTTCGTATCAATACGTGAATTGATCTGTTTGATCTGCGACTCAAGGCCGCGCTTTCGATTCGCAATACCACCGAACTGACCGTTGGTAAGATTGCCCACCGCCTGCTTCACCACTGCTACGAAACCTGTATTAAAGCCGTCTCCTCTAAAAAAGGCGGCTACTCCGCCAGGATTGGCATTTAACACTTTATTGAATTTCTCCTGGCTGAAATCCAATGTTCCGTTTCGATTGAATGCGATACCCAATTCATTAATACGAGTGATCGGAGTTTCCACTCCACGCACAGGATTAAGAATCGTACTGCGCAGACTGCTTTCGACCGTACGAAGCAGCCCGTCTCCTCCCAAAGGACCTAACTGAGGATTTCCGCCCTTAGGCCCCGGTTGCAACTGATGTTGCTTTTGGATAAAGCCCAAAGCTGCGTTGTAGGCATCAACGAAACTTTTTACTTTTCCGCTGATAACCTCCAAGTTTTCCTTCACTGACATATGGATCGTTTTTCCAGGGGCCGCGGACTTTAAATCCAAGGTCACACCTGGAACCAATGTCGTTGACTTATTCTCTGGCAATTCGATTTCAAATCCATCAACTTTTACCTTGGCATTCTTCGACGGTCTTTGTTGATCGAAGTACATGTCCTGATCACCGTCCAAAAGATATATTTTTGGAAACGTAATCTGACTGTCGTCACCGGTCGCCAAACCGGAAACCAAAAGTTTAAATGGATTTTCTTTATCCTTCCGATCTTCCAAAACTTGCGCTTTCAAACCTACGTTGGAGGCGTTGATTTGACTCGCCACTCCTTCAAGAGTGTTGTTCTTACCATTCAAATAAACTTCTTTTTCTCCATCTGGTGTTTCA
>JBLMWG010000073.1:0-8345 GCA_050257115.1 Bacillota bacterium
ACTTTAAGAGCGCGTTGGAATAATTCTTCAGAGGTTACTTTGTGCATTGCTGTCTCCAGTTTTCTTGATCGAGGTAAATGTTCAACTTGGAAACCTCATAGAGGTTTTTATCCTGCAGGTACTGACGAATAATCTTAAAAGTATTCCCCGGTCCGCAAGCATGATGTTTGTTTAAAATTTCAGGATGTTTATTTACAGTGTCTAAAAATTGAGAACCGCTGCTCCAGAAGAAGCATTCTTGGCCCGCAATCGGTGTCACGATGCCTTGATCTTGCAAGCTATATGTTGCAATCAATGGCATTTGGCGCGCACCTTCTTCGTATCCTGTATCGTGCGTGAGCTTTGCCCACCTCAGTGGCGTGTTAGCTAGGATATCAATGCGTGATTCTTCCTGCTCACCTAAACCTTCAGAGCAACCATGAACCCAAACGCCTCTTTGAGCCATGGCTTTCCAAGTTCTGGTTCCAGCAGTCCAAACGAATTGATTGAAGTGCAAGCTGTCAGGCCAAGATTCGCTACGGGAGACATACAGAGCATTGGTCCCTTCAGGGATGCTCCAATTAGTTAAAGGCTTTCTTTCCGCGCGAACTTCTGAAGACCACATTTGTTCTGCGGCAAAACGCGGAGCCTCTGCGGAGGGTTTTAATTCCCGTGTATCAAGAACCTTGCCGCCATCAGTAAGACCTTTGAGGATTGTGATTTGTCCGTAAGGGCGTGACAAAACAGCGACACCAATCTTTTGGTGGCAGCCACCACCGAAGCTTGCCAGGATATCGCGTTCTTTTTGAGCGCACTGGAAAGCTATTGGATTGTCGATTTTAGCAAGCAAGTCTTTAAGGTCCGTGCGACCTTTTTTAATTTCAATCGCCAAAGCCCCTTGGGCTGCCGCATTTGGATTCACTGACAAAGGAAGAGCCGCGAACTCAACTTGGTCCAAATAAGAGCGCAAAAGCTCTTGGACTTCTTTGAATTCTGTTTGAGGAGCCGTAAGGAGGCGATCCAACGCCGCTTTGGCTACGATCAGACCATCAACTTCCGTGCTTTCTAAAAGTTTGCGAATACGTGTTGGAATATTTCCGCGCACGCTCTCAAATTTCACCGATTGCAAGTTGAATGGCAGATGTTCTTTGAAAAAGTTCGTTAGGTTGTATTCGCGACGAGGTGAAGAGCTGAAGACACGCATTGCCTTTTCAGAACCAAGTCGTGCGAAATGAGATTTTTTCACCAACAACAAGTCACGTTGATCTGCGCGAGGCAATGTGGCTACGATCTCCGTGTCAGAGCGTTTTTCTGTCGGTAGATCTTTCCAAGAGTGCACAACCATGTCAGTTTCGCCGTGGATCAATTCACCTAGGAAGTCCTCTGTGAAAACACCCTTTTCTGGGATTTGCCAAAGAGGTGTGGTGAGGTTGATGTCTCCTAAGGATTCTTTGAATTTGAATTCAATTTCAAGACCGGGGTTCTTTTCTTTAAGAGCCTCTCCAACCATGTATGCCTGAAGGCGGGCCAAGTCACTTTTACGAGCGGAAATTTTTAGGCGCATATATCGTCCCAACCAAGTGGACGAAGCTCTGTTCTTTGCGCGAAGGCCAAGGCTTTTTCCATCAGATACTCTTTGATCTGTTGGATTTTGGTTTGCCTGTCTTTTTTGGTCTCTTCGATTTCAGCAAAGAACTGTTGAAGGGTCATCAATGTAACACGCGGGAATTTTTCCTGAATCAATGCAGGAAGATTGTTTTCTTCACCGCGCAGATCATAAATCACGACAGGACGTGTATCCTGTTTGCCGATTAGTTCCAAGATGCGTGCATCGCTGAGCGGGGCCGCAATGACCATCGCTTCACCATGAACATAAGCTTCGTTGTAGTTTACAATAGAAAGATTATCGAATTTCTCTGCGAAGCTGCGCATCTTTGTGCATTCACGGCAAAGGACTTGAACGGATTTTTTATGAGCAACCCAAGGAAGAATTTCTTGAGCCAATTGGCCCGAACCGCAAATCGTGACGGAATCCATGTCTTTCGAATAGCGGCGAAGAAGGCTGCCATAACTTTGAGACCCGATGCCAACCAGATGTTCAGCACGAGTTTTCTTTACTTCTGCCATGATGAAGTGCAACCATTTTTGATTGTCGGCAAAAAGTGTGTCGTTAAGTTTTTTTCTGGAGTCAACAAATTGTCTGAACTGACCGAAGACTTCGGTTTCACCAACAATCGGTGAGTGAAGACCGCAAAGAATTTCTAGCAACAAGCTAAGGCCTTCTTCGCCACGAAGAATTTTGTCTTCAGGTTCAAGCACATCAAAGAAGCTGTTCACTTCATCTTCACGACAAAATAGAATTTGCCGCAGACATGTTTTCCACACGGCTGAATCTTGCAGGGACTCCGCAAAATTTTTGCTAGATTTTCTGTGAACGAGGAGTATATCTTCCATTTGTTAAGATTAGGTTTATCACTAAACTTTCAATAAAGTGTCATAGAAATGTCATAGGGGATGTTTTTAAATAACGTTTCAAAATGACACCCCTAAGCACACCCTCAAAGGGTAAAACCCCCAGGTGGAGGAGATGTATATGAAACTCACGCAAAGACCCAGAAGAAACCGTCGAACTGAAGCCGTGCGCCAGATGGTGGCAGAGACGGATTTAAGACCTTCACAGCTTGTTTTGCCATTGTTCCTTGTTGAAGGTACAGGACAGAAGCAGGAAATTGCCTCAATGCCAGGCATTTTTCGTTTGAGTCCTGATTTAATTCTAGATGAGATCGCGAAGGCTGTTTTTTTGGGCGTAAAGTCCTTTGACCTGTTTCCTGCATTGCCAGAAATCAAGAAGGATACTTATGGCAAAGAGTCCTTGAACCCGAATGGCTTAATGCCCACAGTCCTGAAAAAAATTCGTGATAAATATCCTGATGTGACCTTGATCACAGATGTGGCCTTGGACCCGTATTCTTCCGACGGCCATGATGGTGTGGTGAGAGATGGCATTATTGTGAACGATGAAACGGTCGAGATCTTGGCGAAGATGAGTGTTCTGCATGCGAAATCAGGAGCCGACATTGTTTCTCCGTCAGACATGATGGATGGGCGAGTCGGTGCAATCCGTGATGCTCTGGATGCCGAGGGTTTGATCGATACGGGGATCCTGTCTTACTCCGTCAAATATGCGTCTGCATTTTATGGTCCGTTCCGTGAAGCTTTGGATTCCGCACCGAAATTTGGTGATAAAAAAACCTATCAAATGGATTACCGCAACACACGTGAAGCGATTCGCGAAGTTGATTTAGATATCGCGGAAGGGGCTGACATCGTGATGGTGAAACCTGCGTTGAGCTATTTGGATGTGATTGCCAAAGTCAAAGCGCATACAAATATTCCAGTGGCTGCTTACAACGTGAGTGGCGAGTACGGATTGATCAAGTTGGGCGCGAAGGCGGGGATCTTGGATGAGACTCGTGCGATGTGTGAAACGCTGTATTCAATTCGCAGAGCGGGTGCGGATATCATCTTTACTTACTTTGCATTGCCAATGGCAAAGTGGTTGAACGAAAATACGTAATTGCAGAGATCTTGTTGTGGGAAGTCTGACCTGCCATCCAGGCAAATGAGGGCCTCCCGCCCTCATACTCCGGGGGCGGCGGACCATTCCGGTCGGTTTCTGGAGGTTGATCAAAGGTATTTCAATCCGATTTCTCTTCTGTATTTCATTTTGTTGTGAGCGGCACATAGTTGCTGAAGATTCTCAAGTGAATCAGTTCCTCCCGCCCAGCGGCTTTGCTTGTGATCAACTTGGAGTTTCCAAGTGCTTTGGCATTTTCGGCCTGTTGAGGGATCTGTAAATTGGCAGCATCCTTGTTGTCGTCGAATGGTCTTAATATCATTTTGTGATGGCGCCTTTTTAGTGCTTTCAGCAGAAACTTGCCGAGCCATTTGTGCCGCCATCGTGGCGGTAGTGGAAGCTCCTCCAATATCTTTTCCAGAGTCTAAGCTATTCGCCGTATCGTGTTTATTCTTTGGTTTAGTGCCAGAAGTTTTTTGTTGAATCACTTTTTCAGCCAAATATTCCAAAAACTGACTCATGTCTTGCGTAGAGATTGCATGAGACAGAAGCTCTTGAGCTTTCTTAATTTTTGCAAAAGCCTCCTTTGATAAAGTCAATTCGACACGAACACTTTCATCAGCTTGGACCTTTTGTTGAGTTGATTGCAGAACAGGCAGTTCAAAGAATGCGGCTACTTGGTATTGGGATTCAGCGGAACTTTTATTGCAAAGACTTTCAATGATTTCTAGTTTTTGTGCGGCCGTGACTTTGCCTTTCTCGAATTTATCATTTTCTAAAGATCTATTTTTGGCGATTTCTCGTGACGCTTTTTGGACTAATGATATCTGATTCAGTTTAAGCTCACCACTTTGGATTTTTTCTGCCACTTGTGGAAGTTCACGGATAAGTCTTGCGGCATCAATGCGTCGTTGGGCGCTTCCTTCAGAGTAGCCTACGCCCATTACTAAATAATCAAATAAACTGCCAAAACCTAACTCTAAGTAAGTTCTGCGGGAATCAATCTCTTTGAGAGTCAGAAGAACTTCGTGCAAAAGGTCTCGTTCTTTCTGTGCCAAAGATTTCATTCTTTGATCTAAGTCTGAGTTATTTAGATATTTTAAATTCATAACGACCTCCGAAAATTGAAAGAAATCTACCACGGCTTTTTAGAAGCAATTTTTCTCGATTCGAACAACACTGTGCGAATTTGTTTTTAAAACGCTTTGCCGCCTCTTATGGAAGAGATCTTTGGAGTTACCTTTTTTTGAAAAATAAGATGGAGATCGTTGAATACAGAGAAGCCGAATGAGACGTTTTTTCCGTCAAGGGTAATTTTGTTACATATTAGAAGGATGATTTTACCGCCACAGTGGCGTCAAGTGGGCCCGATGTAAGCTTAAAGCTTAGGCTGTCGTTTTGAATCGGTTTCTTGTCCATAAAATTGCCTAAAAGGCGCAAGTTTAAAAACAGCGCCTTGTCTGACGTCTATCTTGTGTTCCAATAATATATTATTTTTTAATCGCAGGAGCTTCCGTTGGGTTTACCCAGTTGAAGCTTTTGATGATTTGATTGCAGTTTTGTAGCGACTTGGTGAAGGACTGTTGAGTGTCCAGGCAAGTCATGATCGCAACCTTTTCGTCGTTTTTTAAAACGACTTGGCGGATCTGTTTGTTCTTTGAACGTGACAGCATATCTACGATCAATGCGGGGTTGCCGTTTAAGTTGAATTGTTTTGTCGCCAGAACTTCAAAGCCATAGCTTGGGTAATCGCGCATCCATTTGCGAGTGTATAGTTCAAGAGACGCTGTTTTAGCAATGCGATCGGTGCGCACGCTCAAAGAACCATCGTCTGGAGTTTTGGGTGAAGCAAAACGGATTGTGTCCAACAAGGCGCCATCTTCCGTAGCAACTGGAATCCAGTCTGTGCCGGTGGTCTTAAGAACAAAGCCTTTGTGAAGGAAGTAATATCCTTTTTCTGGGGCCGTCAATGCCGAGGTGCTGGTTGCTGGATAAGGAGCCGCCAGAGACAAAGAAGGCATTAATAAAAAAAGGATGAATAAGCTTTTCACTCTTTAAGCCTAACAAAGCCTTGGAAGTGGAATCAAGACTAAATGCCGAGTTGAAACTTTTAGTTCGAACCAGGAACTGGTGCTGCGGGGGCCACCGTCGGAGCTGTAACTGGCGCGGCAACGGCATTTTGCTGCTCTAAGCAAGGACCGAGGTCCGGTGGCAAATTTACAATGTAGATTTGGCTTCGGTCTTGGAATAGACGGGCAAAGGCCAAACGTTCCCGGGACTCATTGGAAACGGTTGGATAAAGCAAAGAATCCGTTCCCTTGAAAACCACCTGAGTGCATTTGGTTTCGAGATTGTACACTTCCAGTTGGTATTTCTTTTCACCTTTACGGAGGATGCTATAGAACACACGCCGTGGAGATTTTGGTGCAAAAAACAAATCGCGATACAAGCCTTCACCAGCTTTGAGCGTAACGGCCTGTTTTGTTTTCATGTTTAACAACTGCATACTGAGGTCACCGGATTTTAGATCTTTTTCAATAAACGCCAGTTCTTTTTGGTCTGGACTGAGTGTCGGAGATCTGCGGTCCTTACCTGCTTCGGCAGAAACAAGACTGACTAATCCATGCGTCAGATTCACACGATAAATGCCCGTTAAATTACCGCGACGAGATGTAAAAATAATGTGCGACTCTGTCGGATGCTTCACGAAAATTGGTTCTGCATCGTAGCCTGGTTGTTGGGTTAAACGAACGATGTCGGCACCAAAGCCATCGCTCATATAAAGATCAGAGGGAGGAAATTCCTTATCAGGATTTTTGTTTAAAAAAGGACTTTCCTTGATTTCATCTGTGGTGGAGGCGTAAACAATTTCCGAATCACTGGCAAACATTGGATCGAAAGCATCGCCATCAGAATAAGTCACTCGACGCTCTTTATTTCGAGTCAAATCTAACTCAAAGAGCTGCAAGTTTTTTTGATGGCCGCGGTTGTGGCTGGTGTAAATCAAGCGACTGCCATCTTCGGAAAATCTCGGGCGCTCGTTGTCGCCTAAGAATGTCACTTGTTGGGAACCTTTGGTCAGTAGGAAATCTGGAGTCAGTAAATTCTTGGTGGCACTTAAGTGAGAACACCCTGAAAGGATGCTGCTACCAAGTACTAAGAATTTCCAACTCCATAAATTCATATATCAACCTTGTGCAGTACTTTTTGTAACAATGAAGAGGGATTGACCTTCTTCAAATTTTTGATCTCAACCCATTGGATGTTTCGGCCATTTAGGTTCTTTTTTTGAGTGATTTGAATAAAGATATCATGATGAGTGATGTTATGTTTAGCATCATAGTCCTTGGGCTTGTCCTGTTCCATTGTGATTGTCCCAGGAAAGATCATTTGCCCTTTCAAAAAAGGAGCATAGTCGTTTTCAATCAACGCGACTTTATGGTCTTTGATCGCGACGACAGGGTTCCAAACCCACACTTCACTTCCTTTGCGTGGTTTTTTTAGAGGCAACTTTTCGACCATATTTTTTTCGCGGGCAAGACAGTCCGATGACCAAGGACACATCAAGCACATCACTTTTTGTGGTGTGCACACGGTGGCCCCCAATTCCATGAGGCCTTGGTTTAAATTGTCAGGTTGTCCCAAGGCCGCAAGTTCATCAGAGATCTGCTGCAGTTTTGCGCGCTCCTTGTTATTCCACCATTCTAGTTTTAAACCATACTTGCGAGAAAGGACGCGGATGACATTCCCATCCAAAACACCGACTTTTTCTCCAAAGGCGATGCTTGCCACTGCGCGAGATGTGTAGGGACCAAAGCCTGGCAGTTCTAAAAGTTCTGCTGCAGTTTTAGGAAAACCTTGAGTCGCCAAGGCCTTAGCTGCCTTGTGAAGATTGCGCGCGCGAGAATAATAACCGAGCCCAGCCCAAGCCTCTAAAACTTCGCTCTCCGGAGCATTGGCCAGATCTTGCACCGTTGGGAATTTATCTAGGAATTTCTCGAAATAAGGAATGACAGCAACCACCGTCGTTTGTTGCAGCATGACTTCAGAAAGCCAGATGCGATACGGATCTTTACTTTCGCGCCATGGGAGACTGCGGCGGTTTTTTTTATACCATTGCACGAGAAGTCGATGGTCAGATTTGTGGTCGTATTTCATGTTCATTCGCGGTAATCTAGTCGAGATAAATGAGGAGTCAATAATGGAGTATAAACCTCTCAGCGGACGTGAGTTTCCCCGCTTTTCTGCGATTAAAACTTTCTTCAGATTACCTTACACGGC
The DNA here is from genome assembly GCA_050257115.1 of Bacillota bacterium. Taxonomy (GTDB): domain Bacteria; phylum Bdellovibrionota; class Bdellovibrionia; order Bdellovibrionales; family Bdellovibrionaceae; genus Bdellovibrio. The sequence continues at coordinate 7,838 of JBLMWG010000073.1, forward strand.
AATTGATGCGGACTACGAAGTCGGGATTTTTGGGATTCCTTACGTTGGTGGTGTGTCTTATCGTCCTGGAGCTCGTTTTGCTCCTACCAAAGTGCGAGAGATTTCGTCCTTAGGACGTGGCTTCCATATGACTCGCATGGAAAACTTTTTTGAAAAGTTGAAGGTGGCGGATATTGGCGATTGCCCTACAGTTCCGATTGATCAAAATCAAACTTACGAGCGCATTGAAAAATTCGTCGGTGAAGTTCTATCGCACAATAAAAAAATTGTCTCTGTTGGGGGAGATCACTCCACAACTTTGCCGGTGCTTCGTGCTTTAAGAAAAAAATACGGCAAGCCTTTAGCGTTCATTCACTTCGATGCACACTTGGATACTTATCCAGCAGCGTGGGGGTGTGAATACCATCATGGCGCATTTGCTCGACATGCGGTCGAAGAAGGTTTGGTTGATCCAAAGAAAATGGTGCAAATTGGTATTCGTGGTCCGTTGGCGGGTGGCGATGACCTG
>JBLMWG010000074.1:0-13297 GCA_050257115.1 Bacillota bacterium
ACTGTCTAATTTTTTTTAGACAGTGTTTTTTTCTTCTACAGATATTTCCCAAGAGACCAATCATATTAGTTAATAGACGGCACTTTGTTTGCATCACAGTATTCTTAGTAAAACCACTTAAAGGATATAGATGAAAAGATGTCTCTTCTTGATACTTCTAGTGATGACACCATGGTTTGCTCTTGCTAAAGCGACTGAGGCATATTTAGGCAAAGCAGCTCCTATGTACGCACCTGCGGAACCGACCTTTAGAGTTCGACAACACGACAATACTTCCCCGCCAAAGCGTAGAGTGACATCAGCTGCCGTCAAAGCACAGCCGATGATCATAAAATTAAAACCTCACAAGAATTATACTGCTGTTCGAAGGATAACGAATAGACCCACAATGGCGATGAGACCTATCTATCCACCACGTCGAGTGGTAGCGAGTGTGCCAATGACATCTCCAAACAGAAGAAATGTCACCGCAACATCAACAAGATATCCGGCAAAACAACAAACCCCAACGACTAAGACTTCTAAACAAAATACTCAGATGAGACGAGAAACGAATAAATCTACAAAACAAAAACTAGCTAAAGCCGATTCATAATAAAAAACCCACTCCAAAGAGTGGGTTTTGAATTTTTAAAGCGGCTTCAGCCTATGCCCCAGCTGGGTCGTCGGCAAAAATGGCTACCTGAATTACTCCGACGAAGTCGGAGTGTAGAACAGCCTAGTGCTTACCTTTTTTGGCTTTTTTGGGAGCTGCATCTTCAGACGGGTCAACTGGTTCAGTACCTTCGTGGTCTTCACCGTTGTTGCTGTTAGCATCTACCAACAATTTGCCAATACCATTTGCTGCCAAGATTTTTGAACGTAACTCCGTCATGTATTCTGGATGTTCTTTCAAGAATGTTTTCGCAGCATCGCGGCCTTGTCCCATACGCTCGCCATTAATAGAGAACCATGCACCAGATTTTTCAACAAAGCCCGCAGTCACTGCTAGATCTAGCAAGTCACCTTCTTCAGAAATACCCTCACCATACATCAAGTCAAATTCAACTTTAGTGAACGGAGGAGCCATTTTGTTTTTCACAACTTTAACTGCCGTACGGTTACCAGTTACATCTTCACCGTTTTTGATCGCACCAATACGACGGACATCCAAACGAACAGAAGAGTAGAATTTCAACGCGTTACCACCCGTAGTTGTTTCTGGGTTACCGAACATCACACCGATTTTCATACGAATTTGATTGATGAAGATAACAAGAGTGTTGGAACGGTTGATTGCCGCAGTCAACTTACGAAGAGCTTGAGACATCAAACGAGCTTGAAGACCTACGTGAGAATCACCCATGTCGCCTTCGATCTCTGCACGAGGAACCAACGCCGCTACGGAGTCGACAACCAATACGTCAATTGCACCAGAGCGAACTAGAGTCTCTGTGATTTCCAAAGCTTGTTCACCAGTGTCTGGTTGAGAAATCAAAAGATCCTCAGTGTTCACACCCAACTTACGAGCATAGTTGACATCCAAAGCATGCTCCGCATCCACGAAGGCAACCGTGCCACCTTTTTTCTGAGCTTGAGCGATAACAGACAAGCAAAGAGTTGTTTTACCAGAAGATTCAGGGCCGTAGATTTCTACGATACGACCTTTAGGAAGACCACCAATACCTAGAGCGATATCCAAGCTCAAAGCACCCGTGCTGATCGCTTCAACGTCTTTAACCAAAGACTCGTTGGCGCCCAAGCGCATGATGGAACCTTTACCGAATTGCTTTTCAATTGCTGAAACAGCTAATTCCAAGGCTTTGTTTTTTTCGTTGTTCGCTTTTGCATCTGCCACAGTTGTGTTTGCCATCTGTGAATCCCTCTCTTGTGGTACTTACCACAAATCTTTTATTGTTAATTTTTAGCAGCCGGGGGCTACTCGTTTTTACTTCCTATCGAGATAATGTCTGAGCTGCTTCAAGTTCGCCTCGTGGCTCACTTTTGCGCGCCCAGCGCCTCAAACAGCCAACGTACAGAATAGTCTACGGATGCCTGCTGGATGGCTTTGCGGTCTCCCGAAAAGTGTTCTTTTCGTGAAGCTTCAAAGTTCGGTCCAGCAATAGCAAAGCATACAGTGCCTACTGGCTTCGTGGGTGTTCCACCACTCGGACCAGCAATACCTGTGATTGCCACAGACCAATCAGTTTTCAGCTGTCGACGCACTCCGTGCGCCATTTGACGAGCGACAGACTCGCTCACCGCACCCTCTTGCATGAGAGTGTCTCGACGGACCCCCAGAAGATCCACCTTCGCCTCGTTAGAGTAAGAAACCACAGAGCCTAAAAAGATGTCGGATATACCTGCTTGCTCTGTCAAAAAAGCCGAAAGTGCACCTCCAGTACAACTTTCCGCAAAACCCACTGTGAGTTTTTGGTCGCGAAGGGATCGAATGAGTTCTTGGAGTTTCTCATCTCTTGAAGCCATTTACGGCACCAGGATTTGCGACCCTAACCAATTGGTATGGGTGAAAAGAAACTGCATGAATAAGCTGGCAACGATACCGGCGGCAACGTCATCAACCATCACACCAAGACCCCCTTGGATCTTCTTATCTAAATATCCTATGAATAAAGGCTTGGTAATGTCCAGTAATCTAAACACCACAAACCCAATTAAAATAGCCTGCCACGTCATCGGCAGCCAAACCATTGTAATCAGGAAGCCTACAACCTCATCAATCACAATTTCACTGTGATCGTGACCACCCATATCGTCTTCATATACTTGTGCTGCCAAGATTCCCACCGGAAGCAAGATCAAGATCGCCAACATATAGACTAATGGCCCCGCAAGATTCAGTAAGTAGACCACTGGAATAGTAGCAGCTGTTGCCACAGTCCCTGGAGCTTTTGGACTAAGTCCCACACCAAAAAATGTCGCCAATTTCTTAAGAAAATTTCTCATTATTTAGGAGGTACGCCGTACCTATTTGTCATGCAATGCAAAATGCATCGCGCATTGGCCCGACATTATGACATTGTGAGTTAGTTTTATGGGAGGTATTAAAATTAGCGATTCGACTTTTCATCCACAAGTGTATGATACTAATCAAACCGCTTTTGATTTATTTTAAAGCGAGGCTCTCTACTTACGAAGTGCCACGGAAGACTTGCACTTCGAGAGAGCTTCGCCCATTTTCACAAACTTAAATAAGCCACTTCCAAAGATCCACTTTTCAAATATTTTAAGCTAATCCCGCGCTATATACGGAATCTCCACAATAGCCCGAATTCCCTGACGCGCCATCATCGCTCCCATCACCGCACGAATGCTGCTGATGTTTTTACCTCTGCTGCCAATAAGCTGACCTAAACTTTTAGGGTGGCAATCCACTTTAAAAATTGTCGTCCCCTGCCCCACTGTGTAACTCACGACAATATGTTCTGCGTGATCAATCATCTCACTTAAGATTGAATGCAAAACTTGACGACCCCGTTGTCGAGCTTGTTCCTGTTGGTCATGATCTGATGAAACAACTCGCATCGCTACTGACATATTTCTTCCCTTCAGTTTGCTTTGAGTGTGAGCCCACTCACTATTTTGCGGGCTTAGAAATAAATTTACCGACTTTGCCTCGCAGCTGCGCTGGAGATAGGTCTAAAAAAATACGAATGCGAGGGCTGCTAAGGCAGATCCTGAGCCCAGTTTTCTGACAAAACCGCTTTAAAATCATCTTCCCAAAACTCATAAGGTGACTTTTCGTTCTTCGCGACCTTTTTTTGTTCACGAATCTTTAACTCCGTCCGACGAATTTTTCCCGACGTCGTTTTGGGCAAGTCTGAAAACTCAACTCGTCGGATACGCTTATAGGGAGCCAAACGCATACGCGAATGATTCAAGAGCTGTAATGCCAGTTCTTTGGTTGGCTCTAAGCCCTTAGTTAAAAATACAATCGCCTTCGGGACATTCAAACGCAGGGAATGAGGACTGGGAATCACAACAACTTCACGGACAGCTGGATGTTCTAACAAAACAGCCTCGATCTCCATCGGACTGATACGGCAATCCGCCGATTTAAAGATATCGTCTACACGCCCCGTGAACGTAAAATACCCTTCATCATCTCGCGAGGCCATATCGCCCGTATGAAAATATTTTTCATACGCTCCGACCATGAGACCTAAAGGGCTTTGAGAAACATCAACGCAGATTTCGCCCTCTGGTTGAATATTTTGATCTCGGTCCAATAAGACCACCACATACCCCGGTAGAGGTCTTCCCATTGTTCCCATCTTCACACTCTGCCCAGGACAATTGCCGAGCAATGCAGTCGCCTCGGTTTGACCATACCCCTCGCGAACCGTGACTCCCCATAAATCTTGAACCTTTGGAATAACACTAACCTCTAAGGAATCCCCCGAACTGACGGCTTCTCGTAAACTCACTTTGTAACCTCCGAGGTCTTCGCCAATTAACATACGCCACACCGTCGGCGATGCCACGAAGGTGGTGACTCGGTATTTTTCCAAAATCTCTAAAGCTTTTTTCGCGTCGAAACGCTGATGGCGATAAACTAATATCGTTGCCTCAGCACTCCATGGCACAAAAAATTTGCTCCAAATGTACTTTGCTTCCCCAGGCTGACAGATACTCAGGTGAATATCTCCGGGGCGCACACCCACCCAATACATCGTCGACAGATTTCCCACCGGATAACTCTGATGAGTATGTTCGATAATTTTTGGCTTTGCCGTCACATCAGACGTAAAAAACATCAACAAGGGATCTTTTGATTTGGTTTCACCATCAGGTTGAAAATTGGCACTTTCATGAGTGGCCTCTGCATAATTACTCCACCCTTCAACCTCCCCATCAACGACCAACTTCAGTGCTGTCGCAGACTCCACAACGAAGCGTTTGGCATCCGCACGGGTTGTGGCTATCATCTTCACATCTCCGCGCAGCAACCTATCTTGCAATTCATCCACTGAAAGCAAGGGGCTCACAGGTATTACAACGGCACCCATCTTCATACAGGCCAGCATCAGTTCCCAAAATGCGATCTCTTCTCCGAGCATCAACAACACATGGTCACCCCGTCGCAATCCTAGACGCGTAAGATAGTTGGCAACTTGAGAAGACCTCCCCGAAAGTTCAGAAAAACTGTACTTTTCATCATGCCCCCTTTCATCAACAACCCAGAGAGCCGTGTTGTTGTTTCCTTCCGCCATGGAGTCAAAGTAATCTAGAGCCCAATTGAAATGAGTCCGCTCCGACCACCTAAAATGCTCGTGGGCATAATCATAATTTACGCGATGTAAAATTAGAAAATCCCGGGCTTGTTCAAACTCACTTCGAAATGCCATGCACACCTCCGGCCAGTAAAGGCTATCACTGACGCGGTTCTTCGAGGATTTGTGTTTTTGCAGGAACCTGTGCATTCACAAGAATTTGGTGTTATTAATAATAACATGGCTGTATTTCGCGCACTTATCTTGGGTTTGTTTTTTACGGTTTTTGTCTACATTACTCACCAACTGGTACGATTTGCGGAGCTTCCGACAATTCTCAGCTTGGCGACAGTGGCTTTTTTATTCTGCCTCTTCCTGATCATCGTTGCGATGCCCTTGTTTTTTTGGTCCCGCCGAAGCCCGGAACAATACCAACCCTGGCATGAAACTTTCTTCAGCGCGGCTCATTTCTCAATGGCGTACATCAGCTTCCTTTTAACTTTCGTGATTGTTCGTGATATCGGAAGTTTTATTTTAAGCTATACGGCACCTGACTTTGCTATGAATTCTCTGTACGGGAAAACCATGTTGGGCCTGATGCTGGTGATCCCTTTGTTTTTAATTGTCTTGGGAACTTTAATTGTTCGTCTAGGGCCAAAGCTTGTAAAGGTCACGATTCCATTTGAAAATCTTCCCGCTGGTTTAGATGGACTGCGCATTTTACATGTCACAGATTTGCATATCGCTCCAGGTCTCCCGATTAGTTTCATAGAAAAACTCACCGCCAAGATCCAAACTCTCAATGCAGATCTTGTTGTGTTCACCGGGGATATTTTAGATAGTTATGCCATTCGCCATTTGACTGAATTTGAAATCATCAAAAATGCTCAAGGAAAACATGGCGTCTTTTATGTTCCTGGGAATCATGAATATTACTGGAATATTGAACAGTCGCTTGCCGCCTTCGACTCCATAGGTTTCAACGTCTTGTTGAATCAAACCAAAGACATTTCAATTAATGGAACTTTGTTGCAGATTTCTGGATTGGCCGACCCGGCTGCCCGTCAGTTTGACAATGAGCCGCCTAACTTCGATAAGGTCACGGCTCCTTTAAGGCCTGATTCTTTTAAGATGCTGCTGGTCCACCAGCCATTTTTAGCTGACCAAGCCTGCACCAGAGGGTTTGACCTACAACTTTCAGGACACACCCATGGGGGACAATTCTTCCCCTGGAACTTCCTGATTGTCTTTTTCCAAAAATACTCCAAAGGACTTTACAAGCTGCGCGACATGCGGCTCTACGTCAATCAAGGAACGGGTTATTGGGGACCTAGCCTGCGCCTGGGAACCTTCTGCGAGCTAACCGAAATTACACTTAAAAAAGCATGACTCAAATGACTGGACCGGATAAATTTCTGAACAGCCTATGTCTGACCAGAAAAAGCCTCGAAATCCCAACTACGTGAAGCCTCCTGTAAAACAGGCGGCGAAACGCAAGGTCATGGACATGATCGCACGTCGCGACCATTCTGAGAAAGAGCTCAGAACTAAGTTGCGTGAAAAATTTGCGGATGAAGACGGTGGTCTTGAAGCGATTGATGAAGCCATTGCCTATGCCAAAGATAATAATTGGCTGGGCGATCCTTCCGCACTCGCCTATCGCCTCGCAGACATGCTTCATCGCCGAAATAAGGGCATCCACTACATCAACAACTACCTAAAAGAAAAAGGGTTGCCTGCTGTGGAAAGCGATCGTGCGTTTGAGTTGGAAAAGGCTTTGGCAGTTGTAAAAAATAAGTATGATGAAGATTATAAGTTTTCTCGGGAAGACAAAGCACGCGTAGGTCGCCTGCTGGCTGCCCGAGGATTTGATTCTGAGACCGTGAGGAAGGTTATCTATGAAAAGCTCTGAGATCAGAAACGCTTTTATTAAATATTTCGAGAAAAATGGCCATAAAGTTGAGCCGTCATCTTCTCTGATTCCGGAAAATGATCCGACGTTGCTTTTTGCCAACGCGGGCATGAACCAATTCAAAAACACTTTCTTGGGTGTAGAAAAGCGTGATTACACTCGCGCCGTCACCTCACAAAAATGTGTGCGCGCCGGCGGTAAACACAACGACTTGGAAAACGTCGGCTTCACGGCTCGTCACCATACCTTTTTTGAGATGTTGGGAAATTTTTCTTTTGGAGATTACTTCAAAAAGGATGCAATTCACTTTGCTTGGGAGTTTTTAACTAAAGAGTTAAACATTCCAAAAGAAAAGTTATATGTAACTGTTCACTTGTCTGACGATGAAGCCGCCGACATCTGGCACAACCAAGAGGGTGTTCCGCGTGAACGCATCTTCCGCTTTGACAAAGACAACTTCTGGAAAATGGGTGACACAGGTCCATGCGGTCCTTGTACGGAGATCTTTTACGACCACGGTCCTGACGCGGGCACGATCGCAGACCCATTTAAAGGAATCGAAGCGGGCGAAGATCGTTTCGTTGAAATTTGGAACTTGGTATTCATGCAATACTTCGAAAATCCTCCAGGAACTTTGACTCCACTTCCAAAACCATCTGTCGATACAGGTTCGGGTCTTGAGCGTGTTACTGCAGCTATGCAAGGCCATTTCAACAACTACGATACAGACTTGTTCCAACCGATGATTCAGCTGGCTTGCAAAATCGGTGGAGTGAAATACATCACTGATAAAAAAGTTTTAGCTACTGACAAGACTGCTGCAGAAACAACAGCGGCTCTTCGCGTCTTGGCAGACCACTGCCGTTCCACGGCATTCTTGATTGCTGACGGCGCTTTGCCATCTAATGAAGGGCGTGGTTACGTTCTTCGTCGTATCATGAGACGTGCGATCCGCTATGGTCGTAAACTTTCAGCTGATAAGTCTTTCTTACCAGGCATGGCGGAATCCTTGATCGACACTATGGGTACTGTTTATCCAGAGCTTGTTTCGCGTCGCGATCATATCCTGAATACTATCCGTGATGAAGAAGACCGTTTCTTGGCAACTTTAGATAAAGGCACAGAGATCTTGAACTCCGAATTGGCAAAAGCCAAAACAGCCGGCGTGAAGGAACTTTCTGGTGAGGTTGTTTTCAGAATGTACGACACTTATGGCTTCCCTGCCGACTTGACTCGCGTGATCGCGAATGAAGCTGGTATTGAAGTCAACGAAGAGGCTTTCGAGAAAGAAATGGAAGCCAATCGTGCAAAATCCAAAGCGTCCTGGAAAGGAAAGGCGATGGGTGCCGACGAAGCTCACGTGATCAAGTTTGCGAAAGACTATTCGCAAGCTGGTAAATCAGTGAAGTTCTTAGGTTATGACAGCACGACCGGTGATGCCAAAGTGATGGCTCTTTCCAACGGCCAATCTGTCGTGAACGAACTTAAAACTGGCGACACAGGTTTGATCATCCTCGATGCGACAACTTTCTACGGTGAAGGCGGAGGCCAATCTGGCGACGTTGGTTACGTTATGCAAGACACCAATCGCGCCCGTGTTGTAAACACAACAAAGATCGACGATATTATTTTACACCACGTGGAAATCGAGCACGGCTCCTTCAAAGTAGGCGCTTCAGTGGTAACGCAGGTTGATGCTGTTGAAAGAAGAAATACAGCTAGCAACCACTCTGCAACTCACTTATTGCATGCAGCTCTTCGCAAAGTTTTGGGTGTACATGTAACTCAAGCGGGTTCTTTAGTGGATTCTCAAAAAACACGTTTCGACTTTACTCACAACAAACCCGTAAGTTCTGAAGAGATCCGCAAGATTGAAGACATGGTGAACGAGCAGATTGCTCGCAACCTTGAAGTAAAAACAGAAACTATGCCGCACAAGCAAGCGATCGAAAAAGGCGCAATGGCTTTGTTCGGTGAAAAGTATTCTACAGACGTTCGCGTTCTGACGATGGGTGACTTCTCTTGTGAGCTTTGCGGTGGTACTCACGTTAAAAACACTTCTAATATCCGCTTGTTCAAGATTGTTTCTGAATCCGGCGTCAGTTCTGGTGTTCGCCGTATAGAGGCGATCACAGGGGACGCTGCGGTGAAATACGCTATGAGCTCTATCGATCATTTGGATGAAGCTTTGGCTGCGGCTGGTTTGCAAAAATCTGCGCACTATTTGAAACATCTTGAGATCACGGGCGAAAAAGCCACTTTAGCAAATCGCGTGGAATCCATCAAAGAACAAGTCAAAGCCCTTGAAAAGGAAATCAAAAAACTGCAAGGCGGCCAAGTGAATGTTGATGATTTAGCTGGTAAAGCGATGACCTTTAAATCTAAATCAGGAGCAGCAGGTAAGCTTGTTTTGGCTGACGTACCAATGGATGATCGTGAAGTTTTGGCTAAGGTCACAGATGATCTTAAAAACAAAATTCAATCTGGTATTGTAGTCGTTGTGGGTCAAGGCGATGGCTCTAATCCAATCATCGTCAGCGTCTCTAAAGACATGACTGGCGACCATAAAGCCGGCGATGTTCTGAAGGAAGTAGCAGCGATCATGGGCGGTAAAGGCGGCGGTCGTCCTGACTTTGCTCAGGGTGCGGCACCAGATCGTTCTAAATTGAACGATGCCTTTGCAAAAGTTCGCGCAACATTGGGTCTATAGACTAATCCAAACCAAAACAAAAAGGCCTGCAGGTGTTCTGCAGGCCTTTTTTTATTTTCTAACAAAAATTTCTATTGGCAGCTCAAAGAATGGAAATTGTTTTGGATATAAACGATTAAGCCTCGGAATGATTGTGCTTGATCACCACAGAAGTCTTTAAAACCTCTGCCGCATGAATCGAAGCTCTCTCCTAGATTCATTTTCTGTTGGCCAATCATAAGGCTCGCATAACCTTTGGTGTATACTTGTGCGCACATGGTGTCCGCACTAACAGCCGGAGCACCGCAAAGATTGTAGGACTTCAAATAAGATTGAAGCTCCGTCAACTCTTGGGATCCCAAACAAGCTACATCAAGAACCTGATTATTTTCATCCACGAGGGATATTTTCCCGCTATCTGCCTGAACCGTCAGAACCCCTTCTGAAGAAGGAATCACCACAGAGTCTACACTCGCGCTGCTTTCTGAGCTAGAGTCGCCAATGCTTCCGGGCACTGGAGCAACAATTGAAAGATTTGAACTCGCCAAATCCGTTTGGACTAAGCCGTTTTGACTGCAGTTTTGGAATCCCAAAATGAGACAGCCGACGATCACGACAATCCAATGTTTACGCATTTCTTCCCCCATGATGATTTATCGGAATAGCCCGGAGGAAACTTGACCTTTGGAGAGGTGATTTCAGAGGAAAAATGAAATTCTTCACGCTCGGTCTGTGTAGAAGTTCGACAAAGCACGGTCTGCGCCGCTAACTCTGTTTTAATGTTCGACAACAGGTTGCGCGATGCATTTGCATTGCAGGAGCCCCTCCCCTGCAATAGCCTCTTTTTAGTTCATCTATAAATAAAGGAGTATTTAAATGAAAAAACTAATCGCAGCAACATTGATGCTTGCAGGCTCTTCAGCCTTCGCAGACTCAACAGTATTGAAATGCACAATGTCCACAAAAGCAGCTAAGCCAGCAACTATCAACATCACTTTGGGCGATGATACTTCTGTTGATTTCGTTACATTGACTGTCACTGAAAAAACAGGAACAGCTCAGTTCTTCTCTCAATTGGATAAAGGAACTGTGGCAAAACAAATAGGCCAAGGCTACTTGCAAATGTTGGCGATGAATGAAAAGACTTCTCAATCTGAAGATGGCGTGATCAAAAACGCAGGCTTCTTCGGAGTTAGCAAAGACGCATCTGGTTCTTTCTCTGGCTTCATGGCTGCAAACAGCAACATCTACATCATCACTTGCTCTAAATAATTGAGTTCTTGAGATCTTAGAAAATAAAAAACCGCTGAAAATCTTCAGCGGTTTTTTTATGTCCACATTTTGAGGCAAAGACCAAAAAAAAAGGGAGCTGAAATAGCTCCCTTTTTTTGTCCGATAACTCGAAACGATTAACGTTTAGAGTATTGGAATCTACGACGAGCGCCGGCTTTACCGTATTTTTTACGCTCAACCATACGAGGATCACGAGTGATGAATCCAGCTTTCTTAAGAGTTGCTTTGAACTCTGGGTTGAAAGCGATCAATGCACGAGTGATACCCAAACGGATCGCACCAGCTTGTCCAGACTCACCACCACCAGAAACAGTGATTTTAGCGTCGAACTTACCGATTTGATTCAAAAGGTCCAAAGGCTGAACGATAACCATGCGCGATTGCATACGGCTCAAGTAGTCTTCAGATTTTTTACCGTTGATAGTGATAGTGCCTTTACCAGGCTTCAAGAAAACACGTGCTGATGACGTTTTTCTTCTTCCAGTTGCATAAAAGAATTTTTCTGCTGCTGCCATTTTCTATCCTCTCCAATTACTTCTTAGTTGGGAGTGTGAATACAGCTGGTTTTTGAGCAGCGTGTGGGTGCTCAGCGCCAGTGTACGTTTTCATCTTCATGATTACATGACGAGAAAGCTTGTTTGTTGGAAGCATTCCGCGAACAGCTTCGTGAATGATGAAAGTTGAATCTTTCTCTTTCGCTTGAGCTGCTGTCATTTCTTTCATAGAACCGAAGAAACGAGAGTGACTATAGTATTTCTTGTCTTCCCATTTAGTTCCAGAAAGTTCCATCTTATCCGTGTTGATCACGATAACGAAGTCACCAGTGTCTACGTTCGGAGTGTAGATAGCTTTGTTTTTACCACGAAGAATGTTAGCAACGTGTGTAGCTACACGACCAACTTTTTGGTCAGCGGCATCAACGATCCACCATTTTCTTTCAACTTCTTCTGCTTTTGCATTGAAAGTTTTCATCTTAAGGGTCTCCAATAATATTGAGCACTCGGTTTTACCGTCCGCGCGCTCGATTCGCCGACTTCTCAGTCGGACGGCAAATAATGTTTGAGTTTAACAACGGGCTCTTACACTTTTTTGCGGGAAGGGATGTTTTAAAGTTCTAGGCACCCATTGTCAAGGTTCTTGGGATAATAAACCTTCATCAGGTACAGGCCTTGCGCAGGGGCTGGAGGGCCGGCTTTTTTTCGATCCTGGGCAGCGATAATTTCCTTCATATATTCAGGACTTAACCCCTTTTTCTCGATCATGAGGGATGTGCCAACGATATTACGAACCATCTGCTTTAGGAAGCCGCTTCCTGTGATCGTGAACTGCAAAACCCCAGGTTTACGCCACTCCCAGTCCGCTTTGTAGATCTCCCGAATGGTGTCTTTAACGGGTGTTCCAACGGATTGAAAACTCTTAAAGTCTTGATTTCCCAAAAGAAATTTAGAACTCGCTTGTAAATGAGCGATTTCAATTGGCAACCGCTCCCAAGCCGCATAACGAGCTAAATGAGCACTTCGACGAGGTTGATTTAAAAGTAGATACCTATAAGTCTTATGGGTCGCAGACAATGTTGAGTGGAATTCTTCTGGAGCAATCCAGGCCCTTTTCACGACAATGGCAGGGGGTAATTGAGAGTTCAAAGCCCAGCAAAAGTCCCATTTCTTCGCCGGATCAACCTGGCGGGACGTTGAAAAGTGGCAAACCTGATTCAAGGCATGAACCCCAGCGTCTGTTCTCCCCGAGGCAAACAACACGATCTTTTCATTAAAGATCTTACAGAGAGCTTCTTCGATAACCTGGGCTACAGAGACCTGATCTTCAGGTTTCTGTTTTTGCCAACCACAGAACCCTGTGCCGTCGTAAGCCACTGTGAAGCGAATTTTTGTTGTTTGCATAGGGGAAGTGTCTAACACACAAAAGAGAGCCTGGCATCTTTTGCTTCATTAGTTACATTCCTCGAAGCAGTTTTTTCAAATAAAGATCCCACGTAATTTTAAAGAAAACTCAGAAAGTCCATCATGACTAAGCGCGTGTCAAAAAGGTACGGCGTACCTAGTAATCCGGCGTACCTAGTAATCAACGGCAATTCCGGCGCCGACGATGCTGGAAGAAAAGTCGACCTCTTGGGTGAAGGATTTTAGATAACGGTACTCTAAGGAAACCCAAAGATTGGCGATGCCATATTCG
>JBLMWG010000075.1:0-6576 GCA_050257115.1 Bacillota bacterium
ACGTGCGCATATTTTTTATTCCAACGGTGAACCCTATTGGTATTTTAAAGAAGTGCCGGAGTAATCCTCGAGGGGTGGATTTGATGCGAAATGCGCCGATTGAAGGGGATCGCCCACCAAGGTTGTTGGGAGGCCACCGTCTGAGTTCAAAGTTGCCGTGGTATCGTGGAGTTGCCGGAGCTCCGATGGAAGTGGAGTCCCGAGCTCTCATTAAGGGTGTTCAAGATGAAATTAAAGAGAGCAAGCTTGCAATCACGTTAGATTGTCACTCTGGTTTTGGATTGCAGGATCGTTTGTGGTTTCCCTATGCGAAAACCAAAACTCCTTTTCCGGATTTGGGCTTAGCGCACTCTTTTATGGCCTTGTTAGATCGGACCTATCCCCATCACTTTTATCGCTTTGAACCCCAGGCTAATACGTATACGACACACGGTGATTTGTGGGACTATATTTACGATCAACACGACGGTGTTCGGCGGAATAAAAAGTATCTGCCGCTGTGTTTGGAGATGGGGTCCTGGATGTGGGTCAAAAAACATCCCACACAGATTTTTTCTTCTGATGGGCCCTTCAATCCATTGATTGGTCATCGACACAAGCGCACTTTGCGTCGGCATAATACGTTGTTGGAACTCATGATTCGTAGTTTGATCAGCAGTGAAGCTTGGACTGGGGAGCAGCAGTTAAACGATCATCGTCAAATGGCGCAGGAGTTATGGTATGAATAAAATAATGCACTCGAGCCTTTACTCTAAACAGACCAAATTTTAGGGCAAAATATGAGGTAAGTTTTTCAGCTTTCTTGGGGTATTTTTACCGTCAGGGCCTCTATATTCGATATGAGGCGCCAATGATACATAGCGTCGTTGACACTATTGGGTACATCGAGTTCTCTACGGACTGGACTTTTATCTAGAGGCGGATGTGAGGGGAAAACATTTTCTGGTGGCGATGCTTTTTAGCGTCACACTAACTCCCAAATCCAAAGCAGGCACCACAAGCTTGAAGCTTTCAAAGGCTTCTGAGGCCCAAGGTGTGTCGGTCGAGAAACTTCCTTCAAAGGATGACTCACGGCCAGCGCATGTCTATGGGCAAATTCGCCTTGAGGGGATGCAATACTTAACCCCGGTTCCTGATGCTCCTCGTTTGACTTACAGTCAGCTTTTATCAGCACGCTTAACGATCTTGAAAGAGGCCGATTGGGTGGATGCGACTCTGGATGCTTCTGCGGGGACTTTCTTTTCACGTGGCCAGACACACGGAATTGTCCATGAAGCTTATCTTGCCTCTAAAGGGGAAAACTTCAAAACGTACGTGGGTCGTAAGAAGAAGGACTGGAGTGAAGTCGATCATCGCTGGAACCTTGGGTTGTGGCAGCCTTACTTGACCATAGATGCTCTTCGTCCTGAAGAGGAAGGTCTTACGGGGGTCTTTTTAGATTACAGCAAAAAAGACTGGGAGCTTTTGGGGATGGTGACTCCGGTCTTCATTCCAAGTATGGGGCCGGATATTCGTGAAGAGGGCGGTGGACTTGTTGCTGATAGTCGTTGGTATCGTGCTCCGTCTCGTAATTATGATTTTAACAATCGTGTGAATACAATCAGCTACAGGCTGGATGTTCCCGAACAAGCAAAGCTTATCAATAATGGCGGTGTGTCCTTCTTGGGACGCTTGGGGAATAAAGAAAAAGGTCTGTGGATTGTTGCAGCAGCGGGTTATTTACCAGTCAACGATTTGATCTTGAAGCGTCAGGCTTTCAAACAGACCTCGCAAGACAAGGTGGATGTGACTGTTTCTCCAGATGTGACTCATCACCAGATTCAGTCGATGGACGTGGGATATGCTTTTAATTCAGTTAAAACCTCTGTGTCCTTTTTGCAGGATTCTCCGGAAACGAAAATGCCGGATCCAGAATGGTCTATCCAAAATCTCAAGCCGTTAAAAATCTATTCCGCCGCTGTGGATTTTTCTTTGTCCAATATTATGACTAAGACAATTGCCGTGCAGTTGGGCTATATGAAGGTAGACGGCGGGGGCATTGAAGATATTTTGTCTAACGGCCGTCCCGATGACTTTACCTTGTATGATGCTCGTTTGAAGTTTACGAATGCGGCGATGGTGCGCATGGAAGGTCAGTTGGCGTCTATTTTGAACCGTCCTTTGGTGACACGTTTTAAGTATCTTTACGACTATGATCAACGCGGATCTCTCTTAAATACGGAGTTCTTGTATTACCCCAATCAGAAGTGGGCCGTGGTTATGGGGGGAGATGCTCTCGGTGTTCAGGATGAAAACTATAAACCATCCAGCTTCCTGAATCAGTTCCGAGCCAATGACCGCTTCTACGGAGGCATGACTTATGTTTTCTAAAGGAATTAAAGTCCTCAGCGCTCTGATGGCTTCTGTTTTATTGTTATCAGGTTGCGACACAAAACTGTGGGAAAACCCGCCGGAGGTTGAAGCACAACAGTATGTGGGAGCTGCCTGTCTATCCAACACGGGCCCCGTCTTGAATCATTACATCGCAGGTACTGCGACCGACGTAGAGATCAAGTCTCTGTGGGATTGTTTGGGGGCTGCCGTTTCAAGCTTCCAACGCTACGTTCGTGGAAGTGATAAAAATCGCTACACGTCTCAGGAAATTGCGACATTCTTAGAGCAAAACTTTTTAGACCAAAAAGAACAAACGGTGATTACGCCCGCATTGCAGTTGGAATTCATGAAGCTGAAACAGCTGTTTGTAGGGGGTGATCGTAATTATATCACTCAAACAGAGCTGGATAGAACGCGGGATGTTTTTCAGCTTTTGAAAACGATCACGCTGCGCCTGAATCCGTATATGAAGGTCTTACTGTTGAAGTGGAAGGTCTCCGGCGCCAAGGATGTTCAGAATGATTTGGCGTTCTTCGAGGCAGCTAACGTTGAGTTGCAAAATTCGGCTCGTACTTTGGCCGATCATATCGAAAAAAATGGTCAGACTTATAATCTTTCAGACTTCGTGACGTTCTTAAAACAGCTTTCTGCTGTCCTAGATCAAGACTGGGCCATGAATCAAACCATTGAAACCTATATGCCAGTGGTGAAAAAGGTCAAAAAGGCGCTCGCCGGAGGCAATGAAAATTCAGTGGCTCCGACGGAATGGCGTCGTTTCAGTTTGCTGGGAGCACGCGGGTTTGTTCAGTATTTACGCTATTACTATTTCATTGAATCTGTTCCTGAAAATGGGGGCGGGTATCGTCTGACCTATTTGGCTCGCTCTGTGGAGGATATTCTTTCGGTGTTTCAAGATCTTGTAGGGCAAAAGCCTGAAGGAATTGTTTCACGAGATGAGGTGAATGATATTCTTTTGACTCTTTCCAAAGTTTGGCCAGAGTTTAAAATGTCGTCGGGGTTGATTTACCAAAGCATGAAGATTAAGCAGGTCTTTTTTGGCGGCAGCCTTGATTCCTTTACGACTCAGGATTTCAATAATGCGCGACAAAAAGTCAGCCGCTTGAAAACTTTGATTGAACGCTTTTTGCCATTTTATTCCATCTACAGTTCGGATTGGGATCCGAGCCTATACCCTTCTGAAGAAGCGCAAAAAATGTTCATGGACTCTCAAGACGTTTTAGAAGCCACGGGCCGTGAGTTAGGCGTGTTATTTGAAGGGTCTTATGATCTTAAAGATTTGGTCTCTTTGGCGAAGGAATTTGAAACTCTTTATCCGCCGAAAAAGGCCAAAGATTCTATTGTACCGCAAATAAATAAGTTTTTGCCTTTAGTGATAGATACTAAAAATATTGTATTAGGTGGCAAAGATTCCAGCGTTTCTAAGAGCAGTTGGAGTGTGTTGTTGGGGCTAGGGTCCCGTGTGTATTCTGATTATTTGTACTATAATTACTTCTTGAAGACGAAGACTTTGGAGTCGTCTCGCACCGTGGGATACTTGTCCGTCCTTTCTAATCAGACCTTGGATATTGTTGGTGATATCCTTGACACCAAGAGGGTTCATCAATTGAGTTTGGATGAGATGTCGGTGATCATGCGCCGCCTGCTGGAAGCAGATTTGCTTCCAGAGGGGATGACGATGTCTTCTCTTAAGAACGTTTTAAAGTTGCTCGTGAACAACATCATGGTTTCACCAGAAGACCGTCTTAGTGGTTCGGTGCCGAATGCGATAAACAAAAAATCGGTAGAAGTTGTCAGACGGGAACTGCAGGTTTGGCTCGATATGGAAATGTTCGTGGCAAAACTTTCCAGAAACTGGAGAGAGAAAGAGGGTCTTCGTCCCCGTGACATGATGGATGTCATAGAAAAGGCACAAGACAGCAGCAGCTCCTCTTCGTACCTTAAAGAAGGTCTTAAAGAGATGATGTTCTCTTTGAAGACTCCATCGCCTTTGACGATAGACGGCGAAGGACGACTTTATATTTCTCGGCGTTTGCAGCAAGTTTATGATCACGACAGTTTAAGTCAGTTGAATTTGGACCGTGCAGTGGCTCGTTTGCTCCTAAGGTCCTTTGCCGGTGACTTAAGTCGCATTAGAAGCTATGCGGGTGTGACTCTTGATGAAGTGAATTTCGTTTTCAATCAAGTTCGTCCATTGGTTCTCGAAATGAAGTTGCTGGATCCCGAAAACAAAACCTTTGGAGAGGCTCGTTTTAGAGATGCAAATATCTTTATGGCCCATTCCGATGGTAATAACTTGGCATCGTTTGTGGAAGTGACAGACTTGATCGGAATGATTTGGTCGGGGATTGGCATCAACACCATGGTTACAAAAGATTTGAGCCGCGATTGTATGGGTGGAAAATCAAAAGTAAATTCCAACGATAAGGTTTCTGTAGACTGTGCTGTAAGATCCTACCGTGCGTCTTTGACGAAGTATATGACGGCAACACCTGAATATGTTCAATACATGAAATCGGTGAATGCGGACGTATCCAGTGGATACGTATATAATCTGTTTAAATCTTCAGGATATATCCCGAACGATAGTCGTCAGGCTCGCATCGTGGAGTTGGGCCAAGTGCCGTTTACCGTTCAATATATTGAAATGTTGATGGCGCGTTTTGATGAGGATGGCGATGGGTATTTGAATGCGCCTGAAGCCTTAAAGGCTTTTGATCTATTCGAAGGTTTGTTAAAGCAGTTCGCTGGTGATCAAGTAAAAGAAAAAGATCTTCCCGCCGTCTTTATGTTCCTGCTTCGCTACGGAAAAGCGCCCACAACGGTGCGTGAAAAGTTGACCTTTGTCTTGCGTTGGAGAGGCAAACCTGAGAATTGGAAGGTTGCTGCTGATCGCACACAGTTAGCGGCAATTTTGGGTTATATTGCAGATATGAGCAATAAAACGGCGCCCGCCGTTGTAGAGATTCCGGAGTCTGAGCTCGTACCAGAACAATAGATCGGTTTTCAGCTTTCCAAGGACGGAGGAGCGCAAAACTGTCTCGGCTGGATAAAGACAGAAACGACACTCTGAGGGGCCAGTTTAATTAGTTTAGGATGTTGGCTGTGCCGACTTGGGCTGCTGTTACGGTGGCATTGTCCAGGTGGAGGCCGGTGTAGAGGCCCGCTGCCTGTTGGGTTCCTGGGTAGGCGCTGGTTAGGTCCCCTGCGGAATTGGTGTCTACGTCTGCTGTGCTTGCGGCATACGGGGAGTAGGCTCTTCTCCAAATGAGGACTCTGGTTTTATTGGAGCTTCCTGTGTTGTTATGAATGTCGAAAATAAGGTCTAAGGCTAGAGGGGCATACATGTTCGTTATGGCGCTGTTTACGTCCACCCAGTTTCCATTCACGCCGATGCTGGCGTAAACGCTGGCGCCGGTTCTGTATAGTTTGATCGAAATGCCTGTTCCTGTGCCGACATTAAGGTCATTGGAATTGAAAATTACCGTCACAGAGGCATTGATACTGCCATCTAGCTGGGCCTTCAGGGCAAACGAGTTGTTTAATAAAACTCCAGGCAGTGGATTGTTGAAGCGAACGGCTCCTATGCCGGATAAAACATCTGAAGTATTATTTGAAAACGAAGAGCCAGCTAAGATCGTATAAGAGTCAATGCCTGAGATTTCACTGCTAGTCCCTGAACTGCACGCAGTCAGGGACAGGATCGCTAGGGGAGTGAGGAACTTTAGAATGAGTTTTTCCACATCATTGACTCCACTGGAAGAGGAAGTTTTTCGTTATACTTTGCGGAAGGCTTCACGTTGTATGGCGTGAGAATTTCGCCTTTCACTTCAAAATATATCAACTGCCCAACGGGCATACCAGTGTAAACTCTGACGGGTTGTTTGACTGAGATTTCGAGAGTCCAATAGTTGCAGAACCCTACGTCACCTTTACCAGCTGTTGCGTGGATATCAATTCCAAGGCGGCCAACGCTGGATTTACCTTCTAAAAATGGGACATGCTTAAGAGTCTCTGTGTACTCTTGAGTCACACCTAAATAGAGAGTATCCGGCATGAGAACGAAGCCCTCATCCGGAATCTCGAAGGTACGAATCTTGTTATGCTTCTTTGCGTCCAGCACATTCTCTTCATAAGTAGCAAGAGTTTTACCTAGGTGAACATCGTAAGAGTTCGTTCCTAAGC
>JBLMWG010000076.1:0-9686 GCA_050257115.1 Bacillota bacterium
CTCGAACACTGTCGCGTCCTGATAATTTGGATCGCGGTTCAATGGGAAGCCCCACTCGAAACGCAACACCCCAATTGGCGAATACCAACGAATACCGAAACCGACGTCATAGAAGAATTTATTTCCGTCCAATTCATCATCAGCAGCACCGATATCAAAGAACCCAGCACCCATGATGCCAGCATCCTTAACCAAAGGGAACTGTAATTCTGTACGTCCCATCGCCTGTTGCGTTCCCCCGAAGAAACGCCAAGCTTGGATTCCCGCATCGTGAGGCGAGTAGCCTTTCGCAATCAAATCATTATAAACTTTTTGCGAGTACTTCATCTTACCAACGCGGTAAGAACGGAACCCACGCAACGAGTACGGCCCACCCAACAAGTACAATTCATTGAATGGAACCTGCTGCCCATCAATTCCCTCAATACGTGCGTACTGAAGATCATTTCTCCAAACAACATCCCAGAAGATGTTTTTGAAGTAGCGTAAGATCATATTCCCACGATTGTACTTCAATTGCGCAAAGCCCGCATACTCATAAGATACCGATGCAAAAATACCTTTGGTCGGAGAGAATCTATCATCACGGGTGTCGTACTCAAGTATACCAGTTGTCGAAACTGTCTCGCCAGAAGCCGTATCCAATGGGAATAAATATGGATCTGTGACTGGCTTACCATCAGAATCATAAGTTGTGGACAAGTCAGATTTATCGTACTTCAAGCGAATATAACCGCGTGTGTTTTCTGCAACAGGATGTCCAAGACGCACTGACACGCCTGTATGCGCTTCATTGTAATCCAAACGTCCAGTGTTTGCAGAGCTATAGATGTCTCCACCTACAGACCAAAGGGTGTCATTGAAATATGGCTCAGTGAAAGACAAGCTGTAGTAGCTTCCTACACCACTCAAATTCAAAGACGCACCTAAGTTTTGACCTTTACCCAAGAAGTTTGATTGATTCACAGAACCTTGAAGGGTGAACCCCTGAGATGTTCCGTAACCCGCACCCAACTGAATTTGCCCCGTGTTACGCTCTTTCACGGAGATATCGACATTCATGATATCTGTATGCTCAGGATCCACCGACGTTTTAAAGTTCACTTCATCAAAGAAACCAAGACGTTTGATGTTTTCCAAAGAATGACGACGGCGAGTTTCGTTGTACAACTCCCCTTCTTGAACTTCTAATTCACGACGAACAACTTTATCACGAGTTTTCGAGTTGCCGACCACATTGATTTTACCGAAGTAAACCTTTTGTCCCTTATCGAACTCGAACACCAAATCGACTTTACGTTCTTTGTCATTCGGACGAGAACGCGGAATGACGTTGGCGTAAGCATAACCCAAATCACCATACTTCGCCGTCAACGCAGAGATATCATTTTGCAAAACCTCGTAGGAGAATACGCCATTTTTGTCGATCTTGATGGCTTCATACAATTCCGCCTTCG
This sequence comes from Bacillota bacterium, assembly GCA_050257115.1. Classification (GTDB taxonomy): domain Bacteria; phylum Bdellovibrionota; class Bdellovibrionia; order Bdellovibrionales; family Bdellovibrionaceae; genus Bdellovibrio. The sequence goes on from JBLMWG010000076.1 coordinate 1,458, forward strand.
AGAAAAGCAAATCGCCTGCAAAATCAACATCACCAACAAAATACTGCTCGCCTTCCTCAACATGGAAAGTGATGTAGATATTTTTCTTATCTGGTGTCACCGTTACCTGCGGACGATCAATTTTCGCCTGCACATAACCTTGGTTATAATAAAGAAAACGCAAGATCTGTACGTCCCGATCGAAGGCTTCTTGCTTGTATTGCCCTGAACCAGAAATGGCAGAAAAATAGCCACCTTCTTTGGTCATCAACTTATCCTTTAGCTCATTTTCCGAGAGATGTTTCGCTCCCAGGAAAGTGATTTTACGGACTTTGACTTTGTCGTTTTCACGAATTTTGAACACAAGACGAACTGTTTCGTCTTTCGTAACTTCTTGAACTTCAGCATCCACTTTAGCCAAGAAGAAACCTTTGTCCTCATAAAGCTTTTGAACTTTTTCAACAGCTTCCTTAACTTTAGACATATTCAAAAGTTGGTAAGCCTTAATCCCTGTTGCATCAGCAATATCTTCAGATTTAATTTCGCTATTACCTTCATAGGCAATTTCCGCGATAGATGGTTTTTCAAGAACACGGAATGTTAAAACGGCTTCTTTGCCCGTAACCTGACGATCGACTTCAATATTGTTGAAAAACCCCAACTTAAAAAGGGCATTGACGTCGTCACGCACGTGAGTTGCGGAATACTCATCACCCACTTTTGAAGTGATCTTTGCGATGATGGCGTCTTTTTCGATTTTGCGATTTCCAGCAACCTCAATGGCTTTGATCTTAATTCCAGAAGGAACTTCTGCGGAAGATACGGCAACATCTGCCGCCGCTTTTTTTGCAGCAGTCTTCTTTTTCGGGGCCGCCACAACCGTGGAGGTAGCTGTCAATATTAACAAAGTACTCAGAAGCTTAATCAAAGTTCGAATTCTCCAACCGAGATGCCTTTTATGGAGGCAATTTTTAAAAATCTATAAGATTTCTCGATACTTACAATTTAATTGGAGAAATCGTAGCGCAACACCAAAGTCCAGTACATAAAAAAGCGCCCGGTGACTTGCTGTGCCGAGGGTTCGGTCGCTTGGTGGAGTGTGGATTTTTTAGTTACGGGTGCCACTTCGGTCGGCCAAAGCTTCACTCACCACCAAAGGGCCGGTTAAAACCATTGGCCGTCTTTCATTCGATAAACTTTTGGAAATCTTGTCGCAAAAGTAAGATCATGCGTAACGATGACCAACGCCAATTTCATTTCCTCTTTAAGTCTGAAGAACAGCTCTTGGATTTTGATACTGGTGTTGGAATCCAAGTTTCCTGTTGGTTCATCGGCGAAAAGAATTTTGGGCTTTCTGACCAGAGCTCTCGCAATCGCTACACGTTGCAACTCCCCGCCTGACAATTGATTTGGATAGTGTTCAGCTCTTTCAGCCAATCCCATGAAATTCAACAAGTCCAATGCTTTTTCTTTGGCTTCTTTGGCGCTTTCGCCTGCAACTCGACATGGAATCATCACGTTTTCTAAAGCGGTAAATTCACCCAACAGATGATGGAATTGGAATACAAATCCCATTTCGGAGTTTCTGAATTTTGAGAGCTCTTCGTCGTTCATTGCCAACAGATCGCGGCCCTCACATAGAACTTCGCCTTGCGTGGGTCTGTCCAGAGTTCCCATGATTTGCAACAGCGTGCTCTTACCAGCACCCGATGCACCAAGAATCGCCAGGGCCTCGCCTTGGCGAATATCAAGACTCACTCCGCGCAGAATCTCCAGCTCACCTTCAGCATGAGAATAGGACTTGTGAATATTCTTAGCTGATAAAAAGATATTTGCATCACTCATTACGAAGTCCTTCCATCGGATTCAAGTCAGCTCCGCGACGAGCTGGCGCCAGGGTTGCCAAAAAACAGATCAACATCGTAGCAACACAAATTGCAATAGTATCGATAAAACGGATATTCACCTTGATGGAATCCACACGGTAAACAGCACCAGAAATCAATCCCAAACGCGTCTGCGCAAAATTAAACAGACCGCACAAAATCAACCCTAACAAAAAACCACCCACCAGTCCCAACGCACCTAGAAAAAGCCCTTGGAACGTGAAGATCCTTACGATGTCTTTACGAGAAAACCCGACGGTTTTTAAAATCGCGATATCTTTATAACGACGAACCACATTGACGAACAAAGTGGAGCTAATATTGAAGGCCGCAACAAAAATAATCACAGAAACGACAAAGAAAATTGCCGGGCGCTCGACGGCAACAGCATCAAAAAGATTTTCATTGGAATCACGCCAGTCACGAACCCAATACGGCGCCCCTAAAACCTGACTGATACGGAATCCCGCTTCGCGAGCCACCGAGGCGTCCGGAAAACGCAAAAATAATCCCGTATAACGATCGCCAATTTTTGCCATGTCTTGCGCCGCCGACAATTCAGTCAGAATAAACCGCTCATTCCAGTCATATTTTCCAAGTTCTAGAATTCCTTGTACTTTAAACTCTCCGACCTTGCGCTGAAAACTTGAGGGATCGGAAGACTCGGCAATGGGCACTACAACACGAAATGTATCGCCGATTTTCAAATTCATTTTCTTTGCCAACCCCGAGCCGATCAAAGCCAGAGGGATCTCAGAGGCCACCGAAAGATCCGCGGAACCTGCCTGCACACGCTTATCCAAGCGCAAAACCTGATTCACCCGGTCTTTATCAATACCCTCTACCAACACGCCGGAAATTTGACCTCCGTGGGCCATAATTCCTTCAACAAAAACAAATCGCGCGGTGCTGACCAGAGATGGTTCGGCGACTTTAATTTTGGCTTCCAACTCACGCCAATCATCAGGAAACCGCGAACGCTTTACCACTTGAGCATGCCCAGAGACATCAGTCATCGCCTGTTGCAATGTTGACTCAAAACCACTCATGACCGCCATAGAAACAACCAAAGAGGCCACCCCTAAGATCAAGCCAAAAAGAGCTAACGGAGCAGAGCCTCCGAACAACGTCTTTTTCGATGCAAGCAGTTTCCATGAAACCCAGGCAAGTGACTTATTCACGACGGTTGTGCCCCTGTGTTCACTTGCTCTTTCAAATAGGCCATAATAAAGCCGTCCAAATCCCCGTCCATGACATCATCCACCTGGTTAGTTTCAAAATTCGTGCGATGATCCTTCACCATTTGATAAGGATGCATCACGTAAGAACGAATTTGCGACCCCCACTCATTAGCTTTTTTCTGCGAGTTCATGGCGTCTTTTTCCGCATTACGCTTCTCAACTTCCAGCTCATAAAGTTTTGCCTTCAACATTTTCAAAGCCTTCTCACGGTTTTGAATCTGCGAACGTTCAATTTGGCAAGATACAATCGTCCCCGTCGGAATATGGGTCATGCGAACCGCAGAGTCCGTTCTGTTGACATGCTGCCCACCGGCCCCGCTGGCACGGTAGGTATCTACTTTTAAATCTTCCGGACGAATTTCGATATTGATGTCGTCATCCACCTCAGCCCATGCAAAGACGGATGAAAATGAGGTATGTCTGCGAGCATTCGAATCAAAAGGAGAAATACGCACCAGACGATGCACTCCAGACTCTGCTTTCAAATACCCATAGGCATAAGGGCCTTCAATTAACAGAGTACAGGACTTGATCCCCGCTCCTTCACCCTCGGTCATCTCAATCACTTGACATTTATAACCATGCTTATCGGCATAGCGCGTGTACATACGCAATAACATCTCAGCCCAGTCACAGGACTCTGTCCCGCCAGCACCCGAATTGATCGACAGGTATGTACTATTGGCATCAAGTTCTCCATTAAGAACTCGTTTTAATTCTAACTCTTGACCGTATTTTTCTAGAGAAGCAACTTCCGCTTTGACCTCTGAAAAGCTGGCTTCATCTGAAGCTTCGGCGGCCATTTCTAACAAAACCGATGCATCACTCAACCGACTGGTAAAAGAATCAAATTCGCCCACGGCCTTTTCTAAAAGGCTTTTTTCTTTGTTGAGCTTTTGCATTTCCGCAGGTTTTTCCCACAGCGCGGGATTTTCTGCCTGGATCGCGAGCTCATCAAGGCGTTTTTTCTTCTTATCTAAGTCAAAGATACCCCCGAAGCTCCTTAGCGAAGCTTTCTAGGTCGGCGATCTTTCTTTTCACATCAGATGATTCGGTCACAATCGACATTACGTTTCTTCCTAACTCTCGGTCCTGCTTGAAGGTGGAGGGAAATAGGTCCTCTTAGCTCAGACAGTCCTCGCTCGATTTTACTTCTGTTTTCATTTGGTTGAATTTGGGCTCGCTGCGGAACTCGCACGGTACCTATTTCCCTCCACCTTCAAACAGACAGAGAGATAGTCATTTCTTTATGAGATGGTGTCAAGGGGTGCTCTGCAGCAAACGGTCGAAGACGGTGTCCTGGAGGGTGAACATTTTTTTTGCGTCTTGTTCGTTGGTTTCGTGGTCGTAGCCTAGCAGGTGCAGTGTTCCATGAAGGAGCATGTAACCGAGCTCTTTTTGAAACGTCAGTTTATGTTCTTTTGCTTGGCGCTTGAGGACTTCAGGACACATGACGAGTTCGCCGAAGCTGCTTGGGTCCATGGAGTCAAAGCTAAGGACGTCGGTGGCGTAATCACGGTCCCGGAATTCTTTGTTGAGTTTTTGGGCTGGCTTCTTATCCAAAAAGACGAGCGTCAGTTCTCTTTTTGCTTTTTCTGTGCTGAGAACTTTGCGTTTTTTTAGCTCTTTCTCCACTTGGCTCATCCACTCTTGAATGAACTTGCGGGGAATAGCGTGTTTTGATTCGTTAATGACTAAAATCTGCATCTTATGAATTGCCTGTAGTTGAACTTGACTCACCTAATTGACCACCTGCTGCGCGCGGATAGTCAATACGCTGATGGTATATACCTAAAAGGATGCGGATGAAAGCAGCTTCCACCCTGGAAATATCTTTCAAGGTCAAATTACACTCATCCAACTGCCCGTCAGAGAATTTTCGTTGCACGATATTTCTGACGATATTTTGCAGGCGCGCTGGCGTAGGTTCATCCAAAGATCTCGCGGCGGCTTCAATACTGTCAGCCAGCATACATAAGGCCGCTTCACGAAACTGTGGTTTTGGTCCTGGATAGCGGAAGTCCTGATCACTAATTTCCGGATCGTCCTCTTTTTTAAGATCGAGAGCTTTATTATAGAAATAGGAAATCAACGTGGTCCCGTGATGCTGAATAATGCCATCAATAATGGGCTTACCCAATTTGTAAGCAACTCCCATTTCCACACCGTCTTTGACATGGGCCACCAGTAACGTCTTACTCATAAATGGCGAAATGTGATCGTGAGGGTTGTGTCCTGGCTTTTGATTCTCGATAAAGTAATTCGCATGTTCCATCTTACCGATATCATGGTAATAGCACATCACTTTACCCAATAGCGAATTCGCGCCGATTTCTTCAGCTGCTGCTTCCACCATGGATCCCACCATCATGGAGTGATGGTAAGTTCCTGGGGCCTTTACAATCATGTCTTTTAAAAGCGGGTGATTCAGGTTTGAAAGCTCCAACAACTTAACGTCTGTTGTGTAGTTAAACATCGATTCCAGCAAAGGAATAAACATCATGGCAAACAGAGAGCTGAAAATACCACCGATAAATCCGGCGGGTATCGCCCACAGAATTTCGCGGCCACCACCCTCTTGATCAAAACGAGTCATCGCCAAAACAAACGCAATCACCAACGCATTGACACAGCCCGTGCGCACTCCCGCAAGATAAATGTCATTTCGTGTTTTACAACTGAAAACACCGCGAGCCGCGGCGATACCGCCGACCATGCTTACAATCATAAGTGGATAGTTATAGTCCACCATGATGCCTAAACACACCGCCGTGAAGGCCGTAAACAGCCAAACAATTTCGCCCGAGGTGACTAATAAGCCCACCAACATGGGCCCTGCCGCTACGGGCGCCGCGTACAAAAAGAAACTCGCTGGTATAAGATGCCCTAGCTTTGAGACAAAGGCCGCATCTGTGATAAACAAATAGATCTTCGTACACAACACGGTGCCAAATGCGATGAGCATCATCACAGCCATGTCTTTAAAATCAACTTTGACTCGGTTCAAAGTAAAGCGCTTCAGATAAGAGAAGAAGACCATGATCACAACCGACAACATCAAAGCCATCGCCAAGGCTGTCAGATCCTTGCGCTTGTCTGCGCGGATATTTTCGATCTGTTTCACCACGGCCATATGGAATGGTTGAATCACAGACCCTTGCGCAACAATGATTTGGCCTTTTTTAATTGTGATGGTAACTGGAATAACCGCATCACGAGCTGCTTGTCGGCGACTTGTGGTTTCCTGCTTATTCAGAGTCAAATTTGGAATCAGCAAGGATCTTGCAAAGTACAAGATATTGGCCCGATCCCCTTCACTGAAATGCTCCAAATCTTTTTTATCATCCAACTGGAAATGCTCTGGATCTTGGATATCTAGGATATCACCGCGATTGATACTAAATTCTTTCCCAAGATTGTTTCTATGAACCACGCGGGCAACGACAGAGGCCTGGCCCGTGGGAATAAAACGATCTGGTGCTTCGGCGATTTTATTTTCGTACCAGCTTTCCAAGTTGCGAATCAAAATGGCTTCAATACGACCGCTGAATTTATTATCAATCAGCCACTCAAACATAAAGTCAGACACGGTCACGCCCAACTCTTGTTCAAACTCTTTTTTATACTGAAAAAACTCTTTCACCCGACCGCGATAAATCGATGGAGATTTTGGCCATTCTGTTTCACGATAGTAATTGCGCATGGTACGGAAGGAATGAATCAAACCTAAAGACACGCGTTCAAAAACACTCGTATCAAAATCATAGACCATTGGGACGGAGTACTCTGCTTTCAGACGCTTTTCTTCCGTAGTTACTTCGTCGGTCATTTCAAAACCGATCGGTGACGGCACATCAAAACGAGCGACATCACCCACGTTAAACGTGTAAGGAACATCAATTTGGAAAAAGATCGTATAGGACAACAAGACGCAGTAAAGGAAGATAAACGCCGCTCTACGAACGAAAAATTTTTCTTCCATCATGTGAATAATTCGGCCAAAGAAGGTTTTCTCCAGGCCAATAGAATCAACCCAGTCCAAAAACTTTTGACTGTGATCTTCATAATTTACTCGAGTCGCAGGACTCTCGTTTCTCTTAGAACCTTTTCCACGCTGCATAACTTAGACTGTTGTCCCTAATATTCCGCCTATTGATTAAGCCCTTTATAGCCTAACGTGATTTATTTTAATTGTCGAAATCACTGTGTATTTGCGCTAGCATAGAGGCGATTCCATAAGAAAGTCGAGGCGCTGTATGGCAAAAACTCCCTCTAATTTGAACAATATTGAGTCCTTAGTCGAGATCGTGGCAAGTCTGCGCGCCCCTGACGGCTGCCCTTGGGACAAAGAGCAAACCCATGAGTCCCTTACACAATATGCGATCGAAGAGACCCATGAACTTGTCGAAGCCATAGAAACGCCCTCTCCCGAGCGGGATAGCAAGATCAAAGAGGAACTGGGTGATGTTTTGTTTCAAGTGATTCTGCACACACAACTAGCAAGTGAGCGTGGAGCCTTTACTCTGGATGATGTGATTCAATCCATTTCCGAAAAACTGATTCGCCGCCATCCCCATGTGTTTTCCGATGCGAAAGTTCAAGACTCTGCGGAGGTTGCGCGCAAATGGGAAGAAATAAAAAAGCAAGAAGCCGCCCACAAGCCTATTGAAGAACAATATAAACTCAATGTTCCTCCCCTGCCGGCCTTACAAAGAGCCTACAAAATCGGCAAACGCACCGAAAAATTGCAGTTTGACTGGGACAACGCGGAAGGTGCCATGCTGAAAGTGGAGGAAGAATACGACGAGCTCCGCGAGGCCTTGGATGAAGGCAGTGATAAAGAGATTGAACACGAATTGGGAGACGTTCTATTTTCCTTAGCACAACTAGGACGACATCTGAAAATGGATCCAGAGCAAGTTCTAAGAAAAGGCAATCAACGTTTTGAAAGCCGCTTCAACAAGATGATTGAATTCGCCACTCAAGACAACAAAGACTGGGGCAAACTCAATCTCGAAGACAAAGAACACTACTGGCTCAAAGCCAAAGCCTACGAAAAACAAAATTCCTAACTCCCACAAGGTACGGACATACTTTTGGTAGCGAGTGCGCGTTATATTTAA
>JBLMWG010000077.1:0-6761 GCA_050257115.1 Bacillota bacterium
TTCGAAAAATCAGTGAATAAGCATTTGATGTACACGAACGAAAAAATAGATTTCCAGCGTCGTCGTATGGAAATTGAAAATGCTCGATTGGCGACAGAGTTCAATTCTACAAAGTCACAAGCCACTTATCAGCCACAAACGTCAGGTGTTGATCTTTCGACGGATTCACGGGCCGCAGAAGTCGCCGATGAAATCGGACGTGGGACTCATCGTGAAGAGGAAGCCTTGTCACCTCACGATGTTATTCAAAAGGAACTTTTCAGCGCAGAGCAAAATGCTGAGTATACTCAAGCGTATAAAGAAGAGTACGCGCGCCAGTTCGTGGAAAATGCCAGACGTGGCGGTTATAAAGTTATTTTAGATGACCAGTACCGAGTGAAACAAGTCATTCCGATCCGCAATCCGAGAGACGCCAGTGGCAGCAACATTCAACTATTTGGTACGAGTGGCGAACTTATTCAATAATATTTTTCCGGTCTAAATTTTTTGTTCCAGGTAGTGAAATAACCATTATCGGCCATACTGAAATACTTTTCTGACGTAAAAATCACATGATCAATCAGCGGGATTTGAAAGATCTTGGCACAGGCATGCATTTTCTTTGTCATGATCAAGTCTTGCTCGGAGGGCAGGACTTCTTGGCTGGGATGATTGTGAGCTAAGATGAATGAAGTCGCATTCAAGATAATCAGAAACCTGAAAACATCACGGGGGTGACTAAAGCATTGATCTGCTGTCCCGCGAAAAATCATTTCCTGTCCTAAGATTTGTAGCTGTGGTCCGAGGGCAATGACCCAGAGCTCCTCGGAAAAGGGGTTCGCACTACTTTTTAGCGATTCGAAAGCTTGAAGGCTAGATGTGACTTCATTCATGATATTGAGGGGATAAGCAAATGGCATGACTCGTCTAGATCCGTTTGAGGACTTCCCTGATTCGGCATTAGGACACCCGTCTTGAAACATGGGTATGACTTGCACCTCATGGGCAGTCGGCATAGACTTCTAGGGGTATAAGGAAGGTAACTATGAATAAGAATCTAATTCTTAGCGCTGTAACAGTATCTATGTTGGCTCTCGCAGGCTGCGGGCCACAAGCTTTTACTAAGGGTGATTACGATAACGTTGAAAGAGTGAATCTTTTGAACGACCAGTGGTCGGAAACAGACATGCAAAAAGCTGTTCAGGATCTAGTGGCAAGTGCCTTACAAACTCCTGCCATCACTCAAGCTAAAAAAACACCTGTGGTTATGGTGACTAACTTGCAAAATAAAACGAGTGAACACATCGATACTCAAAGCATCATGGATATGGTTCGTGTTGAGTTGATGAAAACTGGCAAAGTCGCTTTCATTGATAAGGAAGCTCGCCAAGATATTTCCGACGAATACAACTATCAAAACTCTGGTATGACAAGTGCTGAAACGAAAAAAGGCCCAGGTGGCCAAATTGGTGCAGACTTCATCATCAATGGTCGTTTGGACTCCATCGTTCAAGAAGTTGGTAAAGATAAATCTGTATACTACAAACTGACTTTGAACATGACGAATCTTAAGACCAGCATGATCACGTGGTCAGATCAAAAACAAATTCGTAAAGTATTTAAGAAGAAATCAATCGGTCTGTAATAATGAATACGTATTTTAAAAGACTCACGCCCATCGTGGGTCTTTTTTTTATTCTAAGTCTTTCTGCTTGTGCAACTTATCAAGGCAAGGTGCAGTCGGCTCGTGAGGCGTTGACTCATCACAATTACGAGGAGGCCTTAAAGGTCTTGGAACCCTTAGCAGCTAAGGAGGACGGGGATCAGCTTGTTTATTTGCTGGATGCCGGCGTTGCTTACCAAATTGCGGGGAAAATCAAAGAGAGCAATAACACCTTTTTAAAAGCCGATCGCTTATCTGAGCTGTTGGATTATCACTCTGTTTCACGAGTCACCGGATCTCTGGTGCTGAATGAAGAAATGGTTCAATACAAGGGTGATACTTTCGAGAAAATTTTTATCAATGCCTATTTGGCGATGAACTATTTAGAGATCGGACAGCTTGATGACGCCTTGGTGGAAGCCCGTCGTATCAACGAAAAGTATACGAAATACCGCCAAGAAGAAAAACAGAAGTTTGAACTGAATCCTTTCAGTAAGTATTTATCCGCATTAATCTGGGAAGCCAGTAGGAACTATGATGATGCTTATATCGCCTATGCTGAAGCGTATAAGCTAGATCCGATGATACCAGGTATTGATGAAGATCTGATTCGCTCAGCAAAATTGGCTCGTCGAATGGATACCTATCAAGATTGGAAAAAGAAATTTCCTGGCGTAAAGGAAGATCCCAACTGGTACAACAAATCCATGGGTGAGTTGGTGGTGATTTATCAACAGGGTTGGGGACCTCGCAAAGTGACCAGCTCCAATGAATATCGCCTGCCATCTTTGCGTCCGGTTCCGAGTGAAACTCAACGGGCTCGCTTGATTGTCGATGGACTTGAACCTGTAATGAGTCATCCTATTTACAATGTTGAACAAGCAGCGATTCAAACTCTGACTGAGGACTACGGAGTCCTTGTTGCGAAGCGCATAGCTGGTCTTGCTTCAAAAGCAGTGGTTGCGGATCAAGTCCGTCAAAAAAATAAACTGCTTGGTGATTTGACTTTCTTAGCATTGAATTTAGCGGATCGAGCAGATTTGCGCCAATGGTCAACATTGCCTCAAACGATTCAATTGATCCGTGTACCTTTGGCCGCAGGAACTTATCAATTTAGTGTCGAAGGCCTGAACTCGGCAGGGGCTGTAACGGGTGAGCGACTTGATAAGCAAACTGTCGAAATCAAAGCGGGCCAAAAAAAGTTTATCATTTGGCGTTCTCTTCAATAGGAACCGAAATTCTTTTTGCGGCAAAATCGCGTGACCGCGCTTATTAGAGCAAAAAAAAAGGCCCTGCTTAAGCAGAGCCTTTTTAACAAATCCCACCGAAGTCGGAATTAGTTGTTCAAGCCAAGAGAAGAACCTGGAAGATTTGGAGTTTCTTCGTCTTGTTGAAGACCTGGAAGAACAGTCGCTTTTTCAGCAGCTACTTTAGCAGTAGTGTCTGTGTTGTAGCGAGTTGCAGCAGTAGCAACACGGTTTTCCAAGTTTTGTTTAACGCTGTCTGTAGATGAATTTTCAACAACTGTGTTTACTTGTTGTTTAGTCATGTAATCTTGAGGGAAAGCGCCAAGTTTAGCCAAGTAGCCAGAAATGCTACCGTTGCCATTTTGGATGATTTCGCGAAGTGTGAAAAGAGGAGCGTATTGAGATGCTTTCTTTTCTGCTTCGAAAATGATTTGAGTCAAAGTTGCAGCAGTGATGTCATTTTTAGATTTGTTGTCGATAACCATCACTTCTTCGTTAGTGCGAATCATTTTAGCGATATCGTCCAACGTCACGTAGCAGCTTTGCTGAGTGTCGTAAAGTTTGCGGTTTTGATAACGCTTGATGATTTTAACTTTAGAATTTGGCTTAGATGTCATTGTTTCGTTTTGGTTGATCAAAAGTGCCTCCCAATTTGAAATTTTCCCAAAATATCCACGAGATAAATGCTAAAGTATTCAGCACATCCCCCTGTCGATGGGCGCAAACTATCCTCGCCGCCACCCCTTGTCAAGCGGTCCTCAGATCAAAAGAAAAGACTCTAGGCGTCAGATAAACTCGTTTTGAGAACTTTTCCTCGAACAAACTATAGTTTGTTTTTTTAACTTTGTTGGACCTTTGTCTAAAGTTTTCAGAAAAACCGTCCGAAATATCATCAAGGTAGCTAACGTTGCGGGCGGTAATTTAATGAATAGTGAGCAAAAACAAGAGTTTAAGTCATCAGGTGTCTTAACATTGTTAGGACTTGTTGCCTTTTCACTGAGTATTATTGCCTCACCTTGGAATCACTCAGGTCAGGATCTCGATACCGAAGTCGCTCTGCAGAAAGCTGAGGTTGTAGGCTATCAAGTCGTGCAAATTTATCGCGAGGCGGCGAAAAGTTCGAGCGCTTCTGTGGTTTCCAAAGGGGGGAGAAATCCAGCTTCTCTGGCTCCTGTCGTGTCTTTAGATAGTCTGCGTACGACTGGAACTATGGGAACTGATCCTTGGGGGCATGCTTACCATTACCGCGTCCTGTCGGCGGAACCAGCTAAAAATATCCGCATCCTTGTGTGGTCGGCGGGGCCTAACGGCAAAATCGAGACTGCGGACCTGGATGATGAAAACAAGAAAGTTATGGTTCAGCCAAAGTATGAAGGTGACGACATTGGGGTGGTCTTGAGCATGTCTCAGAATTAGGCGCCTCCTTTCTGGACGGGAGTCGTGATGTGGTCCCGCCTCATCAAGAATTTTCGAAAATTCACCGAACAGCCTAGTGACCAAGGAGATCCGATGTTTCCATACACTAGGACCGTGATTATAGCCCCGCTACTTATCTCTCTGACAGGTTGTGCGACATTCAAGTCAAATGACTCCGGTACTGCTCCTTATTACGAGTCGTCCTTTAATGATCATAATCGCGCTCCGGCATCTTTGACTCCCCAGCCGATTTCTACGAAAGACGGCCAGGCTACGCTTGATCCACTCTACATGCGTACTCAGGCAGACTATTACTTCTCCATGGGCGAAGCTTATGCGCTAGAAGGAAACTCCAATAAAGCCATTGAAGCTTTCAAGATGACGTTGATCTATGATTCTAATTCGCCAGCAGTTAACATGCGTTTGGCGGCAGAATACTTGAAGCAAGGAATGATCTCTGAATCTTTGGCTCAAGCAGAAGACGCTGTCAGCAAAGATCCAAAAAACATTGACGCTCATTTGTTGCTAGGTGGGTTGTACTCATCGATGAAACTTTATCCAAAAGCGATGGACCAATACCAAACAGTGATAAAGTTGCAGCCGAACAATACGGAAGCTCCTTTATATATTGGTGCCTTGTACTCTGAGCAGAAGCAATCAGACAAAGCGGTAAAGTATTTCGAAGCTTTGCTTAAGAACCCAGAATACAGCACGCCTTATCTAGCTCACTATTACATCGGCCGCGTTCGCATGGAACAACCTGAGGCGAAATATCAAAAAGCTGCTGAAGAGTCTTTCAAAAAAGCTATGAAGTTGAAACCTGATTTTGCAGACAGCGTGTTGTCTTTGGGAGCGCTTTATACAAAACAAAAAAATGAAGCAAAAGCTTTGGCTTTGTATCGCACTTACCAAAAAGAAAATACACCGTCGCCAAAAATTGCGGATGTACTAGCGCAGACATACATAGAGCAAGGTAAGTATGAACTTGCTTATGAGCAGCTTGAAGTCCTTGAGCAATCTTCAGAAGAGCCATTAAACATCAAAATGAAAATGGCGTTGATCTTGATTGAACAAAAACGTTATCAAGTTGCGGTTGATAAGCTTGAGCAAATTCTAAAAGATGCGCCAGAGTCAGATAAAATCCGTTTTTACCTAGCCGCTGTTTACGAAGAAACACGCCAAAATGAAAAGGCTGTGCGTGAATTTAAGAAAATTCCATCAACGAGCACTTACTATGGAGAGTCCGTAGTCCATGCCGCATATCTTTTGAAAGGCTTGGGGCGCTTGGATGAGGCTTTGGATGTTGTCTCCAAAAGTTTAGCGGTAAGAAATGACCAACCCCAAGTCTACGCAATGTACGCTTCGTTGCTTGACGAAAAGTCAGACTATAAAGGGGCGGCGAAAATCTTGTCGCAAGGTCTTGAGAAGTTTCCTGAAAATGCGCAGTTGAGATTCTATTATGGAACAATCAACGACCGTATGGGTAAAAAAGACGTTGTTATTTCCGAAATGAAAAAAGTATTGGAGCTGGATCCAAATCATGTGCAAGGGATGAACTACCTTGCCTTCACATGGGCGGAAATGGGTCAAAACCTTCCTGACGCGGAAAAGCTGGCTCGTCGTGCGATGGAGTTGGAACCTAAAGATGGCTATGTCTTGGATACTCTTGGTTGGATTTTGTACAAACAAAGCAAGTTCGCTGAGTCTGTTAAGTTCTTGGAAGCTGCCCACAAATATCAAGGCACGGTGAGTGTGATTGCAGAGCACTTGGGTGATGCTTACTATAAGCAATCTATGGTTGAGAAAGCTAAAAAAATGTATCTTAAAGCCGCAGATCTAGAAACTGATAAGAATAAGGTCCAAGAAATTCGCGCGAAAATCACGGCGATTGAAAAGCAAGAATTGAGTCCTCGTCTGCCAGCATCAGAAGGATCTCCAGTGGCAGCAGAACATACGAGCAAATAATCGCAGAACAAAAAAATTGGAATAAAAACGAGAAAGAAAAAGGCGCAGTTTTAAGCGCCTTTTTCTTTTGCTTTGAAAGCATCTTTCCTTTTGAGTTCACTATACAGATAAAAAGAAACGTAGAACATAAAAGGCAACGAGATAATAAAGCCAAGGCCGCGCATGAAGCCTGAGAACAAGAGCAGCACGCTGATATAGAATACACAGGGAAAATAGGTTCGCAAATTTCTGACTGCTGCCAATGCGGATTTAGCCAGAGTCTTGGCAATTCCTGCGTGACACTCTAACTGTAAGTTCAATCCGTGCGTTAAAATGAAATAGAAAAACACACCCAACATAAAAAGACCGAGTGCCAACGGGATCGTTCGCCAGAGTTCTTGAGGGGAATGAAGCAGGCCAAAGGCGGAACCCATTAAAATTCCTGTCGGCATCAGAATAATTGCCGTGATGATCCATGAGACCCAATCCTTTTTCAGGTGACTCAGGTCTCT
>JBLMWG010000078.1:0-7263 GCA_050257115.1 Bacillota bacterium
AGTGTCTATCAAACGTGTTTATCGTGCAGCGATTTTGCGCCTACTTGATGTCAATAGAAATGGCGACTCGCGAGGGATTCTGGGCTTGCAAAAAAGTCATCTGATATCTCTTCGTCGTGAGTTCAATGTGTGGCGCCTCAATCAAAACTTTATCGATACTGTGAGTTCGAAGTCCGGTGGCTCGGTGATGACTCAACAAAGCTTGCTGAAGAGTTACCGTGAGTTGGGTGATGGTGGCTCGCTGCAAACCGGCTTTACGAGCGACCCTTATGAACAGACTGCCTTGCAGAATGCATGGCTTGATCTGGGGCAACAACTCAATTCACCGGTGCTTGTATCTTACAACCAGCATGGAAGAATGTTAGAAATAGATTCAGGGATCGAGATGAAAACTGATTGGATGTCTTTGACGAAATCCAATTTAATGCGCGCGATGTCTCGCGGGTTGATGCTCGCTTATGGCGAAAATAAGGCGGGAGTTTTGTCAGAGGCGCGTCTGAGTAAGCAAGGTCTGATCACGTGGTATGAGGATTTTACGGATTTGATGACAGATCTTAAAGCCTTTGATCCACGCACCGGGAATACCGGAGGGCGTAGTTTCCTTGAGGCGAATTTCTTTACTTTCAGTGGTAACGGCGACGACTGGATGAATATTCGCGAAACTTATGAGTTCGTGAGTGTACTATTCAGTGCAGGTTTATCATCCGCTGGTGATCTCCAAACAGGCATTGAATCCTCTGGTTGTGCGATGAATGCCAAAGACGTATTCGGAAATCGGTATTTAAATGAAAATTGCTTTCAAGCTCGTCTTCGTCGTGATTTTAGTGCCTATTTTGATAATTTGCCGAACATGGCTCAGTACGTAGCTCGGCTGAATGATACTCAATGGAGTGATTTCTATAACTCTCTGAAATCGGCTTCATTATCTCCGGATCAGAAGCCCAATCTGATTGAAACGGCGAATGTGCGCACGATGGTCACAATTTTGCACTACGTGGAAGCTATTATGGTCGTCTATGATCGGGACCATAATCAGACGTTGTCGCTAGATGAGGTGTACGCTGCGACTCCGCGTTTTATGGCCTTTTTGCACAGCCTGGGTAAAAGCAGCTCGGATACAATTTTAAAACAGGGCTTTGCTTATTTGGTGTTCTATGGGCGTATTCCAGGGGCTTGGGATTTGACGGCCTTTCAGGCAAAAAAAATGTGGTTGGGTGAGGCGACTCGCTCCGACATTCTGCGCTTGTTTGGAAGTCTCAAGGATCAATTGAATCGCAAATAGTTCTGCGTTATGTTCAGCCCATGACATTTCGAGGGCTGTTCTCATTTTTGCTGGTTTTTTGTGCATTGATTCCGTTTGCGCATGGGATGGATGAAGAGGTGCCTATCGTCATTCGCCAACCAGCGAGCGAGCCCGCCTATATTCCGAATAAAGACACGCGTGCGACGATTGATTCTATCTTGGACGATCAGACCCTTCATGCAAGTACATCTGCGAATGATTGGCTCGTTGGAGAAACACTTTCGGTTGATTCCCAGCAACAAGCCACCGGTGTTATCGGTTTTGTGGAAGTGATTGGGATTGCTAACAATGAGGACGGCACTTACGAAATCACGTGCAAATTGTTGCGCCAGTCGCGATTGCATATCATTCAGGTTGGCGATCATATTTCCCATATTGATCTATCCAGCACCAATGAAAAGTACTCTGGCACAACCGACCTTATTGTGAGGCGCAAAGGCAAAGGCATATCTGCGAAGTACAAACCGATTTACACTCAAGGGGTGGCTGTCGGGGATACAGCGGAAACCCTGTGGGAAGGGGAGTATTTGCTGACTTGGTTCGGTCAGGTGAACTATGGTGTCAAAGACTGGCTGTCCGTTAATACGATCATCCCCGGGGATGCAGCGCAAGCATGGAATGGTGCTGCCAAAGTTCGTGCCTATCGATCGGATTCCAACGTGTTTTCAATTGGCGTCAACGGCGCTCATGTTCCGAGATTAGATACGACGACGCTGAACTTTACGGTGTATTGGGATTCTATTTCTTCAGAGAGTGTTGTTTCTCATATGTTGTTTACGGTCGCGGCGATGAGCTTTGAAAATGCGAGCGATATCACGGCAGTGAAATCCCTGGGAACAACGTCCTTCCAGACGGGCTATGAGTTTATTTTGCGAAATTGGGACCGCGTACTTTTGGGTCCCAGCTATAACTTTGAAACCAAAGCACTGGGTGGCTATTTGACATATTTGAAGATCTGGGATCGTTTCCACTTTAGTATGTCAGTGAACTCAACGAATGTCTCATCATTTAAGTTATCACCGGTTGACGGTTATTATTTCCTATTTGATATGTACTGGAGATTTTAATTTATGAATAAGTTTTTTGTCTCCACGCCTTTGGGCTTTGAGAATATGGCGCTGACGGAAATGAAAGAGGTCTGGCCTTATCTTTTGGGCAAGGACGCAAAAACGCATTTGTTACCTTTTCCAGAAATCGAGGTCCATCAGGGTGGCTTGGAGTTTGAGACGGACCTATTTGCAGCGTTGCAATTGAATTTCTTTTTGAAAACGTCGAATCGCGTTTTATTGCGAATGACTTCTTTTCGTACCAAGGATCTGCCAAAATTTTATCAAAAATTCAAATCTCTTCCGTGGAAAGAGTACCTTCCCCATGGTCATGTTGACTGGGAAGTTGCTGCACAAAAAAGTCGTTTGAATAATGAAAAGCGTCTTCAAGAAAGTGCGGAAAAGGCATTGAGTGAACTCTTTGTTGGTAACAGGGGCACAACAGCTTGTGCTTCGATATATATCCGTATGGAAGATGATGTGTGTACGATCAGCTTAGATAGTACGGGTGAGCATTTGCATAAGCGTGGTTGGTCTGTATTGAAAGGTGAAGCACCTCTCCGGGAAACTATTGCGGCTGAACTTTTGCGTGAAATGATTGGGGAGGAAACCCCAGGGGAAATTCAAAGTGTGACTTTGTGTGATCCCATGATGGGGGCAGGAACTTTTTTAACAGAGGCACGTAGCTTATGGGCAGGGCAGTTTCAACGAGAATTTGCCTTTAAAAATTGGAAGAGATGCCCGAAGTTGTTCCTTTCTCCAAGTTTTTCCTTGAATTACGAAATGCCGACGAGGGCTCCGTTTAAAGCGTTCATCGGCTGTGATCTAAATGCGGAAATGCTTCCAGTCGCAAAAAAGAATTTTGAGGAAGTGGAAGCCCAGCTGAAGTCTCATCAGCGCGATGGTTTTCAAAGTATGTCTTTGGAATTAAAGCAGCAAGATGCCCTCAAAGGAGCGGCTTTTGCGGCAACTCCTTTATGGATGATCGTAAACCCACCCTATGGGGAGCGTTTGCCGGTCGCGGGTCGGGGAGGCTTAAGGGCTCTGGCTTCGGAGTTGTGCCGCCAATACAAGCCCCAGAAGTTGGGGGTTCTATATCCCGACAAGGAGAGGGTTCAGCCCGTCCCCGAGGGGTATCAAGTTCTTAAAGAGCTTAAAATAAATAATGGCGGCCTCCGCTGTCTGTTTACTATTTTGACACCACTGTAATTTTTAATGAAGACTGGCGGAATTCCAGGTTTCAGGTTAGATTCCTGAGCCATGAAAACAATGAATGTCCTTTCCGCACTATTCGTTTCGACAACACTTCTAACAACGGCCTGCACGCCTCGAGATGTTAAGGTCGTCGATGAAGGGGTGCGAGCAAGAATTCTTGAAAAAAAGAATCGCAGCAAAAGCGGTTACAACGGCACTGACTTCAAAATCGGTGCTTATGCGATGTCAGCATTCTTGATGGAAAAACAAATTGAAGCCATTGAGCTTGTGCGTTTGGCTGCCGGTTACGGCGACGCTGTGAAAACTCAGTATCAAGTCTCAAACAAGTCAGAGGCAGCGGTAAAAATAGAAAGCACGCAAGATGATCTTGAATATAAAAATAGCAATGGTGCTTTCAAAGGTAAAATGACTAAGACTTTCGAGGCGACGGTGAGTAAAGAAGCCGGGGACTTGAAAAGTTTGAATATTAAGGGAAATGACATCAAGTCTTCAGCGGACTCTTTGGATAAAAGCAAAAATTATTTGAATCTCAGAGAGGACCTTTACGAATTAACATTGGCGAATGTTGCTGGTAATGATGCCGCTGTAGAAATCAATGTTGCAATTACGGGCAGTATCAATGGTTCGTTAGGTGCGAAGGGGCAAACATCTCATTTCACTGCGACATTGGTTTTGAAAGTTGATAAAGCTTCGTTAGCTACAAACGATGTCAAAATTAACTCCATAAATGCTACGTCTGAATACGAAGGTTCAAATGCAGGCAAAAAATTTACGACCACAATAGCGGGTAGTAACTTGGCACTTCAGGCGGATGGCCTTTGCAATAAACTGAATGGTGCGGCAGCGATCACGACGGACAAATCAAAAAAAGTCGTATCCTTTGACGGCGATGTTATCACAATCGGCGACAGATGGACGAATGGGTTAGCAACCTGTGGGAAACGTCCAACAGTGGATTTGAGCCGTTTATTGGTGTACTAGGTTTAAAAAAATTAAACTGACCCCTCAGAGTGTGGCTTCTTTGCTTATCCAGCTGAGACAGTTATGTGCTTCTCCTTCATCCTTGGAAAGCTGAAAACCGAGCTTCCTGCTCGGTTTTATAAGTTGACGAGATTCTCGGCGACGGGAATCTCACCTATTTTTTCTTTTTAGTTTTGCTCTTTTTTGCAGGAGCCGTTTCGGCAGGCTTTTCTTCCTTGATTGGAGTTTTTGCCTCACTTCGTTGTTTTAAACGAACGTACAAAGGGAAGTGATCTGAAACTCCTTCGTGGGCTTCATTGTCCCAACGCTTAGGGTACTTCCCTTTATAAAGGTGAACCGGATTGTAGCGGATC
Organism: Bacillota bacterium; assembly: GCA_050257115.1. Lineage (GTDB taxonomy): Bacteria > Bdellovibrionota > Bdellovibrionia > Bdellovibrionales > Bdellovibrionaceae > Bdellovibrio. The sequence continues at coordinate 4,899 of JBLMWG010000078.1, forward strand.
ACATCAATTGTTCCTGGTTCCATTTGATATGAGCCCGTGCCGTCAGCGAGTAAGGCGGGACTGTATACTTGGGCATCTAGGAAAGACCAAGATTTACGATAGTTGTGGGTTCCTGGACATTCTTTACAACCCACAAAATGGGAAACAGCTCCCCCTTTGCTCAAAATATCTCTGAAGATGTGAGCTTTTTCTTCTTCTTCATGAGTGATGTTTAAGTCACCACCGAAGACAACCATGGCATTCGGTCCCTTGCTTTTAATCAAATCCACCGCGAACTGAGCGATCTGCTGACGCCAGTACGTTGGGTTTGATTGGGATGGGAAATGGCCCACAAGGAAGGTGATGGGATCGCCATTAGGTGCCTTTACGGTCACTTCAAGGATACGGCGAGAGCGCTCCATCCATTCTTTGTCTTTTGGATTTTCTGGCTTCCAAGGTATTGGATGTAAAACGGGTTTACCTACCAATGGCCATCGAGATAGGAAGGCCACATTAATACCGCGTTTGTCGGGGCCATCAATGATCACTTGAGTGATGTACTTTGCATCTTTAAGGTGGTCGTTGAGTTGTTTAAGAACGACATCACTTTCGATTTCCATGATCATGAGATTGTCAGGGCCTCGGCCATCAACATCCATAACAACTTTAGAAATATTCGTCAGTTTGGTATCGAGGGCGTCTGGAGTCCAATTGGTCGTCAAACACTCGTTTAGACGGTAAGAATTGTCATTTTCTTTGGCGCAAGCGTCGCGAAGAGATTTGTCGCCTTCTTTCATATAACGAGGAAGGAAGGTTTCATCGTTGTGCCCCGGAGTTTTCACTGTATCGAACAGGTTCTCCATATTGAAAGACATGACGCTGACTTCGTTATCAGCAATGGGTGGAAGGTCCCATTTTTTCTTCGAGAAAGAAACGGCACAGCCCGTGATAAATACGAATACAAGAGCGAGAATCAGGTTCTGAAATAGACGTGTGTTTTTCATGGGAATCAGCCTATGGGTTTTAGTTCTTCATCTCAAGTGTAAAGCACCTAAAGGCTCAGTTCAGACATACCCTGTCTAAACTTTGGATATTGTGTAATGCGGAGCACTATGGCATAACTTTGAGGAATTTTGTCGGGACCTTTTAAGGAGATAGAGATGTTTAAAAAAGCATTGGCAGTTTTGATCGCTTCAACCTGTGTAACCACGATGTCTTTTGCAGCCGTGTTGGATGGTGATAATGCGGGTCTTAACAGCTCTATTTCTGGGAAATTGAGTGACTGGGCATTGGCGTTTTTCTCGATCGCTTCACAAAGCAATATGAAGCCTGGGAAAACGGCGACTTCGGATCGTTCTGTCGACAGCTATAACTATATCTCTGCGAACTATAAACTGGATTCTCGTCAAAAAGTGGCGATGAATTTTCCGTTCTATTTTAATACCGCTGGACAAAATGATTACGGAGATCAAACCACCTCGGACTTTTCTTTAGGTGATATCCACTTTGCATACTCAAATTACGATTTGGGTTATTTCGGAGATATTGACTTGTCGGGCAAAGCGAAAGTGTATCTGCCGACAAGCAAGATTTCTCAGGCTCAGGGTTTGATCACAAAGATTCGTTTGGAAGGATATGCGGACTATCAGATTTCCCGTAAGTGGAGTGCGGCTTATATCGCCAAGCCTGATATCTATTGGCAAAGCCAAACAGCGAATTTGAATGATTCGATTCCGCAGTTTGATGACGGAACCTATGTGACGGACCCTCGCCAGGCTAATAAACAGTTCGGTCTTGAGCACTATTTGCAATTGCAATACGATGTGAATTCAGTCATCAGCTTTACAACTAAAACAGGCTTCAATGAATCTTGGTATCATTATTCTGCCGTCGAGGATGTGGGTGGCGATCATACGACGGCTCTGCGTTTGGGCCTTAGCATGTGGATTCGTCCGGCGCGTGGATTGTCTTTCACGTTGGGTATTGGCAACGACACGATGTTGAACTCTTACAGGGGACAAGATGTGGCGATTTGGCAGCCTTTCAACACGCAATACAGTTTGATGACGAACGCGTATTTGTTCTAGATTTTAAAGACGTGATGTTCGTTTGAAAGCGGGTTGGTGAACTCCAACTCGCAAGCAGTCAGTTCTATTCTTTCTTCTTCCCACATCTTTTTTGCACCATAGGTGTGATCACCTTTAATTGGTGCTTTTTCAAAGCCCATTTGTGCGCGGATCTGATGTGTTCGCCCGGTATGAAGCAAAATTTTAACTTCATGATATTCAGAATCAAGGGGACTGCTCTCGATTATTTCCAGTAGGCACTCTTGCCACTTGTCTTTGGCTTCTTTGCATACGGTTTTCGGCGCGCGAGGAGATGGTTC
>JBLMWG010000079.1:0-3725 GCA_050257115.1 Bacillota bacterium
AAAGCGGAAATATCTTTTGCTGAAGCCGCACTTCTTTGAGCAAGAGCTCGGACCGCTTCGGCAACAACCGCAAATCCTTTTCCTTGCTCACCAGCTCTGGCTGCTTCAACAGCCGCGTTCAAAGCCAATAAATTGGTTTGAAAGGCGATATCATCAATCACTGAGATAATTTCCTCAATTTTTTTCGATGACCGAGAAATTTCTGTCATAGATGTGATCAGAGATTTGATCTCATTTTCTCCTCTTTCTGCGGCCTCACGAGAGGAAACAGAGAGGGCTGCCGCCTGCTTAGCATTGTCGGAATTCATTTGAACCATGGATGTGAGTTCCTCAAGAGCAGCAACTGTCTCTTCAAGGGAAGCGGCAGCCTCTGTGGATGACTTTGATAAACTATTTCCAGCCTCATTAAGTTGCTCAACGGAAGTTGTTACATTTGTATTTGCTGCCGAAAGACGATTTGCGATGTCACCCACCGCCTTAGAGATTTTCGCACCAATACTGCTTAAAACGACGAAAATAACTAAACTGGCAGCTAGAGTCGCAAGAAGGATAAGATTGAAAACCTCAGCGTTCGTTTCTTTGGCTGCCTTTTCTTGTTCAATTGACTTGTCAGTATAAAGCTTGCTGATGTCCCGAATGAAAATGCGGATGTTTTCACCGCGCTCCATCAGCTCTCCTTCGAGGAGCGCCAAGGCTTCCTTATCTTTCTCTCGATCATTCAATGCAACCAAATCAACAATTTTTTCACTCAAGGCGAAATAACCCGAAATCAGATCTTTTACTTTGGAGTTAATTTCCTTTCCACCTTCGATACTTGGAGTTTCCGAGAATTTTTTGTAACTGTCTCGGAATTCCTTGATCGCGTCTCTAGCATCTTTTATTCGATCACTTTTCACTTGAGGTTTTTCGGCAACGACTGCCGCTAACACGTTATAATTAAATTTATTTCGTGTTTGGCGCATATCTCCGATCGATTTCAAATTTGGAATGATGCTCTCATTAGCGACCGTGAGCATCGAATTGTACTTATTTAACCCATAAAATGAGATTCCAAAAACAGTTGCAAATCCAGCAACGGGTAGCAGCGCTGAAAAAAGCAATCGACCTTTAATACCTCGAAACCAGCTTGATAATCCTTGGAGTATCATATTTGCCTCGTAGATTTTATTTTTTGAATATTTATTAATCGGCAAAAACGGGCCTTTTATTTATTGATGATCGTGGAATGCGAGGAATATCCCAATAAAGAACGACTGGTTCGACCTGGCTTATGTAGGCTAAATACTCTATCTGAGCTGGCATAGATCTCAGCGGCTTTTTACTTTTCTGTGCTCAATCCTTCTGTCTATACTAAACAAGAGTCAGATATCCCTCATGTTGGTTAGGCGGAAAGCTCATGAATCAAATGTTTCGTATTTTATCTTATTCTCTCTTTATAGTTGCAGTCTTCTTACAAACCTCTTGTGCAAAAAATGGTGGCGATACGCCCTCCGGCGGAACCACGAGTTCCACTCCAACGGTGTCAGTGCGAGCGAATCAAACCATTAATGGCTATCCTCACAAGATTGACTACTACATACCCAGCAACGCAACAGCGGCCGTGGTCTTCCTTCATGGTGGCGGCGGTAAGAAGGAGGGACTTGAAAATGATCTCGGCATCAAAAATGACAGCACAACCACAAACTACACTGTTTCCAATTCTGGTCAAAGTTGGCTTCTCAACGAAAAGATCATCTCTGTTTTTCCTCAAGGACAAACTTTAGATACCTATAACGCTTGGACTTGGAATAATTTTGTGATGATCTCTGGACAGGATGATGTGGCTTTTCTTCAAGCTCTGGTCGCTTCACTCAAGGCCGACTCTACTTTGCCTCCAATCAATAAGATCTATCTTGTCGGGCACTCGAATGGAGGGATGATGGCCAATCGGATGTGGTGTCAGTCACCCACAACTTTTGATGGATACGGATCGCTGGCGGGACCTCCATCAAGTCACTTTGCTCTTGTCGGAGGAGACCAAGCCTGCACACCTAGTACAGTTCAGCCTTACATCGGAATTGTTGGCGATTCTGACCGAGTACTAAGATCCCTAGGAAACATGTCTGCTGCGAGCTGGTCTATTACTCCCGTACTGACAACTTCTTCAGCGACTTGGGTAGATGCAAATCCCACTGTATTAAACGAAAAACTTTTTCATTCTCGACGAGTGAACTTGAAGTGTGGTGGAACTCCCGCAGCACCGGTGACTTCGGGACAACTGACAACCTACTCTGACTGTTCAAACTCAGTAAAACTGATTGTAATTTCTCAAACAACGATCAGTGGTCAAGCATCGGGCGGAGATCACTGTTTGGCCACACCAGTAGCGACTTGTACGACAACTCTAAGTGGGGCTACGGGGCTTGATTACAAAACTACGCTGGTGGACTTCCTCAAGGCATTCTGAAACGCGACAACAATTAAAAAAGTTGCGCACCCCATTTTGCTTTTTAGGATTTTTTAGAGATCTACTTTTTTGTCGTCAGTTACGATCAGCAATTCAATACGGCGGTTCTGGGCGCGATGGTCTTCGCTATCATTCGGAACCACGGGCCGCTGATCGCCATAGGATATAGAAATGAATCTTTTGGGATCTAGCTTATGATACTTAATAAAATATCGAACTACCGCTGACGCTCTTCCACCTGCTAATTCCCAATTGCTTGGAAATATCTCCCCCTCGATAGGGGTATCGTCAGTGTGTCCTTCGATAATAACTCGATTCTTATTGCTCTTAAGAATTTCAGCAACAGCATCTAAGGCCGGCAATGAAGCCAACTTTAGTTTTGCTGAACCTGCCGGGAAAAAACTTGCCGCCGCCAGCGCCACTCTTACACCGACAGCATCATGATACACATCCTGAATTGATTCTTTCTTTTTATCGCCTAAAGACTTTTCCAGAGACCTTTCCACATAGTCTTCAGCTTCTCTCGGACCACCTTTACGTGGAAAATTTCCGACAGGTATAATCAAGTCAGCCAGCGCGTTGTCAATCGCCTCGCCGTTTTGTTCTGCTCCGCCTTTACCAACCAAATGAAAGTTTAACTTGATCGAGTCCTCAAAGCCTTTTTGTTTTTCTTCATTGGCGCTAGACGTCGCATACATCACCACGAAAAAAGCAAAAAGGAGCGTGATAAAGTCCGCATAGGAGACCAGCCACCTCTCGTGATTTTCGTGTTCTTGATGCTTGCTCTTTTTTGTTCTCATTTAAAGCCTAGATGTTGCTGTCGATATAAGATTTTAACTTTTGCTCGACAACTAATGGATTGGCACCTTGAGCAATCATCAAACCACCTTCAAGAATCATCATCTTTTCGCGGGTGATATCTTGGGCTTTCTTTTTAAGCTTATTACCTAAAGGAAGAAACAACAGGTTGGCCGAGCTGACACCATAAATGGTTGCCACGAAAGCCACAGCAATACCAGCACCCAATTTACTTGTATCTGTTAGATTGCCCATAACATGAATCAATCCTAATACGGCTCCAATGATTCCGATTGTAGGCGCAAAACCTCCTGCATCGGTCCAAATTTTTGCGCCCGCTAAGAGCTCTTCTTCTTCATGGTGAATTTGTGTCTCAAAAATATCTCGGATCGTTATCACATCAATGCCATCGACAACTGTGCGCAGAACATTTTGCATCAACGGGTCATGAATACGGACCAATCGCGGCTCTAACGCTAAG
>JBLMWG010000080.1:0-4325 GCA_050257115.1 Bacillota bacterium
AGACTTTTTAAGTAGTAATTAAGCTTTTAAGAAGAGTTTTTGACCTGACGAGCTGGATGCTCGTCAGGAAGGCTACTCATGGATGGTCACACGAACTCAGCACCGATGGCAGCTGTAAAAAGCAAAAAAACTTGGAACTACTTTTCACACAAATATACAACCAGTGTCGTTGAGGGTATTAGTTGGTTGTATCAAAAAGAGACTACAAACTAGACCACCCACAAAAAACAGAAAGAGGGCTCACTCTGTCGTATCCCTAGACATCCGAGAACAGAAAACGTCCCTCGCTGTAGCTCTGTCTCACCCTGAAACGAGAAGTCGCCTTCAAATCCAACATATATAGGTCACTCCTGGTCCAACCCTTGCCTCTACAGGTTGTAGGAGGCAGTTATGAAACGCTCACTTATTAATAAAACAGTCCTTGGTGCTTTGATGGTTTTGTCCATGGCCCTTACTGCCTGCGGTAAAAAAGATGCTGGTTCAGCGGTTCGCGTAGCCGGTCGCGGGGGCAGTGTTGTCACGTCAGCAACATGCTCTTCGGGGCAAATGGCGACAGGTCGAATTTACGATCCATCTAATAGTGGTTCTTTTGAATCTGTCGTTAAGATCTTTGTGTCTGCGACGATTGCAGGATCAAGCTTTGGTACAATTGATGGATCAGGTTCCGGAACCAACGGGGTATTCTTAACACCCTCACTTCAATTTGATTCAGCGGGCAACATCGTAAAAACGAACTCGAGTATTTTAATTAAAATCGTCGATTCCTATGTTGGGATGCCGTCTGGTGATCACACTATTCAACCTTATGAGATTCAATTTACGAATGCATACAGCGGAACCATCGATAAAGCTTCACGTACATTCAATGTGACTTTCCAAGATCAGTATGGATACATTCAGTTGTCAGGTTCTTATGATAACAGTTACGCATCTGGGACAGTGAACTTTCAAAACTACACGTCTGTGGATGGTAGTTCGACAGGTTCCGCATACCGCATGGGTACATTTTATGTCCCAACATGTGGCCTGCTCAAGTAAGGCACTGCGTCTTGCCCTGAACCCTTATCCAGTTGAAAGATAGGGGCAATGTCTCAGCGTTTCATATTTGATTCTTCCATTCTCAGTTCAGTGGTGGGCGGAAAATCCGCCATGGATATCCCTAAACTTAATATCCACTCGCTGGAAGCTGCGACTGCCTTTCTTTTAAGCTACGGCTTTGATATTTCCCAAAAAACGGATGAAGAAAAACTCTGGTACTATCATCGCCGTGCGTTGGTATTGATGTTGGAAAAGTTGGGCTTTAAAGACACGGAGGTCCCCGAGGTCTTTTTGGATCCAAAAAAGCTCGGAGATATTCGCCAGCTTTTGTTGTTGGCAAGCTCGTCTTCGCCAGATGATGTTCAATTGCAGCGCTGGGCCTGTGCGATTCTGCGGGGGATGCATGTTTTTGTTCATGCGGAAAATGATCTTTTCAGCTCTTTTGCTGAAGAAATTCAATCGCAAATTTTAACACCTTTTCAAGATTGCATCGTTCATGACGGGACATCTCATCGTACCTTCCTTAAGGGATTGGGGAATGCGCCAGAATCCATCGAGCTTTTAGGATTTGAAGTAAAACCTTTTAAGACTTCTTCAAGTACGGTTATTAAATTGTTAGCAAAGCCTGACGCTTTGGCGATGAAGATCTTTGATAAATTGGGTGTTCGTTTTATCACGCGCAATCTTTTTGATACCTTCCAGGTCGTTCGTTTTTTGGTGCGAGAAAATGTGATCAGCTTCCCGCACATTATGCCGGATCAGAGTTCCAACAATCTTTATCCTGTCGATATTTTTATGCAGGTATGTGACGAGTTGGCGCAGCGTTTAGATACTTTGGATGAAGCAACGATTCAGGCGGCATTTGATCAAAAGATCGTAGAGTTAGGAGATTCTGTTCAATACCTGCGGAAAGAGAATTTTTTCTCTGGTCAGGACTATAAGTTTATTAAATTTATCTCTCGTAAATTGATTCACATTAAACCACAGGGTGGAAAAGAAGCGTTTAGTTTCTTCTATCCATTTGAAGTTCAGATTATGGACCAAGCCGCGCATCAGCGGATTTTGTCAGGGCCCTCGGAACACGAAGCTTATAAAGAGCGACAACAAGCTGCGGCTCGCAAACGTTTATTCCCAGAAAGTTAAGTCATGTTTTTAAAATTGTTATCTTACCCACGCTCCATTTTGGCGGTGGTCTATTTAATTGTTTCTACGTTCATTGTTTCCACTTCGATTGTGATCGTAAATATTCTTTTTAATAATCGCAAAATTGAAGACCAAATTGTCTATTTGTGGACAAGACCATTGTGTTGGGTCTTTGGTGTGAAGGTTGTTGTAAAGGGATTGGAGAATCGCCCGAAGGGTGGATACATTTACGTTTTTAATCACACGAGCTTCTTTGATATTTTTGCGATGTCTGGGTGGTTGGGAAGTTTTCGTTTTGGAGCTAAAATCGAACTGTTCAAAATTCCAATATTTGGTTTGGCGATGAGACGCGCTGGGATTTTGCCAATTGCACGAAGTCGCAGAGAAGAAGTGTTCAAAGTTTATAAAGCCGCTGAAGCTCGCATCGCCAATGGAGAGCGCTTTGCGCTTGCTCCAGAAGGGACTCGCCAGAAAACGGAGCGGTTAGGGCCGTTTAAATCAGGACCATTTATCCTTGCGATCAACGCCAAAGCTCCGATTGTTCCTGTTGTAATTAAGGGGGCATCAGCAATCATGCCTAAAGGGCACTGGATTCCGAATTGGGGTGTATGGTCTCGCACCATCACCTTGGAGGTCCTTCCGGCGGTGGATGTCTCGGGATACACTATTGAAGATCGTCCCGAACTGCAAGAACGTGTGCGTAAGATAATGCTCCCGTATTTTCAAGGGGAATAGTTTTTAAAGTTCATCGGAAAACAATTTCACAGCGCAATACCAAAAACTATGTGGTCTAGTTGACTTTTTTATTTTGGAAGAAAGACCACAAATAGTGTTTACTTAAACAATTAATAGTTTTCTGTGAGAGATGTTATGAATAAATCTGATAATGCTACCGCTTCTGTTGAAGTGTCTCAAACGCGCGATCGTCTTGCTGATTTAATGGCTGCGATTGTTAAAGAAATGACTTCGAGTGAGGAGATTTCTGTAACTTATAGTGCGGGCGATAAAACCACTGTTTACAATATCCACTTGCCACCTCAGTTCCGCGGAAAGTTGATTGGCTCTCAAGGGCGCACCATTTTAGCGCTTCGAAATATCTTGTCAGCAATGGCGGGGAATCATGGTTTTAGAGCAATCATTGAATTGGTTGTGTAAACTCTAGGGGCTTGTTCCTAGGAATGATCATTGCGCTTAGCGCGCAATGACAGTCCAATTGGCATTATCTAAAGAGTTCCGTAGTTTGATCTTGGAACTGCCGGTGTCGACATAAATTAAGACTTGCGAGTTTGGAAGAGCATCGATTTGTGTCAGGCGCAAAAGCTTTGGATTTTTGTGCAAGGAGCTTTCGATAGCTTCAGCAATTTTGTCCCAACGAATGAAGGGCTCAAAACTTTTTCCGTTGTTGATGCTTTTGTAGGGGCCGACAAACCAAGTTCCATTAGGATGGATGTAGACAGGATAGTTTTGTTTTCCAAACTGAGGAATTGGTGTCCAGTTCAGTCCATCATCAGTACGATATATTCCTTCTGAACTGACGATACCACGCACGGAGGCTTTGCTTTCAAAAGCGATGGAGTAAATTTCTTTCTTTAAAAGCTCCTCCGTCGACAGAGTTGTGACCGCCGGAGACTTTTCAAGCGCGGTGGGGGTGCGCTTCCACCAGACTTCGCCATGGCCGTCAAGGCGACTCACGGCCCAGATCTCAGCTTCTGGCTTGAGGACTTCCACGCGAGACATCAGCCGCGGCCCCCAGCTTGCACTAGGACGGATCACGATGCCGCGAAGAGGCGTGGTGACGTAGCCTAAAATGTTCTGCAGCTCGATTTCTTCGTGTTTAGCACTGACTACTTTTGAACCGTTGCGGAAGGCGATGGGAATCCAACTTTTATCTTGAACATACGCCAGATTAGCAAAGTCAGCACGAGACACAAAGTGAGTAATGTCCACGTAGCCCACGAAGTTATTGTATTGAATTTTTATAAAACCCTTTTCGTAAGCCAGTGGCAAAACTCGTTTCAGGCGAGGCAGGGTGGTAATGACGGGGCCAAAGCTTGACGGCGTTTTACGAATGAAAGTGTCGATGATGTTGACATAAACGCCCGCGTCATCGTGACGATTTTGGAGAGCAGTTAATGGGATCCAGC
>JBLMWG010000081.1:0-6581 GCA_050257115.1 Bacillota bacterium
CGATGTGGATAGGAAATGAAAAGTCCGCGGTGAGCTCGATAAATTTCAGAAAAGTGCTCACAAGCCTCCCCAACGACCGGCGTATAAATGATAGGAAGCATTTCAGTAATGTGATTGACCACCAAATGATAAAAAAGCGTCTCGTTGGTATCCTGAAGATTACGCAAAAAAATGTGCTTATCCAGACTTGATTTGACTTGCTGATACTGACTATATGCTCGCGCCGCCTGCTCTTCGATCGTTTCGACTGTTGCAGGAAGTAAACCGTGAAGGCTCAAATTCTCTCGTTCTTCCTCTGAAAACGCGCTGCCTTTATTCAGAAGAGAAATGTCCAAAAGAAAAGTTCCCGAATAAGGGATGTAAACCGGGCGTTTGACTTTGTTGTCAGCTTCCATAAATCCTTCAATCAATTCGACAAGTTGGAATACGACGATCTTAGTACAGCCGTACTCAGATGTACACGCTTTTGAAGCCGAATGTATTTCAAAAAACAACCACGGGTCCAATAAACACAAAATGGTGAAATATTCATTTAACAATCCTACTAATCATGAGGCATATTAAATTATGTTTATTTCACGATTGGTCGCGTTGGCCTTGCTAGTTTCCTTTTCCGCCTCCGCGGAAACAATCACTTTAAACGGAGAAGATGACTGGGCTCCCTACTCATCGGCGACATCAAACTATAAATCTGTCCAAGGCTTAGCTCCCGATATTATTTCTGCTGCATTTAAAACTCAGGGAGTAACAGTCAAGTTCCGCCCCGTCCCCTTTGCACGCTGTATGATTGAAGTCGAAAATGGCGCGGCCATTGGTTGTTTCGACACCATCATCAACCAGGACACTCGAGACAAATACATCTTTCACAAGACGCCCCTATTCAAGGCAGACATGGTCGTTTATGGACCTATCAACTCTTCGATCACCCACGTCAAAATCAAAGACTTGGAAGGAAAAATAGTCGGCCATACCGAGGGTTATACTTATCCTCCACAATTCATAGAAAACAAAAAGATCATCGCAGCAGAAAGCCCCACAGAACGCTCCCAGCTCGAAAAGCTAGCTTCGGGCCGCATTCAATTTGCCATTATGTGGGGATTGACCGGAGAACACATTATCGAACAGAACCCGCACCTGGTGCGAAAGGTCAAAGCAATCGGTAGAATTTCTCAGGATTCTTTATTTATTAATTTCTCGAAGGTTCATAAAGACGGCGCAAAATACGCCGCCATTTTTGAGAAGGGCATGCAGGCCATTATCGCTAATGGCACCTACAAAAAAATTGAGGACGCTTTCCACAAAAAGCACGAGCACTTCAAGGAATGGATACCGCACTCAAAAAGCAAAAAAAGTAATTAAGGGTCGTTGCGGTTTAATGAACCTAAACGAGCCAAAGCCTTCTTTTGTTTTTCTTTCGCATCACTCAAACGTTGACGTTTTCTCTCCAAACGTTCCTGAGACTGTTTTCTGCGAGCTTCTATGTCTTGCGCCTTACGGTCAAGTTGAGCAGTCTTCGCCATCGACTCTTTGATCTGACGATCTAACTTCGAAGACTCTCTTGCAACAAGGCTTTCCGTTTGACGAAGGCTGTTTTGTGCTTTCGCTAAGGCTGCGGCACTTGCTTTTTCATTCGCGCGTGCTTTCGCCAATTCGGCTTGGGTGCGCTTTAAACTCCCTTGTAAATTACGAATATTCTCATTGGTCTGACGGAGTTCATTAACAGCCCGATCTCGGTTGGCAACAGAGGCATCACGTTCAGAATTCGCGCGATCCAATTTTGCACTCACCGCTTGCTCTTTGCCACGAGCAAGAGCTTCATCCGCATTCATTTTTTTGATTTCTTTATTCAGACGAATAGTTTGTTCGACCAGACGCGAAGTCTCTTTAGACTTTCGAGCCGTATCATCCTGCAAGCGCTTGATTTCGCGACGGGTGCGATCAGCGGTATTACGGTGATCCGCCGCAACTTGTGAATAGTCTGTTTGGCTTTGGCGGAGTTCCTCCACACTGGTGTCATTGCCACCTTGAGCTTCATCAAGACTCGCCGACAAACTTTCAACGTCTGATTGCGCGTCGAGAGCTCGGTCTTTTGCCGACGCGACCGCCAGAGCATTCGAAGATGTGGCAATCATCACGGACAAAAGCAAACCTTTAAATACGTTCTGTGTATAAGTTTTGGACATAAATCACCCTTCTCAATGTTGATGAGAAGGGACTATCCATAATCTATGCCGCAACCTCAGCTACGATTAAATCGTGCATAAGCCCTTTAGCCATGCCAAGCCAAGTAAAATATACCAAGTGGCGCGCGCCTTTTGGCTCCCCAGAGACCACACTTGTCACATCTTAGGTTAGAAGAATGAATCTCTGTGCTTTAGAAGCCCGGCAAATCACTTAAGAAGATCTGCCGTTGTTAAGGACTTTTTAGGTTTGTTGGCATCCTGGAAATCAATCGACTTCCACATGAACATAGAGCCGCCAGAAAGCTTGTACTGCAATGCCCCTTGTTTATCACCTTGTAGCGGGAACACGAGCTTCACTGGGGAATCAGCTTTAAAACTTAAAGACGCCTTCTTTTCCCCATTTTCTTCACATTGGATCTTAAGCTCAGAAGACTTCACTTCCACTGTGTCAAAAGAAAGACAGGAAACTTCTGTGGGCTTGTTCCAAGTTTTATCTTTGAAGCTGTATTCAAAGACATGCGGATTTTTGCCATCTCCTGCTGTCCACTGGGAAATCATCACAAGATGATCTGATAACAGCACCATCCCCATGATTTCTTCACCACCCAGATCTTGTGGCAAAGACACCGCTTCCTTCGTCGCCGTTTTAAGATTCAATCGGACCAGGACACGTCCTGGTGATTTATCATCGTGAACACTGATCACGACTTTGTCGCCGGAAATATTAGAAGCACTTTGAATTGCCGCAAAAGCTTGAGAGCAGGCGCAGGAAAGAAGCAAAGTAAAATTAAGCAGTCTCATTAGTTCACTCCTTTTTTCACGTCCGATGACTTTTCTTGGTACTCCGTGCAAGATCTCCACACTTGATCCAAGTCGCTAATGGGACGATCACATGTTCCTAGCCCCGCCGCTCCGTCTTCAAGGGACACCAAAGGCCCCTTAGGATTCTTTCTGGAATAACTGACAATCTCACTCTCAGATACAATTTTATGACCCGATTGCTGAATGGATTGAATGATCGCATCCACATTTTCTGCGGTCCACTTGTGAATGTCATGCATCAATGCAACGCCCCCTCCGTGAGAACATACTTCACGTAACACGGACTCAGGTAAAGCTTTGCGTTTGATTTTACTCCAATCCCAGGTATCCACATCCCAATGGAAAGGACGATAACCGTGTTCTTTCAATTCGCGAATCATACGATCATGCATGGCTTGATTGGCTGGATTTTTATCTGCAAACCAACCGCCCCCGTATGGAAATCGAAATGGAATCGGTTTTTTCAAATTCAGAGCGTCGAAGACCTTGTAGCTCAATCTTAAATTTTCTTCGACTTGCTCTTTCGAATTTTTTGCCAGGTTTCCGTGATCTATGTGCTCGTAAGAATGAGAGCCTACCGTGTGTCCCTCCTTCTTCATACGTTCAATCACTTCCAACAATCTTTTCTCGGAAGCATTCGGTGGGTTGCCTTTGGCCATGTTTGGAAAATGACTTGCGGAAACCAAAAAGGTGGCTTTGATTCCGTACTTTTTGAGAGTATCCAAAATACGTAATGTCTCTGGAATCTTCGGTCCGTCATCAAATGACAGATGAACTTTGAAGGTTTCATTATTCTTACAGCGAAGAGCTTTCACCTGCACTGCATCCGCTACAGCTGTAGGGGATGATGTTGGGGATTCAACCGCATGCGCCACGTTTACGATCAAGACACTGAGGATACCTAAAAACATTTTTGAGTTCATATCCCTATTAAAACACTGCTCGAACAGCCCTCGAAGGGTCTTTTCACAACTCAGACCTAAGACTGGAAAAACTGTCGATTGCTTATACAAAATCGTCAAATATCTTCTGAGGGTGTCCACTTCTTCGCCAAAAGAAATACTTGGCCTCGATAGGCGAATGAATTCATACAAAAAATCTCGACTCAAGATGAGTCCTCTGAAGATTTTTTACTGATAAGATCGAGTTCTTTCACGAAATGTTGGAAAATAAAATAGAGCCACACGGGAGTTATGGAATGGCACAAAGTAAATTCAAAGGGTTTCTTTCCCTGGCCTTGATTTATTTGGCAGTCTGCTTTTTTTACGCAAATTGTGCGCGCAATGAAGAGGCTCGCCTCCCTGCATCTTTGGGAACCGTCGATATCATTCGATAATTTATTCTTTTGAAACCTCACCTTGACATCCTCCAATGCGCCCCCATGTTTATAACAGAAAGGTCAATCGGAGGTTCACATGACTACCTTATCAGCTTATTGGAATCCACGCCGTAACTTGAATCTTTTCGACGAGATGGAAAAGTTTTTTGATGAAGCGGCGGCACATCCTTCAACACAAAGAACACTGACTCCAGCTTGGGAGACTTCAGAAACTGAAAGTCATTTTCTGCTGAGCCTTGATCTGCCCGGCGTTGCCAAAGAAGACATTAAAATTGATTTTGATAAAAACACCCTGACCATCGCTGGTGAAAGAAAGCGCGTTGGTACTTTTAAGCGCAGCTTTACTCTGCCAAACACAGTGGAAAGCGAAAAAATCGAAGCCCGTTATGAAAACGGGGTTCTTGAGATCATCCTTCCCAAACTTCAAACGATGCAACCGCGTCGTATTGAGGTTCAATCAACTAAGTCCGAACCGACGGAAGCGCAATAGAAGCGCTCCTCCCCTCCCAAACTCCCGCAGGCACCGCCTGCGGGGTCTTTAGAACTCTCGTCGGGTTCTACAAGTTCCGTGTCTCAAAGTGAGAATTGCTCTCTGTCATTGGCGCAACATTGACTATCCTGTTTTGTCACTCCCCCTGATTTTAACATTATAGAAGCGCTATAGATGCCACTGAGATGGCCAGCGCCTTGCACCCACTAAGAAAGTGCTCCCCCTGCAGCTAATCAAGTGAGGCCCCATGAATAAATTTGTTGTGACATTTCTTTCAATTCTAGCATTCTCGCCGTGGAGCCACGCCGCAAGTTCTACACTCGCTACAGCAACAAGTCTTTCTAAAGAGACCCGTCTGCAGGATGGTGCCAATTGCTTCAATACCAGTTTGTACACGCTGGGTTTCACGCAATTAAAGATCTACGCCCACCAGTCTGAGTTCGATTACTATGTGAAATTTCACTGTCGTGAGGTTTCATTCAATATCAACAAATTAACCTCAGACTCGTTACTCAGCTATAGTGACAACAACAACCAAACCATCCATGCCGCCGTCGCGCTGGATACAAAAAATATCATTGAAAAAAACAGCCTCTATGGCAGCAAGCACAAGCAAATTTACGGTGACAACGCCCCTGGAAAATACCTGATTCACCCTATCGCAGATTCGATCTTCTTTAAAAATTTGATCTCCAATAAAAATGATGGGACTGGACATGCGTACATTTGCCAATCTAAAGAACTAGTTCAAAAGGTCACGAAACAGTTTTTAAAAGACGAAGGCACTCGTAATATTTCCCAATTCCTAACGTATCTTGCGAGCCTCACCGAAATCAAAGACAGAAAAGCCTTGGAAAAGAAGCTTAATAAAAATCTCTTGGAAAAATATCGCTCTTTAAAAATCAAAGAATATCTGGGCTATACTTCTGGAAACAATCAACTGGACAGCTTTAAACTCGGACTGATGGAGTCTGCAGCCTATCAGTGGAACCTTTTGAATTGCACAGAGGCCTATGACAAATATGAAGAGTGCTATGCCCCCGAAGTGCAAGCGTCGATCGACGCACTCGAAGATCTATATCCCTCTATCTTTGCTTATCGTGACTACGTGAAGTCACAAAGTAGATAACCATCAAACTCATAATATTATTTCTGAACCAGCCAGGGACCTTAAAGACCTTTAAGAGCGAGTATTGGATTCTTTTCGGAGGCCTTTTTTGCCGGAATATATCCAAAGAAGATTCCTACAAAAACGGAAAAGCCGAAGGAAACCACCAACGACATCATCGAAACTGACGTCGGCCAGCCGAATAAAGATGAAACCGCAAATGAGGTCACAACCCCGGTCACCATTCCTGCGATCCCACCGATTGCAGACAACAAGATCGACTCCAGAAGAAACTGAAATAGGATGTCTTGGTTTTTTCCACCCACGGCCTTACGCAAGCCGATTTCCTTGGTTCTTTCTGCAATTGAGGCCAACATCACGTTCATGATTCCAATCCCGCCCACAATCAACGAGATGGAGGCAATCAGAGTTAACAAGAAGTACATGGTCCTATTTGTTTTATTCATAGCCTTTAAGACCACTGCCATATTTTTGACTTCAAAAAACTTTTGCTCACTATCAACTGACAGATGATGCTTAAGAACTAAAACTTCAGATATTTTCTTCTCAACCGCGGGCGCATTTTTTTCATTGTTAATTTCCACATCAAACGAATCCACATAGTCACGTCCCATGATC
>JBLMWG010000082.1:0-4819 GCA_050257115.1 Bacillota bacterium
TGTGTGTTTGAAGAGCGGCACAATGCCCAACCATCTTCGAAGCTCAAACGGATACCGTCTGTGAAATCGACTTTGTAGTCAGCGCCATCTTTAACTGGGAACGCTTCGATCATTTTTTGAACAATCAAAACTTTTTTCTCTTCAGTTGTATCGATGCGGATTTCTGGAGTGTTGAATGCTGGTGGCAAACCTTCCAACAATTGTGGAATTGTTTTACCAGTTTTTACCAAGATCTCTACTAAGCGAAGAGCTGCGTATGGAGCATCATCGTAACCGTAGTTGCGGTCAGCAAAGAAGATATGTCCTGACATCTCGCCACCAAATGGTGCTTTTTCAACTTTGATTTTTTCTTTCACCAAAGAGTGACCTGTTTTCCACATGATTGGTTGGCCACCGTGTTTAGCGATGTCGTGGTACATGCGATCAGAACATTTTACGTCGCCGATGATTTTTGCATCTTTTTGAGTCGACAAAATATCGCGCGCGATGATTGTCATCAACTCGTCACCATAGATCATGCGACCTGTGTGATCGACAACACCGATACGATCCGCATCACCGTCGAAACCGATACCGCAGATAGCGCCTTGCTTTTTAACTTCAGCAGCTAGGTCCACCAAGTTTTCTTCTACAGTTGGATCTGGATGGTGATTTGGGAAAGTTCCATCTGGTTGTTCGAACATGATTGTTGGAGTCAAACCAACTGCTGCGAATAAACCTTTCACCACAGAACCGCCAGCACCGTTACCGCAATCAAGAACGATTTTGATGTTCTTAAGTTGGCCAAATTCTTTTTTGTAGCGCTCGTAGTACATCGGTTTGATATCGAAAGTTTCTTCCGAACCTTGACCGTCGATGTATTCGCCTTTTTCGATGATCATGCGAAGTTTTTGAATTTCAGCACCGAAGATTGTGGACTTGCCTACAGAGATTTTAAAACCATTGAACTCAGGAGGATTGTGCGAACCAGTTACTTGAACCGCGCCATCAACACCCTTCACCTCGAATGTAGAGAAATAACAAACAGGAGTTGTGACCAAGCCCAAGTGGATAACTTTAGCGCCAGAATCAGTAAGACCTTTAGTTAAGTTTTTTACGATTGCTGGGCAGCTTGTGCGCGCATCGTGACCGATGGCTACTGTTGGATTTGTGATGCCCTTATTTTCTTTCATGTACACAACATAAGCGCGACCCAAAAGGTATGCGAAGTTGTCGTCAAATTGGCCATTGTAAACGCCACGAATATCGTATTCTCTGAAAATCACTGGAACGTACATTTCTACCTCATCTATTGGGAATCACTTGAAATAATACTAACTCTTATTGCTGTCGAGCTAATTTTATAGACCATGTAATGGCGTCCATCATGGAGCTTGCATTAGCTCTATTTAGCCCGAAAATGTCCTTTGCCGTTCCGTGATCAACACTGGTTCTGACGAAAGGAATTCCCAAGGATATATGTACGCCGCTATCTTGGCCATGAATCATTTTAAAAGGAATTAAGCCCTGATCGTGGTACATCGCAAGATAGACTGAGTATTTTTTCCAGTTTTGTGGGAAAAATGCGGCATCTGGAACAAGGGGGCCCGCAATAGGAATCTTCTTTTCATTAGCGAAGGATTGCAGGTTGGGAAAGATTAATTGTTCTTCAGAGCCAATCATCCCCTGCTCTCCGGCGTGGGGATTTAAACCTAAAATTCCAATAGGCTTTTTGCGCTCCGTGATTGGCAAAGCTTCGCGCAATTGATTTGCGCGAAGTAATGCTTCGGCCACGATACTGAAGCTTAAGTGCTTGCAAATCTGCGAAATTGGCAGATGTCCAGTTGCCAAAACAACGTTGAATTTTTCGCCAGCAAAGCCCATGTTGACGTGTTTTGTCTTTGAAATTCGCTTCAGAATGTCGGTATGTCCAAGGTCTTTAAAACCAGCGTCTTTAATCAGAGTTTTAGAAATTGGAGCTGTGGCCATGCCGTGAAGGCTTTTTTTAAAGCAGGCCTTTGCAGCTATTTCCACCCAGTGTGCTGGAGTTTCGTCGCTAGCAATATCAACAAGATAGGGGCCTTCTATTTTAAGACCCTCTTCAAGGTTATCAACTGTAATGCGTGTAAACTTTTTGTCGATAAGTTTAAGATATTTGTGATCGGCAGAATCAGCTCGGAATAAAAAAAACTGTACGTTTTTTTGAGGACCTAACTTAGACAAGGCTTTGGCTGTTACTTCAAAACCAATTCCATCAGCATCCCCAGTTGTCAGAGCGATCTTAAGCTTACTCATTGATTCTTACGAACGACTCATCTCGTTTATTTTGAAGCCAGATTTTAAGCTGACGTTTGAAGCTCGCTTCCAAAAGCTGAGCTTTAATTTTTTCTTTTGCTTTTTCAAACTTCGGATCTTGGGTCAATTTTTTACCAGTTAATTTTACGATATGGTAACCCAACCGCGACTTCACGATCTGTGTTGTTTCGCCAACTTTCAAATTTGAAATTGCAGATTCAATTTCAGGAATAAATTCACCGGATTTAAAAGTTCCTAAGTTGCCCCCGGTCGAAAAGTTTGGATCTTCACTGAACTGCTCAGCTAGAGTTTCAAAACTATCGCCGTTGCGTAATTTTCCTAAAACAGCTTCTGCGCGAGCATAGGCCGCTTCTGCGCCACCCTTTTTAGGATTAAAGAAAATATGTGCCACACTGAATTCATCAATTGAAGGCTTGTTATTAGGATTCGATTTTAAGTACTCATTCATAGCGTCTTCATCAGAAATACGCAGTTTTGAAATGATCTCCGTGTCGAATAAAGACTGTTTTTCAATCTTTTCTTTTAAAAAGACTTTGTAGTCAGCGATTGCAATACCTTGGCTCTTAAGAATATTCATTAGCTCCGCATCACTAACACCATTTCTTTTGGCCATGTCTTTAAGCTCAGATTCTACGCGGTCATTAGTTACTGTCAGGTTTAAGCGCTTAATTTCTGAATCCAAAATTTTTTCATTAATTAGATATTCAAGCTGTGCCTTACGGTCGTTTTTGAGGCTTTCGATGGATTTATCACCCAAGAGAGCATCATCGACCATTCCGGGCTTCTGAATGCGTTTTTGTAAATCTTTAAGATCAGATTCCAAAACGATTTCAGAATTTACAATTGCCAAGGTCTTTTCAACAACTTCAGCATGAACAGGAGCACTTAAAAATAATGAAACAAGCAAACTAATCATTGGTCCCTCGAGTATCTACGGAGATGGAGTTCATCAATTCGTAGTCCTTTAAAACTTTACTACTTCTGAGCTGAGCATCAAGCCATGCGATATATTCCGCCTGCTCGCGTTGTGCACGAAGGGCTCGAATAATCTGTGGCTTTGCCTCTTCAACACTTAAAGTTGATGCAGGCGCTTTCTTTTCGACTCGAATAAGGTGTATCCCAAATGGACTTTTGACAGTTTGGACACCGTTACCTGCTGTAAATAGACGGTCAAAGTAGTCAACAGTGCCTTTTTCAATCCAACCAATCACCCCTCCGGATTTAGCCTCTGGTGTGATGGAAAACTTTTTCGCCAATTCTGCGAAGTCCTTGGTTTTCAGGTCAATTTTAATCGCATCAGCTTTAGCCTCTTCATCCACGACGATTTGCCGCAGATAAATTCGTTCTTTGCGTTTAAACAGATCCTTGTGATCTTCATAGTAACGCTTTATCTCATCTTCAGAAGGATTTTTCACCTTCTCGTTAATTATTTTAAAAACTTCTCGTTCGATAAGCACATAGCGAAGTTCTTCGCGCCATTCCGCAAAGGAAAGGTTTTCTTGAGCCAAAGATCGACGGAAGGAAAGATCGTCAGGATAATTTGCGCGCAACTTATCTACTTCTTTATCCAATGTATTTTCTGCGACCACAATTTTTTGAGCTCGAGCCCAATCCAGAGTCAGGCTTTTGACTAAAAAATCGCGCAAAATCTCTTCTTTGATTCTATGCACGTTATTTGGATCTTTGGCTGCTAACGCATCAAAGTTACGAAGTTTACGTGCCAATAGGTTCGCAAATTCCTTCGTTGTCAAAATGTGCTCATTGACCTGCTCTACCGGCTTTTTGGAGAGCTTTTGGTATTTTGAAGGACATCCCGCCAAGGCGAGGCTTAAAAAAATAAAAAGCCCCGTCGTTGCGGGGCTCTTTAGTGATTTCATGAAATCAGTTCCTTATTTGATGAGGTTTCTGTTTTCTTTAATTTGGTAGTTCTTCTTCAATTTATCAAAGTAATCGTTAAAGATCACTTTTCTTTTTTCATCGTAAACAGCCGCTCTGATTTGACGTTTGTTTGCGTTTTCGAAACTACGACGGCCTGTTAACTTTATGATGTGGAAGCCGAATTGAGATTCGATGAGCCCCTTAACTTCACCGACTTTCATAGACGCCGCCGCCTCATAGTATCCAGGAACCAAAGTTACACGTGATTGCCAGCCGATGTCGCCACCAGCTTGTTTTGAAAGAGCATCATCAGAGTAAAGCTTCACTAGCTCTTCAAATGGACGTTTGCTTTTCTTAACTTCGTCATAAATCTCAGTCGCACGTTTTTTAGCTTCAGCGATTTGAGCAGGAGTTGCACCTGGCTTGAACTCAATCAAGATATGGCTAGTACGAAGCTCGGGATTGTTTTTATACCAAGCTTCCATTTCTTTGTCTGAAACCTGGATTTTAGTTACCTTAGCACTAAGTTCTTTTTCAAGAAGTGCCTTGTACATTGCTTGGCGAAGTTGTTCTTGAACAATGGGATCTTTCTCCAGATTGCGCTTTTCAGCCTCTTGCAATCCAACCTCATAGCGAATCAAATCCT
>JBLMWG010000083.1:0-26866 GCA_050257115.1 Bacillota bacterium
GTTCTTGAAAATTCTAAAAATTAACGGCGATCTCAACTAGCACCCCGAACTCGCTGAATGTCCTCTGCTGATCTTCTCATCTCGGGCAAAAAGTTTTCCCTTAACTTAATCAATCTCTTATAATTGAAATTTTTCTTTTGAAAGAGATAGAAAAGCTCTGGCTTTTGCGTACCCCCCTCAACAAGTTCGTCTTCGAAGTTCAAGGTCGCTTTGCGCTCCTTCTTCGTCGTCGTTGTGGTCGTCGTTGATTGACGAACCGTCGTCTCAGCTTGTGAAATTTCACAAACTCCGACTAAGGCTACAAATATTATTAAGGCTTTAAAATTTCGCAACATTAGCACTCCGACCCTTCGCTCTATTTTAAACCAGCTTTCGCCTTGTTTTCCAAAGCAATAATTTTATTGCGAGTATCACCTGGCCCACCTACAAACTTTAGTCTGCCTATGATCTCTAATCCATCTTCATATTTCGCCATTCGATCAATCAAAAGAACAGCATAGTTGTACATTGCTTCTCGATTGCCGTTGTTTTCCTTCAAAATACCTTTATACAAATCTGCGGCTTTATCGAATTTGCCTTGTGCTGTCAGTGCGATGGCATAGTTATTCAATACGCGGCCGTCGCGAATTCCTTTTCTGTAGGCTGTTTCAAGAACCATCACACCTTTATTATAGTCTTTCTCTTGAACATAAATCGCACCCAAGTTTGATGAGGCAACGGCATCGTCACGGTTGATTTCAAGCGCCTTACGGAAAGATTTGATTGCCTCACGACGCTCATTTTGCGCCAATTGAACTATACCAAGGTTTGAATATAGCTCGGGTGATTTTGGATTTGCAGACAAAGCCTTGGTCAACAAATAGCGAGAGAGGTCAAAACGACCCCGTTTATAGTGGTACATCGCCAAAGCATTCAATGCGCGAGGATCATTTGATGCTTGCGCCAAGATGTCTGTTGCTGCCCTATATATTGCCTCATCGTTGGCCGCCTTAACAGCCGCATTGAGATTTGAATATTGTGAAGACCCCACCACCACCGGAGGAGCTTTCGGTCTTTCAGGTTCCGGGGTAGGCTTTACATCTTCAGAGGAAGCTTTACCTTCAATCGGCGGCGCATCTGAAACCGTCATGGCAGAATCATCTGATCGGTCATTTGTGGCCACAGGGGACGACGAGCAACCCGCCAAAACAAGAACTGGTAAAATCAATGTATACTTTTTCATTCTATTGCCCCATCCAGTTCACAAGACGAATATCTGCGCCAATTTCGCCGCCATCATAATACGCCTTCGGATCGATTTTATTCATGTACTCAAGAGCGGCACGATACGCATCGTTATACACTTCCAGCTCCCAACCACGATCGACGGTCGCCTTATAACTTTCTTTCGCTTTAGCATTGAATGGCTCAGCAAACTTCTCCACGCCCGCTTTATATTGCTTCGTTTCTTCAGCATTTAATCCCGGAGGAAGTGGAGCGTTGGTAATAGCGTGCGCCATGTTTTGGTTAGCATCACCCAAAATACTAAGAGCCTTAACAATTTCCTCAGCACTATCGTACTTGATAACATCGACGAGTTCTGCAGACAGTTTTGTCAACAAAGCGATCTTACGATCGGCCGCTGCTTTTTGTCTTGCAGGATTCGCCGGGAAATTGATGGCTTTCATTTCCTTAAAGGTCTCGATGGCATCCTCGAGTTTCAACTTAGCTGCGTAGGAAGCACCTGGTCCTTTTTTGTTGGGAGCGAAACGTCTTTGGATAGAAAGTGTTTTTTGCTTCCATTCTTTAGAACGTGTAATCGCACGAACACTCTTAGAAAGATCTGTTACCCAGTATGCACTCTCGACAACTTTTTCCTGATCGCGACCGCCACCTTCAACATATTCCATGTAACTATTGATCGCGGCACCCTTTTGACCGGCTTTGCGATGAATTGTCGCCATACTGTAGGTAGCTTCCAAATTATCACTATGCTTTTTATTCATTTTCGTGAACTCAGTATAAGCCCTGATCGCGTCGTCGTTGCGTCCCAAGGCTCCATAAAGAACAGCGGCGTTATACATCATGTTGGCAGAAATCGGATCTTTTGGGTTTTCTTTCGCCAACTGTCTATACAACCTCGCGGCCTCTTCGAATTGCGCTGAGTCTTGATACTGTTTTGCCAGGAAACGAGATACTTTCGGCTTCAACTTCTCTGCCTCAGGACCACTGGTAGCTAAGACACCCTTGTAGGCTGCGATCGCGGAGCCATTTAGACCGGCGCGCTCATAGTTTACGCCCGCATTGAATAAAGCCGTCACAGCCAAATTTGATTTTGGGTTCTGTTTTGCGAAGCTCTCATAAGCTTGCGCACTTTCGGCGTATTTCTTATTACCTTCAAGATCTTGACCTCTTTTGAACGACGCCTTTTCTATAACATCACGGATATCTCCACCGACTTTTGAGGACGCTATCGATGGCACAGCAAGAAGCTCTGCCCCCACTTTTTCAAGTCCGGCATAGTCCTTTTTCAAATTATAGATATCAAGTAACAAGTTTGCAGAATACTCCGCATATTTTGTAGTAGGTGCCGTCTTCACAATATCGCGGAAGTACTTTATCGCCTCATCAAAGTGATTGCTTTGATAGAACAAGCGCCCAATGCGGAACTTAATCTCAGGAACCTTTTCTGAAGTCGGGAACTTTTCCGTATACCATTGGCCCGCCCTAATAAAGCGTTCAACTTTTGGTTCCAATGGGACTGGATCCAAAGAATTGCCAACTTTCTCCTGCATCTCCTTATCAGAAGGGATGCTACGTTCAACAGACAGAATTAAGTTCTGCGCAGACTTTATGTAGAACTTATTTGATGGAGCCTTATCTACAACCCATTTATATTGAGCGGAAGCTTCATCATATTTCGCCATATCATAAAGCAATTCACCATAATAGAAGTGCATATCAGCTGCCAATGGTGCATCAGAAAATTCAGCTAAATATAGCTGATACCCTTCATTAGCTTGGGTTTGAGAAAATTGTGCCCGGGAGTTCTGCGCCGTTTGATGCTGTTGTAAGACGTAGTTACGCAATGTTGTTTCACGCAACTTGTAGGCGTTATCAATCAGATCTTTGTTACCCTTGTTAGCGGCATACCAGGCACTATTTTTATCATAATCCTTTACCCAGTTATAAAGTTCGTTCTTAAACGCAGACGTATTCTTTGCATAAAAATAGCCTTGCACAACTTGATACTGGTACTCGAAAGATTTCGGTGCGGACGGATTTTGCGATATCAGTAATTTGAACATATCGCGAGCTGACTCTTTGTCACCCCGAGCTGCATATAGATAAGCAAGTTTTTCTAGGTAGCCAGACGTGTCTGATCCGACCAGACGTTGGAAGTAGGATGCCGCTTTTGCCGGATCACCACCTTCTGAATAGAAGACCACGATATCACGAAGAGCTTCCCCCTCAAGACGGGTCCGATTGACAGTCTTTTTACCTGCCAATTGATCTCCTGTTTCGTCTTTTCCGGATTTAATAATGTATTCAAGATAGCTCATACCCTGCTGGGTTTTCCCCAAGCGGAACAAACACCACGCGCCTTTATAAAGCGAGAACGTGTGAAGACGATGCTTCTTTTCTTTGATAAGGTGCGCATACTCTTTATAGGCTTCAGCCCACTTCTCACTTTCGAAGAGATATTCCCCCAAAGCAAAGTGTGCTTCTCCAACGAACGGAGAATTTGGATATGCCTTGGTCAATTGCTCATAATAGCGAGATCCTTTTTGGGCATCTCCCAATTCAAAATAGTTATAACCCAAGAAAAACAAAGCTTGCGGCATCTTAGGGTCACGAGGGAAATCCCTTTGAAACCATTCATAAAGCTGCACGGCTTTTCTGTTGTAATCACGAGCTTCAGCCGTATCCAGCACGGGTTTATGCTTCGTTTTTCCCTCTTGGAACGCTCTTAATTTTACATCATATTCGTCTTGTTTGCGCCCATCGACAACACCGGCTTTCTCGACATAAAGTTCTGCCAAACGTAGCCAAAGCTCTCCCCTGTTAGGACTTGTCTTGAATTTTTGCGTCAGTTTATAGAGCTCTTGAATCTGTTGATCCAAAATTCTTTCATACTGAGCTTTTTGACCGCCTTCACGTTTAAACATTTCCGAAGAACGAGGAGGTTTTACTGACTCCATGTTCACGTTAGCCACTTCTTGTTTAAATCCCAAGCTTGTCGTTGGCAATGCGGTATCCGTTTTGGACATCAATGGAGCTTTACCACCGCGGCTGCTATCACTGGCTTGCGACAATAGATCACCCACTGTCTTTTTCTTAACAACCTTTTTATTCACCCCGGCTTTGGCGATAGCCGGAGTCAGGTTCCCCGCCATGAGAACCGTAATAAGACCCGAAATAAGAAGTTGATGCCTGTTAAATTTCATAGTTCCTACTCGCAGCTTTGTTTGCCTAGATAGTGATAGTTTCCGACTTCATCCAACCAGAATTCGCCTTGAAACGGATAGTATTGGTAGCCATTTTCGATGTAGAACTTACGGTCCACCTCATCGTCGATTTGCGTACCGATATCTTTACCTGCAATTTTCTTTTTAACACTTTCTTTACGTCCGTTAATCATTTCGTAACGGATGAAGCCGGCTTGTTCGTATAGATCACGCAACTCAACACGCATATTTAACAAGTGCGCTTTAACCATATCCCCAATGGCGAACTTGGTATTTTTCGCTCGGTTCGCAATGATTTTTAAAGCATACTGACCCAGTGCTGAAGCCCGAAATGTTGGACTGGCTTCAATTTTTGCTTTTTCCGAAGCCAACTTTTCCAAATAAAACATTGAGCGTTTTACGTCCCCTTGATCCAAAACATTTTTTGAAACAATGTATGGAAGACGTAAATTAGCTTTCTTGTCCTTTGTTTTCATCAAGTAAGCTTTCTCTACCTCAGCGTAATAAACGCTCGCATCATTGGTCTGCTTAATGAAGTCTCCGATTTTAACCCGTACCGGTCCGTAAGTGTTTTCAAAAAGACTTAGGACTTTTTCCATCTCATCGTACTTGCAGATATAGAGATATACGATGGAGCGAAGAAGTAAACTCTCCGGCATATAAAAGTCTTCATAATATGCCGAGTGGAGAGTTTGGAAGTTACTTAAAGCGGAACGGAAGCGCGCTGCTCGTAGCATAGCCCATGTTTGTTCAAAGATGGCATCATGCCACATCAAGGTATCACGGGGAACATTGGAATAAGCCTCGATCGCGCCTTCCCAATCCTGTTTTTGATACAAAGCGCGAGCAAGACCCAATTGGGCCTCAACACGATTCACATCTGTCACCGGCGCATTTGAACGCGCGTCTAACATTTTCTGTAGTGTTTCAATACCAAGAGCCACCTGATTGGACTCAAGCTCAGACAAAGCTTTGCGATATATTGCTTGGTAGTAGTAATTGCTATCCGGACTGACATGGCTGTACAAATCAGCTGCTTTGGCAAAATCACGATTACGTTGTTTGATTTCACCCAAACGGAAATAGATCATGTCTTTTTGCGATGAGGAGATATCATTCACGTCAACACGGGAAATCGCGTAGTTCAAAATCGTGTCATCACCCAACGTATCGGCAACAGTAGACAGCTTTTCGATCGCGAGCTTTGTATATTTTGGATTGTTTGTACGTATCACATCCACGAATTGGAAGGCTGCTGTTTGATACAGCTTAAGCTCCATCAACATCGTTCCAAGGATATATTTAATTTGAGGCCGTTCCGCGGCCAACTCTGGACGTCGTCCCAAAGTGAATAAATTATTTGCAGCGTTCGCATATTGCCCGTTTTGCGCCATACGCAGAGCACTGCTCAATTGATTCTTTAATTGGGCTTCACGAGACAAAGGCGATTTCCTCGGAGCCGCCTTCTTGCCCTGAGCAAATCCGGCAAAAGGGACGATCATACTTGTGGCAATTAGGAGAAGTAGTAATTTTCTCATCGGTAAGTAGCCTCCGGAAAGAACCAGCTCATTCCAACGGTCAGGAATAAGTTATTGAAGGAGTTCGTCTCTTTTACATGTGTGCTAGAATTCACAAAACTGGCATTGAAGAAATTCCAGCTAAAGTCCCATCTGAATGCCACGGACTTCGTCAAAGAAAAGATCTGCCCCGTCGCAACGTGGATTGTGCCAGCATTTTCACCGCTGGATGTATTTGTGGTTCCATATCCACCTGAAAAATAGAGATCGAATGGAATAATGCGGTCATTGAACCAAGTCATCTTACCATAAATAGGTGCCCACATAATATCGACGCCCATATAGGACTTCGGATATGCCAAGCTTTCTGTGGCCACGTTCTGGATGTCTTGAAGTTCCTTGGTTGCATCACGCTCAGTCGTCGTTAGCCCAAAGTAGTTCAATTCCACGCCCCAAGTTTCACTCAGAAAATAGCCAAGCTTAATCGTACCGCCTATCGTATTAAAGAAGGGGTCATTGGTCACAATCGTGCCTCCCCCGAACAATTCGAAGCGGCCTGTTTTTGGCATGAAACGTTTTTGAATGATGGAAATTTCCTTAAATGGGGCCAATCCTGTAAGCCCTTGGAAGTCTTTCATCGTGTTATCTTTAGCACTATCATCACCCACCGCTGTTGAAGCCTCAGGGGACTGCTGCTTTTTAGGCGCTGACTTTTCCATTTCCATTTCAATGACATCGAGATCATCACCAGAACCATCTGCCTGTGCCTGTGCCTTCGCTATGCCTGACATAGACAAGGAACTTAGAATTAAAAGGGTCATTAGTTTTCTATTCAACATTTCCTTAACCCCTTCTTAAAACAGGTAAGACAAACCGATATCCAGATTTGTCGTGTAAGTAATACGTTCATCAAACTCATCAAAGGATGGCTTAGGCAAATCCGTATCCTTCATCTTCCCCTTTAGGAAAGGGATTGGTGCCTGATTCACATAAAGACGCAAGTCAAAGCGCAGAGCCCATTTTGGCGTGAAGAAAAACTTCTCACCTAAACCCAACGCGACGGCAGGATTTGTTTTGTTTTCATACTTCACCACACCGATAGAACTCGATCCATAGAGAATCGTGTTGATAACGGTGGATTTGGTTAAGCTCATTTTTCCATAAAAAAACTTTAAGTTGTAATCAAGCATCCCCACCATCTCTGGCTTTGGAGCACGATTGAAATCAAGCTGATATTGACTGTGCAATTGATTGGCATAGGTAGAAACGCCCGATGAGTTTTTTTCGAACAAAATACCCAGTGCGCTGTTTTCATTCATATTATAGTAAATACCCAAACCATACTTGCTGACGTCATAAATGGGCTCGGTCAGAGCCATTCCATAAAACACATCGACATCAAAGCGTTTTGCCGTAACGACACTCCGATTTTTAACACTGACAGATTTGTCGAAAACTGGAAGAACTGATTCTTTAGCAAGTTCTTCGGTTGGCAATTCCACCACTTCGGCAGCAAAAGCCGCTTTATGCAGAAGCAACGCTGCGACAATGATGAACAATGCTTTTAGACCATTCTTTAGCATATGCACTACCTACCTGAGGAAAAGGCCCCATATTTATAGATGTAATCACTCACTTCACGAACAGCTCCGCATCCGCCGGGCCGCTTCGTCACGTAATCCGCAACTTCAATAACTTCATCAACAGCCTCGGGAACAGTCGCTCCAAAGCCCACTGCCTGCAACATTGGGATGTCAAAAATATCATCACCAACATAAGCCATTTCGTTCGGCGTGATTCCTGATTCCTGCTGCAGCTGTAAGAAAGAAGGCTCTTTGTCGAGAGCACCTTCATAGAAATAGTGAATACCCAGGGACTTTACACGAGCCCGAATGTCTTCTGCTTTACTGCCAGTAATCACGGCAATTTTGTAGCCAGATTCCGCCAGGCGCTTGATTCCTACACCATCACGAATCGAAAAAAATCGTCGCCATTCAGTGCCATCAAACCATAGCCGTGTGTCAGTTAAGACTCCATCTACATCGAGCACCAACATCTTGATATTTTTAAGCTTTGATATTTCTATTGCCACAAAGTCATTGTGGGAAATAAAAGAATGTGGGGCAAGTGTGTCACTTAGATACCGGACTAAAGTGAAGGTAGCCCTTAGTCTTATGATCATTGCATTAACGGTCTTTATACCAGGTATGTATTATTTTTTTACCTTTATGTCCGCAATACGCTCTCCTGGACTTAGCAACTTGAAGGATGCCCCAGGTAATATCGCCGAAGTTATTTTAGAGTGTAGTCGATGGAAATTTCAAGTTTCGCATCACCCGCTGCAAGTTCCGCAGGTAAGGGTTTATACTTCTTTACTCCAGCAATAAGATCGCGAGCTGCTTCATTCAGTCGTAGATAAGCAGTTCCTTCTTTGACGGTAACATCTTTAATCGTACCGTTCTTTTCCACAGTGAATTGAACCACAACCCTTCCCGCTTCATGCAAACGACGAGACATCACGGGATAAACTTTACGTCCCTCGATCAAGACATGCAGTTCATACAAATAGCGCTCTTTGGCACTGGAGATGGCACCTTTGGATTCACCTAAGGGGCCAGAACTTACTTTTCCGGTAGTGTGACCTAATTGTCGAGATTTTCCAGACGAGGACTTTTTATGGGTAACTGAAACATTTCCCGCAGGAGACAAGGAGGGCCGAGCTATCGTTGGCCCCTTTTGCACTTCAACCGGAGAGCTGATTTTAACTTCAACAAGCTCGGTTGAACTCCCTCCTTTTTTATGAACTCCTTTAGGCGCCCATTCTTCATGTTGCAACTGAAGGGTTAAAAGCGCAAAGACTCCAAGATGGAGGGCCAGAGAAACCACAAATGGCGACATTTTTTTTAAAGTCGTTAGCACAAAATGATCCCTCATTTAAACAAGAGTATATTAACGAACTCTCGCCTTTAATAGATCCTGTACATGAAGAATTCCCACAGGTCTGTGCGGGTGATTCGATTCTTTATCCAAAACAAAGAGCATATTGATTTGGAATTGCTCCATCACAAACAACGCCTTTTCCGCCAACTCATTCACATCAACCGTACGAGGGTTGGTCGTCATCAGATCTTTGGCCACGCCAGTGAAAGGATCATTACTTTTTTCCAAACGACGGCGAATTTGACCGTCGGTGATCACACCAACCAAATCCCCACGTTCATCCACAATCCCAGCTGCACCACGAACATCTTTGTGGGTCATGATCGAAAACACTTCACGAATAGGGGTCTCCAAACCCACCATCGGCAAAGCCTCACCGGAATGCATAACATCTTTAACTCGCGTCAATAGACGATAACCAAGGCTTCCACCTGGATGGAATTCTGCAAAGTCTGTTGAACTAAAGCCTTTTTCTACCATCACACACATTGCAACAGCATCCCCCATCGCTAGTGTGGCAGTCGAACTTGCTGTCGGCGCCAAACCCAAAGGGCAAGCTTCTTCACTCACAAAAACGTTCAAAGTCACTTGAGATGCCTTCGCTAACGAGGAATGCATATTCCCTGTCATAGCGATCAATGGGATACCCTTCCGAGCAACGAAACGTAAAATTCCCGTGAACTCCGGAGATTCAC
This sequence comes from Bacillota bacterium, assembly GCA_050257115.1. Classification (GTDB taxonomy): domain Bacteria; phylum Bdellovibrionota; class Bdellovibrionia; order Bdellovibrionales; family Bdellovibrionaceae; genus Bdellovibrio. Next base: position 9,601 of record JBLMWG010000083.1, read on the forward strand.
CACCATAGGATAAAGCAATCACAACATCCTCGTTGCCTACGATACCTAAATCTCCATGATTGCCTTCTGCAGGGTGCAAAAATACCGCCGGAGTTCCCGTCGAAGAAAAAGTACTCGCCAGCTTACGAGCAATTTGCCCTGACTTCCCCATACCCGTCAGAATAAGCTTCCCTTTACAAGTCGTGATCATATTCACAACTTGTTCAAATTCAGATCCAATACGCTCCCGAAGTCCCAAAATCGCCTGAGACTCCACTTCAAGAACTTTCAAAGCTTGCTGAATAACTCTAGACATACGAATTCCTATTTATTCTTAAGACTGGCCTTCACAAAATGCACAAACAATGGATGCGGCGCCAAGGGTTTAGACTTAAATTCCGGATGGAATTGCACACCAATAAACCAAGGATGATCTGGCAATTCCAAAATTTCAACCAGATCACGTTCTTTACAAATACCCGCAGCGATCATGCCATTTTTTTCAAACAAGGCCTTATATTTATTATTGAATTCAAAGCGATGACGATGGCGTTCAGAAATATTCGCCATCTTATAGACTTGAGATGTGCGAGTTCCCGCAGTAATCGCACAAGGGAATCCCCCCAAACGCATGGTTCCGCCTTTATTAATCACCCCTCGTTGCTCAACCATCGAATCGATAACAAAGTTTCCATTGCGCTTATTCTCGGCATGGAACTCTCTGCTCGTTGCATCTTTAATACCACAAACATTGCGCGCAAATTCAATAGCGGCTAACTGCATACCAAAGCAAATACCAAAGAAAGGTACTCTTTTTTCACGGGCATACTTGATAGCTGTAATCTTACCTTCCACACCACGAGTTCCGAAACCGCCAGGAACCAGAATCCCATCTACTTTTCCTAAAAGCTGATGGACGGATTTTTCCGTCACTTTTTCAGAGTCCACGTATATGATTTCAACGTGGGCATTGTTGGCTATCCCACCATGGACCAGTGATTCGTGCAGAGACTTGTAGGCCTCTTTCAACTCCACGTATTTTCCGACCACGCCGATCTTAACTGAATGCACAGGCTTGCTCAGAACATTGACCAAATTTTGCCAGCCTTTAAGGTTCGGCTTACCACCGGACAACCCCAAACGCTCAACAATCAACTCATCAAGGTGTTCTTTATTTAAAGCCAATGGCACTTCGTAAATAAAACGGCTGTCTTGGGCAGCAACGACATGATCAGGTTGCACGGAGCAAAACAGCGCGATTTTACCTTTTAAGTTCTCATCAATATGTTTTTCGCTACGGCAAACCAAAAAATCCGGTTGTAAGCCAATCATGCGCAGTTCTTTCACTGAGTGCTGTGTTGGCTTGGACTTTAATTCTCCAGCGGCTGCGATATAAGGAACATAGGTCACATGAACCAAAACAGAATTTTCCATTCCGACATCGATACGCATTTGGCGAATGGCTTCCAAAAATGGCTGAGATTCAATATCCCCGACCGTACCACCAATTTCTACCAGGATAACTTCACTGCCTTGAGCCGCTTCATAGATACGCGCTTTGATTTCTTCTGTGATATGCGGAATAACTTGAACCGTGCCACCCAAGTAATCGCCGCGACGTTCTCGAGCGATGACCGTGTCATAAATTTGACCCGTAGATACTGAGTTTGAACGAGTCATGACTGCGGAGGTAAAACGCTCGTAGTGACCTAGATCCAGATCTGTTTCCGCACCATCTTCAGTGACGTAGACCTCCCCATGCTGAAAAGGGGACATCGTTCCCGGATCAACATTCAAGTAGGGATCAAACTTCATGATAGTCACTTTATGGCCACGAGTTTCTAACAAAGCGCCCAAGCTTGCTGCTGTCAGACCTTTACCAATAGATGAAACAACCCCACCCGTAACGAAGATAAATTTCTGTTTCAGAGCTTTCTTGGTAGATTTGCTCGTCGAAATCTTGATGGTCCTTTTGGTTGCCGTTTTACCTTTTTTTGTTGTGACTTTTCTCTTTGCCATTATTTCCCCTGACTTAAGAGTTTTTCCAATTTCACCAGATCCTCAGGCGTATCCACCCCGAGGCTGGCTTCCTTAACACGAACGACTTTGATCTTGGCGCCCAAGTACAAAGCTCGGAGTTGCTCCAAGCTTTCGGCTTTCTCAATCAAAGCCTGAGGTGCTTCACAAAACTGTTTTAAAAATTTTCTCGAATAGGCATACATGCCAATATGCTTTAGACAGCCGTCATAGTTCCCCATATCGCTGGCTTTAACTCTTGAGTACGGCATTGGAAAGCGACTAAAATATAACGCTTCATCTTTATGATTTAAAACAACTTTCACCGAGTTAAAAGATTGAAGCTCTTCTTCCGAAATAGGGTGAGCCAGTGTCGCCATATCCATCTTCGGATCATCAACAAACACCTGCGCCAAGCGATCAATCAACTCGCCCGTCACCAAAGGTTCATCCCCTTGAATGTTCACGACAACGTCACAATCCAAGCCTTGAATAGCAGCGTGGATGCGGTCACTGCCGGAAGGTAACTCGCTGTCAGTCATCACAACTTTAACACCGACAGCCTCGGCTGCCGCCTTAATTAATTCATCATCGGTCGCCACGATAAGATCAGAAAGCAGTTTTGATTTTTTTGAGCCTTCAATAGTCCATTGAATCATGGGACGACCCAGTAGCATCGCTAGAGGTTTTCCCGGAAAGCGAGTTGAAGCAAAGCGTGCTGGAATCACTCCCACAATTTTCATGACTTAATCCAATTTTCGAAAATATACTCTTCGATCTCTTCTTGACCCGTTTTCTTTAAGGCTGAAGAAGCAAAAACGGCACTGATTCCAGTCGCCTTCTTCATCTTTGCAACCGCCTGCAACGTTTGACTGTAAGATAACTTATCCGCTTTGGTTAACACGATAGCGATCGGAAAACCGCGAGCTTCAGAAAAGCGACGAAGTAATTCTTCATCTTCACTCCAGGAGCGACGGATATCCATCACCAAAATCAATCCTTTTAAAGATTCACGTTTGGTCAGGTAGGTATTGATCATTTCATGCCACTCTTCCATTTCGTCGGCAGAACGAGCCGCAAACCCGTACCCTGGCATGTCGACTAAGACGTAAGAGGCATCTAAATCAAAAAAATTCAGTAATCGTGTTTTCCCAGGTGTGGAAGAAACCTTAGCAATTTTATTTGTGGCTAAGCCATTGATGAAAGAGCTTTTGCCGGCGTTCGACCGACCCGCAATAGCAATTTCGGCTTTTTTGTGGACAGGATAATCTTTTTCAACGACGGCACTTTTAATAAATCGAATCTGTTTTGGCATAACCTAGGCTATCAAAGCCCAGCCCTTTTCTCAATTCTCAGAACGTAAATCTCCCTCCTAATAATGCAGCAAAGCCGAAATGCGTCAGATTCACTTTAAAACCAATTGAGCTACGGCAAGACTTTTGAAAACAGGACCAACGAACAACCGATCAGCCTTAGCCCCTCGCTGGAAGGAGCTGGTTACAATTTAAGCAAAGAAAGAGGAACTCATGACACCCGCTCAACTGAAACATTTCGGAGACAACCCAAAAACCTATTTAATTAGTGATTTTTTAACTCTTGGCAAAGACTCCAATTGCCAAATCCAACTTGCCGATGAAAATCTGGCAGATCGCCACTGTCGCTTAGAACGCAAGGAGGAATCCATTTTGCTCCGCGACTTGCGCACCCAACAAGGGACTTTCGTTAACGGAGCCCGCATCATGGAGGCCGTTCTACAAGAAGGCGACATCATTCGCATCGGCTCCCAAGAACTTCTGTTCACTCAGCAACCTGAAGACACTCCTGCGGCTTTTCCAATTAAAAGTCGCAACGAAGTCTGGAACGAAGAACTTCAAACCCTTCATCACGTTGCTAAAACCGACTTTCCAGTCTTGATTCTTGGTCCATCTGGAACAGGTAAGGAAGTTATCGCCCAAGCCCTCCACGCAGAAAGCTTGCGTAAAAATGGAACGTTCATGAGTGTGAACTGCAGCGCACTGAGCGAGACCTTGATTGAGTCTGAACTATTTGGTCACGTCAAAGGAAGTTTCACTGGTGCCATCAACGACCGCAAAGGGGCCTTTGAAGCAGCCCGCGGTGGAACTTTGTTTTTGGATGAAATCGGTGACTTATCTTATGCCTTACAGGCAAAATTACTTCGCGCTCTGGAAAATGGCGAAATTCGCCCAGTGGGATCAGATCGCAATGTCAAAACCGACGTGCGCATTCTTGCAGCGACTCACCAAAGTTTGCCCGAGAAAATTCGCCAAGGGACATTCCGCGCGGACCTGTACTTCCGTCTCAATGTTGTAACTATCACGCCGCCCGCGTTGGCATTTCGCATGGAAGACTTTGATGAGCTTTTATATAGTTTTGCAAAGAAGATGCGCGTTCGTTTCTCTTTCAATGCAATTGCGCGTTTGAAAAAACATCCTTGGCCTGGAAACATTCGCGAATTGAAAAATCTAGTCGCAAGAGCCGCAGCAATCTATCCACGCCAGCAGATTGATGAACAGCATGTTGAAAAACTTTTGGACAAAACACTGATTAACTCCCCTGTGAATGACAACGTTGGCAACGACTTGCCTGTCATGAAAGAAATTGAAACACAAATGATTATTAAGCGTTTATCGGCAAATCGTGGCAATCAACGCCGTACAGCTTTGGATTTGGGAATGCCGAAGAGCACTCTTCATGATCGTTTGAAATACTATAATATTAATATTGAAAGTTTTAAGGCTTAATGACGGCGGTTTTGATGAAAACACGGCGAACTTTTCCCTTAGTCAGGATTTTATTAATCTCCTTACGCAAGCGATCGTTCATAAGTTGTTTACCTTCTCCTGTAGATATTTGATCGAATGTCATGTCACCGATCGTTCGCAGGAAAAGATCCTTCACCTCGGGCTCACGGTCTTTGATTTCCACAACGACTTCTGAGTCCGTGCCCTCCACAAAAAACTCAAATGCGCCCATCGGGTTGGAGCCCGAGGACGGGGAACGACGCAGGTTCACAACCATCTTTTTGATGATAAACATATTTTGTTCCGCGCGAGTGGAGTCATAGAAAGACTCCACTTCACTCTTAGGGTCATAAAAATATTTATCTTGGGCCCACTCTTCCAAACTTGAAACAAAAAGCTCTTCTGAGGCCGGGATCAGTTTATGTGTCGCCACTTTAAAAATCACAACCCCGCCTGCCGCAGTTATCAGAACCAACCCTACAAAGGCGAGCTTCTTAGCTAAGGGAAATCCTTTAAAATCAATCAACCCGTGAGATAAAGCTCCGCCAACACTTGCTCCGGCATTTTTTAACAATGACAGAAGATTTGGGCCTAGATGACGAATATTCTCACGTGCGGATTCTTTGAATTTGCGCATGCTCAAACGTAAATTCAATCTTGCTAATTTTACTTTAAAGGCGATCTTTGGAACAAACGGTAGTATGACGGCCAACCTCTTGCGCCACCCTGAGCTTTCCTTCCAGTATTTGATTTCATCTTCAAGATGATATTCGAGATCGGCTTCCTCGATCACAACACTCAAAGATGGATCGTCGGGACCAATCTCACTGATTGATTTAGCGAACTCGGGATCTTCTTCCGCCAAAATAGAATCCAGATTATCCAAGGAAAGAAGCTCCTCGGAATTGTCCCCTTCGGGTGCACCCTCAGGTGTTTGATCCTGTACTTTGGTCGTGGTTTCGTTTTCAGCCAATGAATCCCCCAGGACAATTGTAAGAAAAGAACTAAATCAGTCGCAAGAACAATTTATAAACAAGCCCTCTTCAGATAAACTTATCCAATCAGGAGTCTCTTCATGAAAGTTTTAAACTTTGTTGGTGTGATATGTTTGAGTCTAGTTGGCTGCGCTAACTTCCAAAGATCTGCGAATAGTGGCTACAGCTCTTCCGGTGTTCTCTATAGTGACCAGGGGCAACGTGACTTGATGAGAGATAAATCCATCCGCCAGACAGCTTATGAGCTTGGAAAAGATCCGTCTTATCTTAACGAAAGCGACCTTGAACAGATCCGTAATCGCCAAAAAGCTCGTGAGCTTGAACGCACTCTGAGTTCGCGCAAAGAAAAAGAACAGTATTCAAAAGTACTGCCGTGGCTCAAAGGTGACGAAGAAAAAATTGCGTTTCTATCTGTGCCCAGCATAGAGGGTCGCCAACAATGGATTAATAAGAACAACATCTGGGATCGTTCAACAGCTCCGAAAGCTGAAATGAAAGAAATCCTTGAAACCCAAGACATCGCCGTCGGTATGCCACAAGATTATGTTCGCAAATCCTGGGGAGACCCTCTTACTATCGAAGTTTCAGGGAATCCTATCTACAAGAATGAACGTTGGAAGTATGAGCGTTTTACCACCTCTCCCGAAGGGTATCGCAAAGAAACCCGCATAGTTTACTTCGAAGGCGGACGCGTGGTTGGGTGGGAAACTCAGTAGTTTTCCCACGGCAAATCCCGCGCGCAACCACGAATCTCTTAACTAATGCGCTTCATCCCAATTATTCCCGATAGAGAAGTTCACTTTCAAAGGAACTCTTAATTTCGCCACGTTCTGCATGATCTCAATAATTTGCGGAGTCGCTTTGGCCAAGTTTTCCTCAAAATCTTCAAAGATCAATTCGTCATGCACTTGAAGGAGCATACGAGCAGAGATCTTATCGTAAACTTCGATCATAGCTTTTTTAACAAGGTCGCTAGCAGTTCCTTGAATCGGCGCATTGATCGCGGCACGTTCACCAAATTTCTTAAGCATCACGTTTTTAGATTGAAGCTCATCAATGTAACGACGACGACCAAAGAGGGTTTCAACGTAACCTTTTTCATGGGCTATTTTAATAGTGCCTTCGATATAATCTCGAACATTTTTAAAGCGTGTAAAGTAACGATCAATGATGTCTTTACCCTCAGTTCTGGAGATTCCAAGGCTTTCCGCCAAACCAAATGCACCCTGCCCATAGGCGATACCGAAGTTAACAGCTTTCGCGGTACGACGATGATCTGCAGTGACATCCTTTAATGGAATATTGAAAATCTCTGAGGCTGTTGCCGCATGGATATCGAGATCTTCTGCAAAGGCCTTGCACAAGTTCGGATCTTCAGAGATATGAGCCAAAATACGTAGTTCAATTTGCGAGTAATCGGCAGAAAGCAACTTCATCCGTGGATTTGCAATGAAGGCTTTACGAACCATCTGACCACGCTTTGTACGAATTGGGATATTCTGCAAATTGGGTTGAGTGCTAGACAACCGCCCCGTTGTCGTCAAAGCTTGGTTAAAGCTTGTATGCACACGTCCGTCTTTTTCGTTGATCATTGTGGGCAAGGCATCAACATAAGTGGACTTAAGCTTTGAAAGTTCACGCCATTGCAAAATCAACTTAGCAATAGGATGATCCAAACCTTCTAAAACTTCATTGTCAGTGGAGTATCCTGTTTTAGTTTTCTTTCCCGCCGGCAATCCCATTTTTTCAAACAAAACCACGCCCAATTGTTTCGGGCTTCCGATATTGAAAGGATCGCCTCCGGCTACGTCGTAGATCTGCTTCTCCAAAGAAGAAATCTCTGCAGCCATTTCCTTGCTTTGATGCGCAAGAAGGTCCTTATCAATGCGCACACCATAGTTTTCCATCGATAGCAGTACACGAGTCAGAGGCAACTCAAGTTCCTGATAAACTTTTTCACCATGAACTTCATGGAGCTTCTTTTCCAAAGTCTTTGCAAAATGAATCTGGGCATTTAATAACTGAGAGGGCGTCGCCAAATCTGGCAAGGCTTCACCCATATGCTTTTCATACATCTTCGCAAAATCAGAACTATCAGCCGCCTTCAAAACGTAAGCCGCAAGCATAGAGTCCCAGGCCGCTATCGGTTGTTTTGCTCCAATATGGTGCCAGTATTCTTTCAAGTTAAAACCACGCCATTGGATTTTAAAGGTGTCAGTCAATTTACCCAAAAACTCAGGGTCAGAGACTAAGATGGCCTCTTTATCCGTGCCAATAAAGAAACCACGCACATCTTGGAACGCCCACAATGTTTGACTTTCAGCTAATACTTCGGTCAGTTCACGTGTGGACATAGTTTTTTCAACAAATTCCTTCGTTGTATGATGAGCCATGATCGGAGCTTCAGCCGCAACGGGAGCCGCCGAAGGTTTCGCTGCTTCCGCATAATACGCCTTACCGGCTTCAGCTGAAAAACCAGCACTACTCGTAGAAGGAGTTGTTGGAGCTGCCTCACCGAAGAGATTTTTTTCGAAGGTTTTAAAGTTCATCTCACGCAAGAAAGCACGAAGCTCTTCGTCTTTACGCGGACGCATTTTGTAATGCTCTAGTTCATGATCCATGGGAATATCGCAAGCGATAGTCACTAATTTTTTTGAAAGCAATGCCATCTCTTTGGCGGCGATCAATTTTTCACGAACGCTTTTACTTTCAACCTTGTCGATATTCTCATAGATGTCTTCGAGAGATTTAAACTGTTCTAAAAGTTTGATTGCACCCTTTTCACCAATCCCTTTAACACCAGGGATATTATCTGACGTATCGCCCACGATTGACAAATAGTCGATAAATTGGTCGGGACGAACTCCCCATTTTTCAAAGACACCTTGAGAGTTATATTTGTGATCTTTCATGGTGTCGTACAAAACGACGTGATCTTGAATCAGCTGACCGAAGTCTTTATCACCACTGACAATGATAACTTCCATGCCGTGTTTGCGACCTTCTTTAGTCAAAGTACCAATAATGTCGTCGGCTTCATAACTTGGAACTTCCATCGCAGGAATTCCCAAAAGATCTGCGAGTTGTTTGATGTAAGGAATTTGTTTGGCCAAATCTTCAGGCATTTCCGTGCGATGTGCTTTGTATTCATCATACATTTCGTGACGGAAAGAGGGTTCCTTACGATCATAACAAAAAACCATGTATTCAGGTTTTTCATCCTTTTGTAGCTTTGTGATCATTGAAAGAAAGCCATAAATGGCATTGACCGGCAGACCGGAAGGAGACGTCAATTGGCGAACGGCATAGAACGCGCGAAAGAACATTGAGCTGACGTCGATTAGGTATATTTTCTTCATGCAAACTCCCTCGGTGAACCAAAAAGTTCTACTACGAGAGAGTTTTCATGTCGATGAATCGCTTATTCGAGATCTGCTTTGACGCGAGAAAAATCAATTTGATCAAGAGCCTTTTTATCGCATTCGTTTTCGCATGCAGGTGTGTAACGGACTTCATCACTGCACTCTTGAGCCTGTCGGTAGAGCAATTCCAGCTCTCCCTTTACCCGGACTTCAAACTGAGCGCCGCCCTCTTCCCAAGTTTCGATGTCCGTTAATTCACAGTGAAGTCGGCGAGCCATATCCGATCTGCTCCAGCCGAGACGAAGGCGAAGTGCACGCAAACTTTCACGATTCCATTCTAAAGAATAATTTTCGAGCATAACTATAAACCCCTAAATTCACTCTAAAAGTAACCTACGTTTAGAGTCAGAATACTAGTTGTATTATACCCTACAGACACCAAATAACGAACAGCGTTAATCTATTGTTCAGGGAAAACAAAGACAAGGTCATGTTCGCCAGCCAAATCTAATTTATCACGGGCCTGGCGTTCAATAAAGGCTGGATCTTTGGCTTGTTTGAGTTGGACTTGTAAATCACGAATGCTTGTCTTGGTCTGGGAAATCTCCTCCCCGATACGATCGAAGTCGCGATGAAGCCCCCAAAGTCTCCAAAGATTGCCGTTCAAAACGATCGAAACTGCAAACACCAAAAGACAGACCGTCATCACCCGACCCGGGTGATTTAAAAAACGACGAAGACCAAGAGCAAATTTATTGTAAGACATAGGATCAGTTTAGGCAGGAGACTGCGGACTGGGTAGTCCAGATCGACAGCCACACGCTGACCCATGGTGATTTAAAGTTCCGAAACTAGGACCTCTTCTGTGCGGTTGAAGCCTTAGTAGAACTTAAGGTTCGCACGAAGATTTCATACTCCCAATTTGGAGGACCTATGGAGAGCTTCAGCCAGATTGAGATTTACAATTCACTTTTATTTTTACGAAAATTGTTAGGCGTCACTAATGACAAAAGGAATCAACCCTTACAAGTTGGGATTCGCTATACCGGCACAGAAATTTTAGCAACCAATGAGTCATCCTCGAAGGCCGTGCTTCTTCTAAAAAAAAATGCTGTCGGCGCATGGTTGTTCTCAGGCACATCCATGGAACTCGAACCGATTTCCAGTCACATTGAAAGGGCGATCTCTAAAAGTACTAATCACTTTTTATCAGAACCAGCATTTGATGCACTTCAAGAAATTTTTAAACTCCCCCACAAGAGTAGTACTCAACTCATTGAGAGCCCATAACGTATCAGCTGCACCAACGATTTTCTATTACGATGTGACGAGAAAAATCATAAAGGATGCAACCCCCAACAAAAAGAAATGCCGCCCATCAAGGGCGGCATTTCATAAACACTATACCGATAAATAGGTGTGCACCTATCTAAATGCTGCCTTATCCCAGTATACGCCCATCCCACCCAAGTCTTCTTCAATACGAAGAAGTTGGTTGTACTTCGCGATACGTTCAGAACGGCACAAGCTGCCTGTTTTGATTTGGTGGCAGTTCAATGCAACCGCAAGGTCTGCGATGAAGGTGTCTTCAGTTTCACCAGAGCGATGAGACATCACCGTTTTGTATTTGTTTCTTTGAGCCAAGTTCACAGCTTCGAATGTTTCAGTCAAAGTACCGATTTGGTTTACTTTTACTAGCAATGCATTCGCTGCTTTTTTCTCTAGACCCATGCGCAAACGCTTTGGGTTGGTCACGAATAAGTCGTCACCAACCAATTGCATTGTTGAGCCCATTTCAGAAGTACATTTTACCCATGAATCCCAGTCGTCTTCAGCGAAGCCATCTTCGATTGTGATCAATGGATATTTTTCCGCCCATTTTTTATAGACACCAAGAAGGTCCGCCGGAGAGATCAATTCGCCGTCGAATTGATATTTGCCGTCTTTATACATTTCTGTTGCAGCGACATCCAAGCCCAAGAATACATTTTGACCTGGATCATAACCCGCATCAACAATCGCATTCATGATCAAGTCCAAAGCCTCTTGGTTGCCAGACAATTTAGGAGCGAAGCCACCTTCATCACCCACTGCCGTCGACAAACCTTTTTTACCCAAGATTTTTTTAAGGGCGTGGAAGATTTCTGCACCCGCGCGCAAAGATTCCGCGTAAGAATTGTTCACCGTTGGAACGATCATGAATTCTTGAATATCAAGGCCGTTGTTCGCATGCGCGCCACCGTTCAATACATTCATCAACGGAACTGGTAGGCGGCAAGCTTGAGAACCACCAATGTAACGATAAAGGGGAAGGTTTACATCCAAAGAAGCAGCTTTGGCTGCGGCCAAAGAAACACCCAAGATCGCGTTCGCACCCAAGTTAGATTTATTTTCAGTGCCATCAATTTCGCGCAAAACTTTATCGAGATAGACTTGCTCAGTCACTTGAAGACCTAAGATCTCCGGAGCGATTTTTTCGCGAACATTGTCTACGGCTTTAAAAACACCTTTACCCAAATAGCGATTTTTATCGCCATCACGAAGCTCACAAGCTTCATGGGCCCCAGTGGATGCACCAGATGGAACAGCGGCACGACCGATGTTGCCTTCTGCGGTTGTGACTTCAACTTCAACTGTTGGATTACCACGGCTATCCAGGATTTCACGGGCGACGACGCTGATGATTTCAGACATGATGAGTTCCTTCCTTGTCGGAGTTCTTTTGATTTATTTTCTTAACAAGCTCCATGCTATTAAAGACCGTACGCGGGTATTCCGTCTTCACAAATTCCCAATCCACACGTCTCATGGCCTCTTTCACCGCAGGATTTGTTTTACCTTGGGCAGCCAGCATAGTGATCAACTGCTGGGCGCGAACCATGTAGTCATGCATGCGCGCCAAGTTTTGATTCAAAGCATACGCAGGAGATTCTGAGTCAAAGTTCAAATGTGACAACGAACCTTCATGAGGAAGCAAAGAACCTTTAACTGAAGCCTGTGCCTCAACTTCTACATTCGCAGATGCCGCCAGTTTTTGCTTTTCATAGTTACGAATCTTCTCTTCTAAATCACCAACGTACTTCTGTAGATCTTCTCGTTCACGCTGAGTCTTCTGCAAATCATTCAGCAAACTTTGAAATAAATCTGGACTGACCTGGTGACCAACGTTTTCACTGAAGATTGACTTCTGCTGAGTCGCCCAGTTCAGTTTCAAAGTAATACCCGACCACTCACACATCGCCAGAGGCTGACCCACATAAACCGGCAACGACTCGAAAGCCGCCTTTAGGTACGTGGTCACAAGAGGATATTGCTCCGCTGGCAGTGGCAGATCAAAAGAGATGCTGACCTCATCACGACGGAGGTTTTCAATCGGTGGCTTTGGAGAAATGAAGTACGACAAGAACTGTTCAGGCTGATTAAAGATTTCTTGCGGCCGAGGCATCATGCGCAAAACGCTATCAAGCACACCCCAAGCACGCAGTTCTGGTCCGTTATGACCCGCCCGAGTCAGAACATCGCAGTCCCGTTTTAACGGAAGTCGCAGTGCCATTTCCAAAAATTGCTCCATATCAGGAGCAGAAATCCAGTAAGAAGAGTCGCGCAAAAATTCCGCGGGCAGATGAATCTGCTCATAAAGAGGCCCGAGGTCTTCCCCCTGCTCCTCCAAAACCGTCAAAACTGCGTTAGAAATCTTACAACTAAAGTGCACGAATTTGTCTTAGCGTAAAAGCAAAGCCATTGAAATAACTATATTATACTCAAACTCAATGACGCAGGGTGAGATATGATCTCAAGCCGCTTTTTGGAATTTAGTTTTAGGGAACGGTAACTTATTGTCGATAATTTCTTCCATAAATGAGGGGATGTTACCAGTAGCTTCAAGCTTACCCTCGAGTGTCCCATCGGGACGGCGCGTAAGACGCCCTAACTCAAAAATAGGTACGACATTGTAGGATCCATCTGGCAAAAAGCCACGAACTTCGCTGATCGCTCCGATACGACGGGAACCATCTCCATAACGAGAAATCTGTACAATTAAATCAATTGCAGAAGAAACTTGCTGACGAAGAGCTCGCTCACTAATTTTTGAATCTCCGCCTTGAGCTAAAGCTTCCAAGCGAACAATCGCGTCCTCCGGAGAATTCGCATGCACCGTGCCCATACAACCTTTGTGACCCGTGTTCATCGCATTCAACAATTCGAGAGCTTCGCCGGAACGAACCTCCCCGACGATGATGCGATCCGGACGCAAACGCAAAGCACTTTTCACCAGATCTTTAATCGACACTTCGCCTTTGCCTTGGGCATCAGCCATGCGCGTTTCAAACATCACCAAGTGTTCGTAATCGACTTGCAACTCAGAAGAGTCCTCGATGACCAACACACGCTGACCTTTGGGGATACGAGAGCATAACAAAGACAACAACGTTGTCTTACCGGAACCGGTACCACCACTGACAATAATATTTTTACCCAGGAACATCGCCACATCCAAAAAGCGCGCACCATCTTCAGAGATCGTGCCCATTTTGATATAATCTGAAAAGGTGATTTTAGTATTCGTAAACTTACGAATACTCAGAGTCGTTCCCTTGCGTGACATCGGGGGAATAACTGCCGCGATACGCGAACCATCTGGCAACCGCGCATCCAGACGAGGGTTTTCATCATCAATACGACGCCCCACACTTTGCGCAATGGAATTGACGGCGGCACGCAGGTCATCTTCAGAGGGAAAAACGTCCGGAACTCTTTCTAACTTCCCCTTACGTTCAACAAAGATTTCGCTTGCACCGTTGACAAGAATTTCAGAGACACCCTTGTCATCAAGGTATTTCGCAACAGGACCGAGATTTTGCTGAATGGTCTGTTTGAATACGTTCGATTTATCGGACATAGGTGTCTTCCTTAAATAATAACCAACTTAGTTGGAAGCAGGCTTTCTGCCTCCAGATGCTGTTGCATCTGAATAAATTATAATTTTACCTTGTACCGCAGTCTCAGGACATTGATACGAAAACACACCATCCGTTTTCGGCATCACGCTGAAAGTTTTTTCTTCACCAAAAACGGTATTGTGGTGCTCGGAGAAAGCGTCCAGCACAAAGCTGACATTTTTCTCTTTACCATTCACGTTCACAACGTGGATGCGGTAGTTACTACCTTTTTTTAAACGGAGGGTATCTGGTACGAAGCCTTTTTCAGTATTCATAATCACAATATCTTGAGTTGGCTCGACAGAGTCGAAAACTTTGCTCAGAATACTAACAGACTGATCTTCCTGAATACTCGCCGGCAAGCGATCTTCGTTATTTACTTTATTGAAATCGACTTGGCGACGCGAAAAATCGACTTCCCAAGCATGGGCAACACTGGTGAAAAGCAGCGCAATCAGCAAACTAGTGCAATTCTTTGCGATCTTGGAATTCACAAAACTCACGAGCGACCTCCATAGCGATATAACTCACAGATCTTTGATCCATCATGTGTAGCTTCTGAATCAAAAGGTCTTTGTTTCCACGGCAGCCATTAATGTTTTGGAATGCTTCACTCAGCAGATGGGGGTTCGCCATCATCTCTTTTGTGACTTCAGACCAATCCAACTTCAAAACTGGATCAATCGCGCCCACGGAGTAAAGAGCATCAAACATGATTTGCAAATCGCCTTGAAGAAACATTGAATCCTCCTAATACTGCATTTGGGCATCCTGCCCTTCCTGTTGTTTCTATCGGTAGGAGTTCGTAAGAACTTGAGTCAATTTGAGGCGATTTTTCGTTACTTGAGGAGATCTATCGTTTGACGCTGGCCACTGGTCAGAAGGTACCAGAGGCCAGTCGGGTCGAGGGAAATTATTGCTCGGAAGTGGACTTTTCTGCCGACTTTTCAGTCGATTCTGTCTTTTGATTTGCGAGATCTTTAAGGATTTTATCAGCAAGTTCAGATGGCGATTCTGTGCCTTTCATCATCCGAATACTGCGTTCGTTCTTTGCTTCTTTCGTGATCTCAATCTTTGCATCACGGATTCTTTCAACAATCTTCCTCTCAAAACCGTCTTTTTTTAGATAAGGTTTGATTTCAGACATAAGGTTTTCCAAAAACACCGCATAGGTGACTTGAACAACGGGCTTGAATGGTTTCGTATGTTTAAGGGCGTTAACCGCTTCGTCAGTTAATTGACTGACAGTTTTTTCCCATGCATCGATCTCATCTAAATTTGTTCGTAAAGGTGCTGCAATTTTATCGATCATATCGTCGTCGTTAGGGCGCGAGTAAACTGCCTGCAGCGCCTCTTTAAGAGGCACATTTTTACCCGAATAGGCCTTCTTTGACTCTTTAATCTTGTCGTTGACCAATTGATTCATCTCATCAAGATCTTTAGTCGCCAATTGTGAATAGTTAAACAGCAGACCAGCTTGTGCGTTAAGACAAACTGCTGACACCAATGTTGCAAGAATAAAATTTGTTGTTTTCATTATCTACAGTCTAAAGACATACAAAAACCAAGCAAGTCCAAACCCTTCGAAATCCAACTCTCCCCTGCCAAAAACCTTGGTTCCGCAAGCCTGTTTACACAAGGCACAAGGAGAACGGGGTGCTAAAAGTACGCCGCCGACGCAGCAACGTAGGAGAAACAGGGTTGCTAGACCAAGGGCGGGGATTTTTTGGTTGAAGGAGGCCAAATTATGGTGGCACAATGTGAAGGCTTTTGAGATTCAACAAATTAAATTTCCTTTATGGAGGCTACATTGAAAGCAATTAAACTGGCAACAATCACGGCATTGGCACTTTCCCTTGTGAACTGTGCTCCGTCTGCAAAACAACTTAAAGATGCGGTAGAAAAAGATCCAAGCATCGTTTTCACAGCGATCGAAAAAGATCCTGAGCAATTCATTGAAGTTGTAAATAAAGCAGCTCAAAACGCTCAGAAAAAAGCGCAAGAAAAAGCAATGGCTGAAGAAGGCAAAAAGCGTGACGAAGAATTCGCAAATCCTTTGAAACCAGCTATCGACGAGAGCCGCGTATTCTTCGGTCCTAAAGACGCTAAAATCACAATCGTTGAATACTCTGACTTTGAATGCCCATACTGCTCTAAGGGTCACGCAACTATTGATGAAGTGATGAAAGCTTACCCTAAAGACGTACGCGTATTCTACAAGCATTTACCTTTGGACTTCCACCCTATGGCAATGCCTGCAGCACGCTACTTCGAAGCAATCGCTATGCAAGACCATGCTAAAGCTGAAAAGTTCTACAACATGGTATTCGAAAACCAAGGTGACCTTCGTTCTAAAAAAGAAGCCTTCTTGAAAGAAGTTGCTAAAAAAGTGGGCGCAGACACGAAACGTCTTGAAAAAGACCTTAAAGACGAAAAAATCACTAAAACTATCGAAGCAGACATGGAAGAAGCTAAGAAATTCAACTTCTCTGGAACTCCAGGCTTCTTGATCAACGGCGTATCTCTTCGTGGTGCGTATCCGTTCTCTGAATTCAAAGACATCATCGATCGTCATTTGAAAGCTGCTAAGTAATTAGCATAGCTTTTACACACCACACCGCTATCAACATAGCTATGTGGCGAAACGACTCCGATAATATCGGAGTGTAGACAAACGAAAAAGCCACATTCAAAAGAATGTGGCTTTTTTATTTTGAAACCCCTCAACTTCAGGCTAAAGTTTTCAAATAACTTTAATAAGGGGTTCCTATGAGCGTATCCACAGCCAAATCTATGATCCTGAAGGCGGAAGATAATATCGCCATTGCACAAAAAAATATCAATGATGAAACTCAACACGATGTCGTTGGCTACAATCTGGCTCAGGCCTGTGAACTTTATCTAAAATCCCTTTTGACCCTGCGTGAACTTGAGTTTCCAGAGGGCGATGAGGCCCATGATCTGGATGTCTTGATGACGACTCTTGAAGATGAAGGGTTTTCTGAAATCTCTTCCCATGCCGATGTCATTGAGTTGACCCAATACAACTCCCCAAGTGCTCACATTCGTGAAGACGACCGTCTGGATCTTGAAGAGTACATGGGCCACGTTAAGGAGCTTAAAAAACTCGTCGGTGAGCAACTAAAACTTTATTAGATGGCCCCTCAGAGTGTGGTGTGTGTTAATCCAGCTGAGACAGTTATGCGCTCTTC
>JBLMWG010000084.1:0-10652 GCA_050257115.1 Bacillota bacterium
CCTGGCGCAGATAGTTGCTTCGACTGATCGTTAATTTCAGGTCATTGATCAAAGGTTTCAAAAATGTTCGATCACCTGAAACTTTAGAGTATTCCATTGCCGACATCGCACGGCCAAACAAGGCCAAAACAGAGGTTGGGTCTTTGCGAAAGATGTTTTCAAACTCACGCATCGCCTCCCCATAGTTGCCTTTTTTCATTTGCACGATAGCTAAATTCAAAAGGGCCGAGAGATTGAATGGCTCATGCCCGATGGCCTTTTGTAGCATGTTCTCAGCTTCCTTCAAATCGCCATCCATCATATAGGATATCGCAATTCCCAAATAGGCATCGACAAGTTCCGCACGTGTGCTGCCTTCTTTAAGAATGGCACGTTCCAAAATACGGCGTCCCATCAAACTTTGGCGATCTTCGGAAATCAAAACAGGAGCGAGCTGAATTTGTGAATCAAGATCCGGCTCCTTGATAGCAACTGCTTTTTTGTAAGCCACCAGAGACTTGTCATACAAGCCCAGGCTTTTATAGCGAATTGCTCGGTTCAATAATTCTTCATAGCCCAGATTGTTGCGTTTATCTTTTACATTCAAAGCAAAAACGATCCCCACGACGGATAAAGCGGCAAGACCCAACAAGCCCCAACGAAGAATCGTTGAACGCTTACGGATTTGATCCTGAATTCGCTTGTCCCCGGCCGTACCATAAGCCCGAGCCGTTGTCGAAGTCCCCGAGCGAGAAATCGGCCTTTCCGCACTTGAGGTAACATCTTTAAACTGTGATTGAGTGGGAGTTGGAGTCGGAGTTAAATCATCAGGTAAAACTGGTGTATCGGTTTTAGTGAACGTGTGCTGAGCCAAAGACTGAGTCATCGTTTTTTCTGAAAAGGAGTCTTCTTGCTCTTCGCGGATGTTTTTCACAATATCCAAGAACATTTGCTTTTCGCGGATATAGCTCCAACGACCTTCAGGTAAACGGATCTCATCGATGATTGAGATCTGCTTGCTTTTGAGCATTGCCGTCACTTCGTTCAGATTGAACGGGCCTAAAATCCTCGTGGAGGACTTTACAAGCCAGTTCTTTTCCGAACCCCCGGCAATCTCAGCAGCCATATTCTAGAGTCCTCTCGTCAAGAGCAGCTTCAAGTCATCATTGGTAAGATAAAGACCAGCGCCCACGAAGCCAGAACGAGCGTCATTTTTATTCAGAGAATCATTGATACCGGCATCAATATAAAGTCCGCGATAGAAATAATACGACAATGATCCACGCACGTTGGTTCTGGTGAAGTCAAATGCTTCCACGGTTGCCTTAAGTTTTCGACGGAAAAAATAGTAATCCAATCCAAAACCGCCACCATTTTCAATCACACCCCCTTTAAGAGTGAGATCCCAGAAATTCTTCGCGAATAACAAAGTGAATTTAAGTTTGTTTTGGTACGTTTTCTTTTCCGTGTAATCGGCGGGGGAACCACCACCAGAGCCAGTAACTTGAGTACGCGTTGACTCGACAACCCCTGCTGGATCGTCGACCACGGCCAAATAGTAGTAGCGATCAAGACCCGGTTGAATCTTCACACCAATAGTCGATTTCCAGTTACCAACCTCGCCCAGATATTCTGACTTTAAATCAAAGGCTGTCTCGATACGGCTGGCTGTGGAAACAAGGTCATTAACGCCATCAATTGCGGATTCAACTTTTTCAGCTGTTGTTTCATCACTGATAAGTTTACCGATAGTCCCCTCACCGCGGTTGATCTTAGCAGTGATTTCATCCAGGTTTTTCATCGTGGCCGCTAGACGACTCCATGTCTTTTTAAGGCCGGTGTCTGAATTGTCGCTCATCACCTCACGAAGAGATGACGTGATGTCGTGAACTTCATCCACGATGTCGCCAATTTTGTCTTTATTTTGCGCTGTAACTTGAGCCAAGTCCTGAGTGATTGTTTCAACATTTTTAACAATACGACCCAAGATGTGTTTGCGCGTTCCATCTTCTGTTGTCGCCTCTTCCAGATTCTTCGCAACAACTTTCAAAGAAGCCGCAACATCCCCGACCTGAGCCATCAGATTCTCCATGGAGCTACCGGCCTTGATGTTCATAATTTGAGCATCATCAGCCAGTGGAGCATCTGTCGGTGAACCTGGGTAAACCTCAACATGGGAGTCACCCAAGATACCTTGAGCCTTGATTTCAATTGAAGCGGAAGTTGTTAAAGGAACGTCAGATTTAACAGTGATATCGATTCGGGCCTGACCATCCTGTAAACGGATATCTTTAATCACACCGACAGGAATACCGGCCGAACGAACGGCAGAGTTCTTAACCAAGCCCCCGGCATTTGGAAGTAAAAACCATGCTTTTTTTGAACGACCTAAATAGGAGGGATCATCACTGACTCTCATAGACATAACGGCAATCAGCGATCCTACGACGATCACTAAAAGACCTACTTTAAACTCAGCAGCTCGGAGCCAATTCATTGATGCTTCATCCCTTTATTCACGAACCTCTTAACCAACTCTATATCGGTATTAAAGAAGTCCTCTGGAGTACCAAAAAGTAAAACCCTGCCACTATCCAACATCGCAATATGATCCGCAATCCTAAATGCAGCGGACAAATCATGCGAAACCATAATAGACGTCGTATTTCCTGCTCTCATTTTGTGCGTACTCAGAATCAAATTATCCACCATTTCCGTCAGAATGGGATCTAAACCCGTGGTAGGCTCATCATAGATAAGGATTTCTGGATCTAGGGCGAGAGCTCGAGCCAGACCTGTACGCTTCTGCATCCCGCCGGAAATTTGGCTTGGAAGTTTGCCATAATGTTTTGGGTCCAAACCAACTTGCTGGAGCTTTTCTTCCGCAATACGAAGGACCTGAACTTCTTTCAAATCTCGACGATGTTCGAATAGAGGAAAACAAACATTTTCCAAAACAGTCATATCGTCAAATAAGGCGGCTGATTGAAAAAGCACTCCAAACTTACAACGAAACTTGGTGAGTTCATCTTCGTTTAATGAAGATAAGTCGGTCCCCAAAACTTCGATATATCCTGAAGTAGGTTTAAAAAGTCCCAACAAGTGCTTAAGCATGACGCTTTTTCCGGTTCCGGAAAATCCAATAATCGCCGTCAAACTCCCCTTGGGAATTTCAAGATTGATACCTTTTAATACAAAGTCTTTACCGTCGAAGGACTTTGTTAAGTCACGAATTACAACTGCTGATTCGCTGGCCATTAGGAAATCCCCGCAAGATTGTAGTACACACGAATAAGATTCGTGAGGAAATAATCCATAATAATAATCATGACCATGCTTTGCACGACACCTTGATTCGTGGCCTCACCGACACCCTTCGCACCACCGGTGGTATTGAATCCACGATAAGTGCAAATAACCGCAAAGAAGAGACCGAATACCGCGCCCTTAAAAAGACCCTCGTTAATATGTTTCACTTCGATCAAATCATTGATTTTTTGCCAGAAGACCGCTTCATCCAACTGAACAAGCTTTACACACAAGAACCAACTACCAATCATCGCCACAAAGTCGAAGACCGCTGTCAACAAAGGCATGCAGATAAACGCCGCCACCAAACGTGGGGCAATCAAATACTGTTTCGTATTGACACCCATCACATCCAAAGCATCGATTTGTTCATTCACACGCATTGTTCCTAATCGTGCTGCCATCGCGCCTCCGGCACGAGCCGCCACGATCAACCCTGTCAACACTGGACCTAGCTCGCGAGTGATCCCCAAGGCGACAACGGGCCCCACCATATTCACAGCGTTGAACATCTTGAAGCCAAGATAAATTTGGAACGACAGAGCCAGTCCCGTAAATACGCCAGTCAAAGAAATAATCCCGACCGACTGATTGCCGATAAACTCCATGTGCTTAATAATTTCAGTGAAACGTGACGGTTTCGCAAAAACAAGCCTGATACTTTCATTGAAAAAAATAACGATCTTGCCGGTTTCGCTGATCAAATGAGTGATCGTATCAATCACCAATGATCCAACCCATGATACAAAACTTGCTGCCTTCTGAGCGACACTTGTCGAAGTCATCTATTCCCCAAATCTTTCATTGATGAAGTCTGCGTCACTGCCAACATAAATACGAGGAACACGCTCACCAACACTCGTAAGCATTTCCCAAGTAATTGTTTCAGACTTTCTGGCAAGCTCCTCGGCCGACAAAAAATCACCATTTTCCGCCGTACCAAACAAAATAACTTCCTTGTCTTTCAATTTCTGAATGTCCTGCCCCGCCACAGCTTCCGTCACATCCAACATCAAATAATCCATGCAGATGTTCCCCACCAAAGGTACCCGGTGACCGTTAAATAAAGCACAAGACTGATTAGACAAAATACGATGATATCCGTCCGCGTATCCAATCGGCACTACCGCGATAGTGGAATCTTTAGGCGCACGCCAAGTTCCGCCATAAGAAACAGTTTCCCCCGCACGCAGATGACGGAAAGAACCCGCAATAGATTTAAGACTCATAACTGGTTTTAGTTCACACTGCTTACGATCAACCAATGGATTATATCCATAAATCATAAGCCCTGGACGCATACCCCATTCTTGCAATAGCAACGGATGGTCCTTGGAAGCTTTTCCTTCCTGCTGCAGCTGCATCAAATTCAAAATTCCCGCAGAACTTAAAGAATGACAGAAGATATTAAACGGTTTGAAGACATGATAAACTTGATTCAGCATATGTAACTGCCGAGCGCTTAAGCCTTCAGGATCGAGCGCATCTTCACCGTTATACAAATGAGTGACCAACGCCTTAACTCTGATCTTCTTGTTCTGCCACAACCGATCGAAAAGCTTTTGCGCTTCATCAAAACGGAAACCCAAACGATTCATGCCGGTATCGAATTTCAAATGAATCGTGATAGGCCCCGTGGTAACCGCCTCAAGATGATCAATGTGTTCCCAGCTGCTTACGATGG
The DNA here is from genome assembly GCA_050257115.1 of Bacillota bacterium. Taxonomy (GTDB): domain Bacteria; phylum Bdellovibrionota; class Bdellovibrionia; order Bdellovibrionales; family Bdellovibrionaceae; genus Bdellovibrio. The sequence continues at coordinate 4,973 of JBLMWG010000084.1, forward strand.
GAGTCATGTTGTATTGAACGATACGCTCAGCACCCTCGCGATCAAACCCGCGGAAAACCAAAATATCTGCTTTCACACCAGACTTACGAAGTAAAAGACCTTCTTCAATCAGGCACACACCAAATTGCTGAATGCCTAAATGCTCTAGGTAATGAGCCAGATGCACGTCTCCATGGCCATAGGCGTTGGCTTTAATCATAGGACAAACAAACCGCTGCGGGAATGCTTTCAAAAGCACACGAATATTGTGGGCTAGGTTATCAAGATTTATTTCCGCATAGGTTCTTCGAAACATTTCCATCAATTTGATCTCTATTCAGCCGGCACTTCAAATTCAGGTTGGTGACTTTCAGGTGCCTTGTACAAACAAATTTTATTTCCGCCTTTGTCAGCAATATGCATCAGGGCCTTGGAAGCTGATTCGTCTAGGGTTTTAGCCGAATCACAGAGCGACGGATATTCACTGATTCCAAGGCTGATGGATATCTTCATTCCGTTATCTAGGAAAGAAGTTCCCTCAACGATGCGACGCAATCTCTCGGCCCGAAGGGCTGCACCTTTCTTTGAACAATGAGGTAAAATCATCGCCATCTCATTCGCAGAAGTTCGACAACTGATGTCGTTCGTTCGACTGGTCTTAACAACCACGTTTGCAAGAGACCTGAGCAATTCATCCTTCACGGCTTCACCCAAAGATGACTCAATCTCATATAGATCATCCATAGAAATCTTCACCACAGAAAGAGGCTGCTTCAAGCGACGAGCCCGAGAAACTTCGTCCTCCAGAATCTTAGCATAGTAATTTCTGTTATAGAGTTCGGTAACAAAATCTTGGACTTCCAGAGAGTCCACCTTTTTTTCCAAAACCAAATGTGAGTAGCAAAGATTAAACAGGCCAAATTCTTCCGACAGCTGAACAGCCGCCTTGTTCTCCAGACTTCCCGAATACACAAACAATCCTTCCAGATTATTATGCGCGTATAAAGGCAATGCCTTCGGTGGATTAAAATGAAAAGCCTCGACCAACATGGAAGAAAAGCGTTGTGGAATCAGCCCCAGCGCCAATTGCGAATTCAAATCTTTCATATCCGTAGATTCAAGCTGACAACCCACACCCTGGATCTGCGCTCCGTCAATCCCATTTCCATGAGTCGCCACAAAAGATCGGACGGATGGTAAAAACTTAAAGAACAGACACATCGAACCTGCGATATTATTCAAAAATCTTTGAATCATGTCTTCTTTGCTTTGTGCCGACTTATAGTCAGCAATACGCATCGCCACTGAAGCCACCGTCACCGTCGCCGCCACTGCGGCTTCGGCCTCTTGTCGCTGTGCCATGATGGTCACAGCGGAAGATTGAGCTTCAGCCATTTGTTCCTTGGCTTTATTCAAATCATCATAAAGCTGCTCATTCTGATAAGTGAGATAGATTTTTTCGCAAGCACGATCCACAGCCCAAACACTGCGCAATTCAAGAGAGACTGCTTCCTCAGAAACAACATCAACTAAACCAAACACGTTGTACTGAGATAAAATATCAAATTGTCCCAACGAAGAGATGGCAATAAAGCGAATTTCGTCGTTGATTTTTTGTACGTGAGTTACAAAGTCGCTCAGTGCGCCACCTAAGGCTGCCGTGGAAAACAACAGGATATGAGGCGGATTTTCTTTCAAGCGTTGTTCAAGTTGCTCAGGGTCTTGAATAAAATAAGCATCATAGCCCGCCTGCGAAAGGTAAACTTTCACCGACGCACCCTGATCTACGTCCGTAGTAAACACATAAACCGTAAACTGAGAGCTAAAATCCCTGATATTCAATTAAATCCTCTTTCCGGGTCTGCGGATTTCAACACGATAATCGTCCAGCTTAGAAGTGCGAACTGGCGCCTGCTCTTTAGGAGCATTGATTAAATTCACTGGAGTCAATTCATCATCTAGCGGAGCGAGCGTTGCACCAACGGGAGGTGGTGTTGAAGGTTTGACAGCAACTGGTGGCGGTGGTGGTGGGATTTTCTTTTCAGTTGTTTCCGTTTCCGTCGCCATCACTTTCTCCTCTTTCAACTCTGGAAAATCTAACAAATTATCAATATTCACATCGAGTGGGTTGGTCGACTGCTCAGCTTGAACCTCGGCGAACTCAGCTGCAGCCTCTTCGTGATGTACTGAATCTTCCTTCAAACTTGGAAGCTCGTGAGACATCACCATCACCTCTGGTTCTGGAGTCGGAGCCGGTGGCGCTGTTGGCGCTTTCATCACCTGAATGCTGCGAGTTTTCTTAAAGGTGATTGCCACCTTCGTTCCTTTGGAACGCTCCGAAGTGACTTTGACTTCAGCACCGTGTTCCTTCAAGATGCCGAAGGCCACCGACAACCCCAGCCCCATGTGATTTTGGAACGAGCGGGTTGTGAAAAACGGATCAAATATCTTTTCCAAATTTGCCGACTCAATACCTTCGCCATTGTCTTCAATGTTCAGATGAATGCCCGCTTCATCTTCAAAAAGATCAATTTTGATTTCTTTCCTGGGCATTCTTTCCATGGCTTCTACAGCGTTCGTCAGAATATTCTCAAACGCCTTTGCCAAAGCATCAGAATGTAAATCTATTGCAGAGGTTTCTTGGAAGTTGCGAGTCAGCTTCACGCCTTTATTGTAAAACAACGCCTCCAAAGACTTCAAAGATCTTGCCAAAGGACCTTCCACCTTCATGGAGTTCTTTTCTTTAACTTCTTCACCTGCGTACCCTAAAAGCTTGTTCAGGATTTCACGAGCCGCCCGGGTTTCCCGCAAAATAGAATCTGTGCTTTCGACAATTTCTGGTTCAGGACTTTTTGCAAGAATCATCTGCGAATAACCTAAGATCGACGCCAAAGGTCCGCGCATTTCATGCGCCAGGGCGGAGGCCACACGCATTGAAGTACTGACTTTTTCTTTTTGTGCAAGCTCGGGATCCATCTTTACTGTTTTCTCAACAGGTGGCACAGCGGCCGCTTTCTGTTGTGCCGTTAACAAATCAGCTTCCAATTTTTCAATCTGATTTTCAGCAGGATTGATCACGAAAAGCATTCCTGCTGAACCTACCAAAATCAGTCCAGCCCCTAAAAGTAAGAACTGCCACCACAACCCCAAGCGCCCCTTCATGGCCTCTTTTAAGGGGGCAGAACTGATCACCATCAGGTTACTTTGTGGCACCTGTTCATACATGCCGTAAACTTCTTGGTCACCATTGACCTTCACGACGCCCCCGCCGTGGGAGGCACCGCTCGATTTGGCTTCTTTAAACAACGGATCATCGCTCATCACCGTTCCTAAATATTCAGGAATCGAATGCCCCACGGTCAGCCCACCGGATGTAACGATAGAAAACGAACTCAGGCTGCCCCGTTGTGCATCAATCAGACTTTGGAAAATTTCTCCAGAGCTAAAAAGAGCATAACCACGATTGCCTTCTAAAAATACAACTGCTACATGACGACCACGATTAGAGTCTTGGAAAGGTTTGATGAAAAAGTGTTGATCTTGAGCGCGATCATCAATTTTGCCCAAAGCAGTTTTCACGAACTCTTTGCTCCAGTTCGCGGCCTTCGAGTTATCTTTGACCAACAATACTTGTGTATCGAGATCTGCACCATTCACCACAAAAGAAGCGGCTGCATAGTAAGGTGCTAATGAGTTCCAGTTGATTTTTCCTTTTTGGAAATTTTCAGAATTGAATGTTGTGACAACTCTTTGAAGAGATTTAAGCTCCACAGATAAGGCATGGTTGATAGAACCCAATTGCGTTCTCGTTTGAGCTTCCACCCAATTCATGCGATCGCCATAAACGAAACTATCGGTTCGCCACAAAACGGCGCCAATAAAAATCGCTGCGACGACACCAAGGACTGCGAGCAGTTTCACCTTCATATACAAGATTCCTTCCTGTACCTATTTTACACGCCATATTCCCTGCGTGAGTCTTTGATTTTATTGTAGTTTTAGAAACTGGTAAGAATCAAGCAAGACTCCTTTGCCAAAGCCATTAAAAGAGCATAGAACCTTCGGATTATGAGTACTCACCGCAGTGATGTTTTGATTATTGGTTCCGGCACAGCAGGCCTTGCTCTCGCCCTGAAATTATCTTCCCAAGGAAAAGTTCTTATTCTTGCCAAAGAAAAGATGACGGATACCAATTCCGCTATGGCCCAAGGGGGCATCGCTGCAGTGATGGGTGAGCAAGATAGCTTTGAGGCCCACATCGAAGACACTTTGACTGCGGGAGCTGGCCTTTGCCACAAAACTGTTGTGGAAAACTATGTTCACCAAGCTCCTGATCGCATTCAAGATTTGATAAACTGGGGTGTTCATTTCGACCTTCGCAAAAAAGGTTCTGAAGAAACCGACGAGATTGATTTGACGCGCGAGGGCGGACACAGTTTCCGCCGCATTTTGCACTTCGAAGACCAAACGGGATTGGAAATTCACCGCACCCTTTTGGCCCGTGTTCGTGAAAACGAAAACATCACTTTGTTAGAGCGTTACAACGCCATCGACTTGATCGTGAACAAAGAAGTCGACCCGATGGACATGACCCCAGTGACTTGCATCGGCGCCTATGCCTTGGATAAAGACTCTGGCGAAGTGCATACTTTTCTAGCAAAAAATACGATTTTAGCTACAGGGGGCGCAGGCAAGGTTTACTTGTACACGTCCAACTGGAGTGGCGCCACTGGCGACGGTATCGCCATGGCTTATCGCGTGGGTGCTCGTATTGCCAACTTAGAGTTCATGCAATTCCATCCGACTTGCCTATTCCATCGTGACTCCAGAAACTTTTTGATCTCCGAAGCTTTGCGTGGTGAAGGTGGCGTTCTGATCGACAGCGCCGGCCAACCGTTCATGCAAAAATATCACAAGCTGGCTTCACTTGCCCCGCGCGACGTGGTCGCAAGATCCATAGACAAAGAGATGAAACGCACGGGTGCAGAATGCGTGTATTTGGACATGACAAAACTCGATGCCGAGTTTTTAAAACAGCGCTTCCCTACGATTTACAGTAAATGTCTTGAGTTCGGTATCGACATGACCAAACAACCAATTCCAGTTGTTCCTGCCGCTCACTACCTGTGCGGCGGCGTCCTGACGGACGAAAGCGGAAAAACTGATATCCCAGGCTTGTGGGCTGTTGGCGAAACAGCGTGCACAGGTTTGCACGGTGCAAATCGTTTGGCATCGAACTCACTACTCGAGTGCTTAACTACGTCCCACAACTGTTCCGAACAAATCAAAAACAACTGGAGCAAAGACAAATTCTTCCATATGGAGCCAAAGCCATGGACTCATCCGGATGAAGTGAACAATGGCGATGAAATGATCGTGATCACGCATATGTGGGAGGAAATCCGTCGCTTGATGTGGAACTACATGGGTATCGTAAGATCCAATCGCCGCTTGGAACGCGCCCAACATCGTCTCGAAAACATTTTAAACGAAGTAAAAGATTATTACTCCAATATGAAAGTCCACAGCGACATCTTAGAACTTCGTAACATCGCCATCGTAGCTCATTTGTCAGTAGAGTGCGCCCTCCGCCGCCACGAATCCCGCGGCATCCATTTCAATATCGACTATCGCACCCAACAAGAAACCCCGCACGACACCATCATCGTCCGCGGCCTCATCTAAAACCCATGCCGAACTT
>JBLMWG010000085.1:0-7127 GCA_050257115.1 Bacillota bacterium
ATCGTCTTTTTCAAAGGCAGCCTTTAAAGAGTCCTCTGTTTCCACAGGGCTTGTTGAAACGACAGAGGCTTTTTCTTTTTCAAGCTGATCCATCGCAACCTTCAATTCCTGCTGCAGTGTTGGCCCTCCCGCAATTTCATAATGAAGAAAGTAGAGGAATGCAAAAATGATGGTAATTAGAAAAGTCCACAACCACCACATTGGCAATGGATTGTCGTGCTCGATAATTCCGTCATACTCATGAAACTTTGGTTCATTATCGCTCATAGATGATTTCTCCGTCGTTTAAAGGCAATTGTTCCATGCTTTGGTAAATCTCTTTGCTGTTACGGCGATAAACCCAGATCATCACCCCGACGAAAAACAAAAAGAAAATCATCAAGCCAATCGAAGTCAGATGTGTATCCGTAAAGAACTTTAATCCGTCTTGTTTCATTGCTGTTTTCCTTTCTGTCCAAGGGACTGAAGATAAGCAATCAGGGCTACGATTTCTTTTTTCTCAAGACCTTTTGGTCCACCATTTTTTTCTAGATCTTCAGCAATCACTTTGGCTTGCTTTTGCGCATAGATGTCGGCATTGGCAACCGTGTCGTCCTCATAAGGCACACCCAGTTGCTTCATGACAGAAAGCTTTTTACGTAATTCGATGAAGTCTGTGTCGTGTTCTGCCAACCATGGATAGTTCGGCATAATACTTTTCGGAGTCACAGAGCGAGGATCCATCATATGGGTTAAGTGCCAAAGATTTGGATACTTTTTACCAACACGTGCTAAATCCGGACCTGTACGTTTTGAACCCCATTGGAATGGGTGATCGTACATGGACTCTTCAACTGTTGAAGCTTTCCCATAGCGAAGAACTTCAGAAACAATCGGACGAATTTGTTGAGAGTGGCAAAGATAGCAACCTTCTTTGATATAAATATCACGTCCCGCCAACTCAAGCGGCGTATATGGATCAATGGCGTTCGCCGGAGAAATATACTTGTGAAGGGAAAGAGTTGGATAGATTTCAATCACGGAGCCAACTGCAATCGCCAAGAACGCAAGGACAGAGAATACCAATCCCATACCTTCAAGTTTGCGATGAGTTTCTTTAGTCACTTCATCATAACCAGAGCGAGTGACGCTGTAGCTTTCTGTTGCAACAGATTTTGGAGCATTTTGGATGGTTTTAAAGATGTTGTAACACATCATCAAGAAACCAATGATATACAAGGCGCCTCCAAGAGCACGAACCCAGTATAGAGGTACGATGCGAACCACTGTTTCAATAAAGTCTGGGTATAGAAGGCTTCCATCTTTACCAACAGCTCTCCACATCAAACCTTGAGTGATTCCCGCTGCTACCATGGAGATGTAATACAGAAGAACCCCAACCAATCCGATCCAAAAATGATTTTCCAACATTTTTTTGGAATACAATTCTGTTTTCCATAGGCGAGGAACAAGATAGTAAATCATCCCGAAAGTCAGGAAGCCATTCCACCCAAGTGTACCGGAGTGTACGTGACCGATAATCCAGTCCGTATAGTGGCCAAGAGCCGAAACGGATTTGATAGAAAGAAGAGGGCCTTCGAACGTGGACATTCCATAGAATGTCAATGCGGCTACGAAGAACTTGATCAGTGGCTCTGTACGGAGCAAATGCCAAGAACCTTTGAGAGTCAAAAGTCCGTTGATCATACCACCCCAAGATGGGGCCCAAAGCATGATCGAGAAAATCATCCCTAAAGTCTGTGCCCATTCAGGCAAAGAAGTATAAAGAAGATGGTGAGGGCCGGCCCAGATGTAAATGAAAACCAAAGCCCAGAAATGGACAATCGACAGACGGTAAGAATATACCGGGCGATTGGCTGCTTTCGGAACGTAATAATACATCAAACCTAAGAACGGAGTCGTCAAGAAGAAGGCAACCGCATTATGGCCGTACCACCACTGTACCATCGCGTCCTGAATCCCCGCATACACAGGATAAGATTTCAAGAAGCTCACCGGAATTTCCATAGAGTTCACGATGTGCAGTGTAGCAACAGTAATGATCGTCGCAATGTAGAACCAGATCGCCACGTACATGTGCTTTTCGCGGCGCTGACGAATCGTCATAAAGTAGTTGATCGCAAAGATCACCCAAATAACGGCGATGGCAATATCAATAGGCCATTCTAGTTCCGCATATTCTTTAGATTGGGTGTATCCTAGTGGCAGCGTGATTGCTGCGGAAAGAATAATTAATTGCCAACCCCAGAAATGAATTCTTGAAAGTACATCTGAAAACAATCTTGTTTTTAGAAGTCTTTGAGAGGAGTGATAAATCCCCGCAAAAATGGCGTTACCACCAAATGCGAAGATCGCCGCATTGGTGTGAAGGGGACGCAAACGGCCGAATGTAATCCATTCAAGATTCGCGTTCATTGGCCAATAGGCCAACTGCAATGCTGCGATCAATCCGAAAAGGAAGGCTGCAAGCCCCCAGACCATAGTGGCCAGTAAGAATTTTTTTACGATGTCATCGTCGTAGTATATCTGCTCGATGACTTTATCTGCTGTGTTCACGAGTTTTCCTTTCTGTATCATCTGCTAAAATTCGGTGTGCCGGGGTATCAAGGTCATCAAACTGACCTTGATTGCTAGCCCAGAGGAAGGCGAAAACAAAGCCGATTCCTAGGAGCAAAGCCATGGGGATCATCAGTGCTAATATATTCATCTAAACCCCCAAAGTGATGAAATGATAATGATTGCGGAGCTGATAGGCATAAGTATAGCGGCCATCATCGGATTGATAAAGCCGAGTAGCGCCAAAGTTCCACCCACTGAGTTGTAAATCAAAGAAATTGCCAAATTACGCACCAAGATTTGTCGAGTCTTCGTGGATAAATTCAGCAATTCTAAAAGAGGAGCCAAGCCGGACTTGCTGAAATAGATGTCCGCATTTTGTAAACTTAAATCCACACTTCCCTTAACTGCGATCCCGACAGAGGCCGACTTGAGTGAGAGGGAGTCATTAGCTCCATCTCCAAGCATCACAGAGTGTGGATAGGACTGAATGATTTGCCTTTTATCTTCAGGGAAAAGCTCTGAATGACAATTTTCAAAGGGGATACCACAGGCTTTAGCGATATTTTTGACTTCGACTGCTTTGTCTCCTGAAAGGATGTAGCAATTGATGTTTTGCTTTTGCAGGGTTTGGATAAGATTTGCTGAATCTTCACGCAATTGATCGGTGAAATAAAGCCGCGCGACACTGCGTGAGTTTTTAAAGACTTCGACCGCAAGAACAGAATCGTGAGTGCTTTCAGAAAGATTTCGAACTTCATAGGAATTTCCATCGATGGTACCACGAACACCCTGCCCAAGGACCTCTTCATAGTCGGTCAGATTTTTTTGTGGGGTGATGTCTTTCCAGGCTTTACGGAGTGCAAAGGCCACTGGATGATAGGACTTAGATTCCAAAGTCAGAATGGCAGCTTTGAGGTCGTCAGAAAGATTTTCCTCGCGAAGATATAAAGTGCCTTCAGTCAATGTTCCAGTTTTGTCGAAAAAGATATTACGGGTAGATAAAAGCTTTTCGAGGCTGTTGGCGTTTTTTATAAGAATACCTTTTTTCTGTCCTTGTTTCAGGGCCAAGCCCAACGTGAGTGGTGTTCCGAAGGCGAGGGCACATGGACAAGCCAAGACGATCAACGCCAAGGATCGTTGGAAGGCTTCCGTGACATCTACGAAGGAGTAGACCGCAAAGAAAATGATAGCCAGACCAAAAACTGTGGCGATTAACTTTTGCGCCAAACGATCTGTCAAAGAAGCAAAGCTGCTTTTTTGAGCATTTTCACGATTGAGTTCATTGAAAAGTTCGCCAAGTTTAGAGTTCTCAATTGTCGAGGTCACGCGAACTTGGGCAGAAGAGTCCAGAAGTTTAGTGCCAGCAAAAACGGTCAGGCCTCTGGTAAAGACTTTGGGTAATGATTCACCGTTAAAGAGAGACATGTCAACGGATGCTGAGGAGCTCAGAAGTTCACAATCAGCGGGGAAGTTTTGTCCCTGATTGATCAGAAGGGTATCGTCGACCTTAACATCTTTCCAGGGGATCGTCTCAGTCTGCCCAGCGTTCAGGCGTTGGTATTTTTCGTTTCGAAATAACGATGAGGCTTGCTGGGGGGAGAGATAGTTTTGTTGAACACGTTTTAACAGGTAACGCGCACAAAGAATGAAAAACATAAAGCTCGCGGTGCTATCAAAGTAAACCTTGCCATCACCACGAATCAAATTCACACAGGATAGTGCAAAACCAGTCAGCATGGCGATCGCAATGGGAAGATCGACATTGATCACTTTATATTTCAATGAATTCCAAGCGCCCTGATAGAAGGGCTGGGCACTGTAAAATAAGATCGGTAAAAACAAAAGCAAGCTTATGATATTAAATGTCTGCGCCCAAGAACCCGCAAGACCGGCATAGACGGGAATGACAAAAAGCATGGTGTTGCCGGCACAAAAGCCAGCCACTGCAATACGCTTTAAAGCTGTGCGGTTTTCCTTTTGATATTTGGCTTCAAGGCTGTCTTCAGCACTTAATGGCGTTGGTACATAACCCAACTCGGCGATGCTTTGAACGGCCCGCGCTAAAGAACCACCTTCGCGCAATTTTATGGATACAGTGGAGCGACCAAAGTGAACTCGTGCTTCAGCGACATCCTCACAAAATTCCGGAAGCTTTTCTAGCAGATGGACACAAGACGAGCAGTGAAGGCCTTGGCAGTAAATAGTGAAAGGCAACTCACTTTGTATTGGATGTTCATAGAGGTTTTTAAAGTCCGCTTGGTCCAAATAGGAGTACGGATTTTGAGGGGTCAGATCCAGAGGGCCTTTTAAGGTATCTAGCAGCTCACAAGCACTACAGCAGTATTTATTCCCTTCAGAAGGGGCCCCACAATGAAGGCAGTGGTTGTTAATTGCTAGTTCCATGGTTTTATCCTCGGACTTAGTATTGTTAACTTTGTGGAATGAAAACATGATGCTAATCATCTTATGCAAAAAAATCCACTCCCTGGATGGAGATTTAAAGTGAGGCATGTTTTATTCCCCCGTCAAGGAGACTGTCGACAGGTCCAGGGGCTATGGCAGGGTAGGCCCTAGGCTCTCTGTCAAATAGTTCGACAGGGTTTTTCCGTGCCAAAGGCGTCAACAATTGTCACCGCAGAGTACATAATTTCATAGGCAGTCTTTGTTCTCTGCAATCCGATGGGCTTTCTGTTAATTTATGCCTGCGGACCTTGGAGGACATATGCGTCTGAAGGCAAATATCATCGGATTACTGGCAGTACCATTGTTGTTGGCAGCCTGTGGCAGTGCTAATAACTTTGCAGCGCTGCAGTCTGAAGGTTCTGATACGTCTGCTGTGAAAGTGGACTTGGCAACTTGGGAAGTCCCAGCTCACAAGGTGACTGTAAACCATCCAGTTGGCAACGGTAGCCAACAAGATAGTTCAAACACATCGACAGTGGCTCAGGTCAAGGTCGGCGCGACGGATGTTGCTGAATCGGGTTTTTTGAAACCAACGATTTATTATTTCCCTGTGTATGATGAAGATAAAGGAGGCTGCCCAGCCTCTGAAAAAGTAACTTTGCACGGTGAAGATGGTCAACCTTTGATGAACGTATGCCGTAAGAGCTCAAATTCTTGCGGATTGCAGGGGACATGCTCAATTATCCAAAAAGGCAAAATCCGTCTGTTCAATATTTTGGATCGTATCCGTGGACAGGATCGTTATTTTGAAATTGATCGCGATGAGTGTCGTTTTGGTTATGGGGTTCACAGTATTTGTTTGGATCCATTTTATACCTTGGCAGCAGACTTAAAAATCTACAAACCAGGTGATGTGATTTTCATACCGGCGGTTGTGGGTACGGTGTTGCCAAGTGGTACGATTCATGACGGCTTCTTTGTGGTGCGTGATAAAGGGCGTGGCATCAAGGGACGTGGTCGTTTTGACTTCTTCACCGGCCTATTGAGTTGGTTGGATAATAAAAATCCGTTTGCGAAGTTAGGCTTGGGAGACAAGAAAACCTCCATCCAATACTTCAAAATCAAAGGCCCTAAGGCTGAAGAGATCCTATCGCGCAGGGTTTACCCAAAACTTCCACAAAGCAAAACGACCCCTTAATGGGTCGTTTTGTCGTTTAGCCATACAAGCTTATTTAACATAATTGAAATTGTATCTGTGCTGGCGTCATAGCTCACGGAGTAGTTTGTCGGATAATAGCCCGGCTTAGCTGCTGTCTGCGGAACAGGGACGTCCTTACAGAAGCTGCTAAAATTTTTCAAGAAGTCGAGAGTAATCATCGGCTCCACAAAAGTTATCACGCCGTTATAAAAGCCATAAATATAGGTTGCGGTGAAGGGCTTGCCATTGAACTCAGGAGAACGCGGATCGACCCAATGCCAACCCATCATGGGCACTCCGGCAGGGCCAGGTACGTAGTAAGGTGGAACTCTGTCGGCATCAGGCTGTTTTAAGCAGAGTGCATTGTCGGTCTCATCGCAGCGAATGTTGTGCTGATCTTCATAGCTGATGAAATAAAAATGAAAGTCAAAATGAGGACTCGTATAAACACCCGTTGGTTCGTGACCATGGGGATTCCAGTTAATGATAAAATGATCATAGGGCGGGGCAAAAACAGATTGAGGCAATGTAATCAATGTTTCTTGCTCATGGTCTGGAAGACCATCAAGAACCTTACCGGAAAGGATCATTCCAATATTTTTTATCTTGCCGTGATGAATGATCACGGTGCTGGCAGCCCAACCGAGCCCTAATGGAACCTTGGGGCCTGTGACCATCATTTTTTCAGCGTGGGAAGAGTGCGGAGCCAGAGATAAAGCCAAGAGCATGAGCGTGCTTAAAGCCAGGGTTCTCATAAGGGACCTCCTATGAGAACTATGATTGCCTCTTTTATTAAGCAGGCAACTTGTTATCCGACGACGCCCACATGGACCAGAGTAGGGTGCAAAATGCTTTGCACGTCTTGAGGAGATATTCCAACAAGGTAGCCGCGTTTGCCGCCATTAATATAAATGCGTTCTAACTGGAGAATGCTTTCTTCCATGTATATCGGCATCTTTTTTCGTGT
>JBLMWG010000086.1:0-15396 GCA_050257115.1 Bacillota bacterium
ATTTTATCTAGCCTAAAGACCATGCGTTTTGTTTTCTTTAAAATGTCTTCCATTGGAGACACAGAATCCACCATGATCTTGGCCACGCCTTCCTCCACCTCAAGGCTGCCACCAATTAAAACAGGTCGCTCATCTTTTAACGCCTCGCCATTTTTAGCAAAGGCATCTGGGAAGATCACCAACTCCACGGCTCCGGTTAAATCTTCGATTTTACCAAAAGCCATTCGCGTGCCTTTTTTAGTGATCAGTTCGCGAAGTTCAGTAATAAGACCCGCCACGACCACGCGTTTTTTCGCAGCATCACGGTTTTTCCAGTCCTTCTTCGCGGCCTGCATGGCCTCCCACTCAGGAGATCCCTGGGCTGGCATCTGCTTCGGCAAATCAACTACTTTGCAAGTCACCCAGATTTCAGACAACGTATCAAAACCCTTCAGAGGGTGATCACTCAGATAAAAACCCAAGACCTCTTTCTCATAGGCCAAGGAAGCCGTGCGACTCCATGGTTTTGTATCCTCCAGCCTCACCACCGTTTCTGAAGATGGGCCCAGATCAAACAACGAAGACTGCCCCAACTCACGGTCCTTTTGTAACCCCTGAGCACGATCTAAGAACTTTTGATAGCCACCCATAATCTGAGCACGGTGCGCTCCAAAACCATCAAAGGCTCCGGCCTTGATTAAGCACTCGATGACCTTCTTATTGACACGACGAAGATCTATCGAATTAAAAAACTCATCCAGGGTATTAAACTTCTTCTCAGGCATGTTATTACGGGCTTCAACAATGGCCTCCACCGCGTTTTGCCCAACACCTTTAATACCACCCAAACCAAAATATATTTCATCACCATGGGCATCAAAAAGATAATCAGAGAAATTCACATGAGGTGACTTCACCGTGATTCCGTGTTTTGCCGCATCCTTCGAATATTTGACGATCTTATCAGTATCGGACAACTCGGTTGAAAGTAGAGCTGCGAAGAACTCCACTGGATAATGGCACTTCAACCACGCAGTTTGTAGTGTGACAACAGAGTAGGCAGCGGCATGGGATTTATTGAAACCATAATCGGCGAACTTGTACATAAGATCAAACAGCTCAGAGGATTTCTCTTTGTTATGACCACGTTCAATCGCCCCCTGCATGAAGCGTTCACGATGTTTATCCATCTCCTCTTTGATCTTTTTACCCATCGCTCGACGAAGCATGTCGGCTTCACCGAGGGAGTAACCCGCGATCTTAGAGGCGATACCCATAACTTGCTCTTGGTAAACCATGATCCCATAGGTTTCTTGCAAAACCTCTCGAGTATCTTCAAGCAAGTATTCAACAGGAGCCTTGCCGTGTTTACGATCAGTAAAGTCAGGGATATTCGCCATTGGACCAGGACGATACAGCGAGGTGATCGCGGTGATGTCAGCAAAGCTTGAAGGACGAATTTTGCGAGTAGCATCCGTGATCCCCTCACCCTCGAACTGAAACACCCCTGCGGTATCTCCGCGAGACATCATTTCGAAAGTGGCTGCATCCGTCATCGGAATCAATTTTGAAGTGATGACCTTGCCGCGGTTTTTCTTAATCAGCTTTAAGGCCATATTGATATGAGTCAGCGTCTTAAGTCCCAAGAAGTCGAACTTAATCAAACCAATTTTTTCCGCATGTTTCATATCGTACTGAACAACCTGCTCGCCATCCGCTCCCTTGTAAAGAGGCGCATGGCGCACCAATTGACCATCACCGATAATAACTCCGGCCGCATGGATCCCCGCGTTTCGCACCATACCTTCCACGCGCTGTGCGAGGTCGATGAGGGTGGCCACTGTAGGGTTCATTTCCATCATCTCTGTCAGACGTGGCTCCATCTCAAGAGATTCTTTAAGGCTAATACCCAATTTATCAGGAATAAGTTTTGTTACCTGATCCACCTCCGCAAACAACATTCCCAAAACGCGGCCCACGTCTTTCAATGCGGCACGAGTTTGCAACTTACCGTAAGTGATGATTTGCGATACAGATTCTTGTCCGTATTTTTCGGTCACGTAGCGGATCACTTCCTGACGGCGATCCTGACAGAAGTCGATATCGAAGTCCGGCATGGAAATACGTTCAGGATTCAAGAAACGTTCAAACAGAAGGAAATTTGGAAGCGGATCCAAATCCGTAATTTTTAAAACATAAGCAACCAGGGAACCCGCACCAGATCCACGACCAGGTCCCACCGGAATATCGTTGTCTTTCGCCCAACCGATGAAGTCTTGGACGATCAAGAAGTAACCATTAAAGCCCATGCGATCAATAATGCCGAGCTCATAATCCAAGCGCTTGTAGTACTCAGGTTTTTTTTCTTCAGCAACCGGTTCGCCACGAACTGCAGCTTCCTCAAAGCGAACTAACAAGCCTTCTTTCGCTCTGCGAGCGATATCATCTTTAAGTGTAACGCCTTCTTCCGTTGGGAAGGTTGGAAGGTGGTAAATAGGTTTTCCATTTTCATCTTTAAGCTTAAACTTCACATCACAGCGCTCGGCAATTTGCAAAGTGTTGCTAATCGCCTCAGGGATGTCAGAGAAAAGATCCACCATCTGTTCAGGCTTTTTTAAATAGAACTCATCTGTTCCTAAACGGAAACGATGCTCATCACTTAAAGTTTTATTCGTTCCAATACAAATCAAAACCTCTTGGGCGATTTGATCATCTTGAGTCATGTAGTGAACATCATTACTTGCAACAACAGGAACGCCCGTAATTTTCGAGGCTTCCAGCAAGAACGGATTGATCTGATCCCACTCAGGAATACCTGTGCGACACATTTCAAGATATAAACGATCACCAAAAATTTCTTTAAGCTGACGGATTTTTTCTAACGCCGCGTCTGGACCTTCACGCATGAAAGCATCAGCAACTTCTCCACGCAAGCCACCCGTTAAACAAATCAGATCCGAATTGTATTCCTTGATCACTTCATAATCGATACGCGGCTTCCAATAAAAACCCTCTTGATAACCGATAGTCGAAAGCTTGCAGAGATTTTGATAGCCCTTTGTGTTTTGGGCTAAGAAAACCAACCGCCGAGGCCCTTGTGCCACTTGATCACGATCTTGTTTCTTTTCGTGGCGGGATCCTGGAGCTATATAGGCATCCAATCCCAAAAGAGGCTTTACGTTGTTGTCTTTGCAAGCAAAGTAAAACTCAACCGCACCAAACATGTTCCCATTATCAGTCAAGGCAACTGCTGGCATGTTCATGGCTGCCGCCTTTTTTGCGATGGCTTTTACGCGGCAAGCGGCTTCAAGTAACGAATATTCGGAGTGGACGTGGAGGTGTACAAAAGACATGCTAAATTCATATCTTAGCTAAGTCTTTTGATCAATTTAGGAGCCTTGCGTTAACACTCTAACAGGGAGGTTTTCCAAGAATCTTCTTCTTGACTCAGAAGTCATCAGTTCATCACTACAATCCCTTCAAACTCACTCCCGCAGGAACGGTGGCCATCGCCAAGTTCAATCGATCTTCAATGACAGGAATGATTACTGTCTTATCACCGTCACCGCCATTCAAGATCAACTTCAATTGCACACCCTGAATTTCACTGGGATTATTGCTGCCATCGATATTCCACATTTCTGCAATAGTCCCATTAAATTCAATTTTATTGCTATTGGGAATTGCCGGATTTTTCTCCAACGTTGCACTCAAAATACTCGGCGCAAATCCATCTGCAACTTTCATATCAAGCTGCAGGCGCTGGAAGAATTGAGTTTTACTTCCATATTTTATGAGCGCTGTATTCATCATTCCTGAAGCTGGAGTCTGAAAGTCTTTATCACGCGTACTATCACCACTAATAATACCCAAAAATCGAGGCGACATGCTGGTATTCGGAATATCCAAAACAAACGGATGAGTCACAATTGGTTCATCCGTAAATGAGTTAAAGGAAATTATAAGTCTCCCATTTGTGACATCATAGACGCGATACCCTGTCATCGCCCCACAACATTGCTCCAACCCGGTGACCACCAGATGATAGTTATCATCAAAATCAATCAAGGTCGCATTTTCACTTTTACTCCACAAAAGACTTTGCAACTTATCGCCTGTCCGAACTTTCCAACTTAAGCTTCCAAAAACGCCATCGACATCAATAGAAAATCGACGGGTCAATTTACTATCTACTAAATAAAGATTTTGGGATGAATCAGGATTAAAGACGGTCAACAGGTGGTAATCTTGAATATTACGTACCACTTGACGAAAGCCATTCACATCTTTTTTGAAATCAAAAGAGGATGCCCCGGAGGTGTGATAAAGAATCTGTTCCAAGGCAAACGCGGATAAGCTCAAAGTAATCAGTCCCGCAAAAACCCACTTCCAACGCTTCACCACAGAGCCTCCTTCTGAGACTCTCATATGTAGCAGATTATAAGAAGGAAACTAGAGGCACTGAAAAATTACATTGCTACCTCAGCAGCGGTGCGTTTCACTCCCACTCAATCGTGCCAGGAGGCTTCGATGTGATGTCATACACCACACGATTTACACCTTTAACTTTGTTCGTAATCAGATTTGAAACATCGCGCAGAAACGCGAATTCAAATGGATACCAATCGGCTGTCATTCCATCACTTGAAGTCACCGCGCGAAGAGCCAACACATGATCATAGGTTCGCGAGTCACCTTGTACACCAACAGTTTTAACTGGCAACAAGACACAAAAAGCCTGCCAAATCTTTTCATACAAGCCCTGCTTTCGTAACTCAGAAATATAAACATCATCACACTCTTTCAGAATTCGTAACTTTTCCTCTGTGACTTCACCCAAAATACGAATCGCAAGCCCCGGCCCAGGGAAGGGATGACGCCATAACATATCGTGAGGCAAGCCAAGTTGCGCTCCGAGCCCCCGCACTTCATCCTTAAAAAGCTCACGCACAGGTTCAACTAAGCCTAATTTCATCTTCTCCGGCAGACCACCTACATTGTGATGAGATTTAATCGTCACGCTCCCACCAATCGACGACACACTCTCGATCACATCCGGATACAAAGTTCCTTGAGCCAACCAACGGATCGGCAGCTGTTTGTCATAACTTTTCTCAAAGACTTCAATGAAAACGCGGCCGATTGTTTTCCGCTTTTCTTCAGGATCTGATTTTCCGCGAAGTGCATTTAAAAACTCTTTAGAAGCATCAATGCCTTGAACGTTCAAACCAATACGACGATAACTCTCAAGGACGTTCTCATATTCATTTTTCCTTAAAAGACCATTATCAACGAAAACACAATGCACTCGGTCTGCCCCAAGAGTTTGCGTCAGTAGCGTAGCCACGACCGTGGAATCCACGCCGCCACTCAAGCCCACAAGAACATGATCTGTATCTCCGACTTGCTGGCGAATTTCCATCATCAAATGACTTTTGATATGTGGAGCATCCCAATCAGCCAGAGCGCCACACATATCAGAAGCAAAGTATTTAAGAAGATCCAAGCCATGCTCGGTGTGCGCCACCTCAGGATGAAATTGCACCGCTAAAACCCCCTCACCACGCATCGCTGCGGGATGGGCGCCATCGGAGTTCGCTATAACTTCAAAACCAGGAGGCGCCTTTTCAACAACGTCTCCGTGACTCATCCAAACTTTTTGTTTTTGAGGAACACCCTTTAAGACAGAAGTCCATTTTACATAATTTAGACCGTACTCACGATGATTCGCGCAAGATACTTTTCCGCCCAAAGAATGAGTTAACAATTGCATACCGTAACAAACACCCAAAAGAGGACTTATGCTACGAAGTTCGGAGACATCTCTTTGTGGAGAACCCGATTCATACACCGAATTCGGACCTCCACTTAAAATAATTCCATAACGTTTCTTTTTTTGAATTTCCTCAGTGGGATATTTGTAAGAATGAATTTCCGAATAATATCCAAGTTCACGCAAACGTCGCGCAATCAATTGAGTAAATTGAGACCCAAAATCCAGAATAATAAAACCGCGTTTCATATTTAGCTTTCAATTCGATAGTTCGGAGCTTCTTTTGTAATGCTCACATCATGCACATGGGATTCCCGCAAACCTGCCGCTGTAATTTGGACAAACCTCGCGCGCTTTTGCAGTTCATCAATATTCCCCGCCCCCAAATAGCCCATTCCTGATTTCAATCCACCCACCAACTGATGAATGATTCCCGAAGCCGGCCCTTTATAGGCGACCTTGCCTTCGATTCCCTCAGGAACAAGTTTTTCATTGTCTTCGATATCCATTTGGCCATAGCGATCTTTTGAGCCTCGTGCCATGGCACCAATACTTCCCATACCGCGATAAACTTTATAACTACGTCCTTGGAACAGAATTGTTTCACCTGGAGATTCTTCCGCACCGGCCAACAAATTGCCCACCATCACTGAGTTCGCACCTAGCGCCAGCGCTTTGGTAATGTCACCAGAAAACTTGATACCACCATCAGCAATAATTGTTTTATTATGAGCTTTGGCTTCTTTCGCGCACTCCATCACCGCGGAAATCTGCGGCATGCCTACGCCGGCCACCACACGCGTGGTACAAATACTGCCCGGACCTACACCCACTTTTACCACGTCAGCACCCGCATCAAACAAGGCCTTGGCACCATCTGCCGTGACGACATTGCCGGAAATGATGATCACATCTTTGTGATTTTTGGCGATATGCTTCACCATTTCTAAAACGTTCTTAGAATGACCGTGAGCTGTATCAACACACAAAACATCCACTCCCGCCCCAACCAGAGCCGCCGCCCGATCTATCGAATCCGCACCGACTCCAACGGCCGCCCCAACAAACAAACGTCCGTGTTCATCCTTTGTTGCTTGAGGATAATTCTTTGCTTTTTCGATATCCTTAATCGTGATCAGGCCTTTGAGTTTCCCCTTCCCATCAACGACAGGAAGTTTTTCAATGCGATGCTTTTGCAAAATCTTTTTTGCTTCTTCCAGAGTTGTTCCCATTTTTGCAGTGACCAACTCTTCTTTAGTCATCACATCACGGATTGGCTGATTAAAATTTTCTTCAAAGCGCAAATCGCGATTCGTTAAAATCCCGACCAAAACTCCGTCAACGGTAATGGGAACCCCGCTGATGGAATATTTTTCCATCAAATCAACAGCATCTTGCACAAGGTGGTCCGGTCCCAAAGTAATGGGATCCGTGATCATGCCGCTTTCATATTTTTTTACTTTTTCAACTTCCAACACCTGCTTCGCGATATCCAAATTTTTATGGATAATCCCCAACGCCCCGAATTGCGCCATAACTCGCGCCGTGCGGTTTTCCGTGACCGTGTCCATCGCTGCGGAAATAATCGGTGTGTTGAGATATTTATCTCTGGCAAAATAAGAGCGCGGAATAACTTCTGTCGGCGTAATCTCTGAATATTGTGGTACAAGCAAGATATCGTCGAACGTCAATGCATAGGGGATTTCGTGACCCATAACAAATCTCCAGATGGCAGGTTTTGCTTATTTTCAGCGGAAATCCCTGTCAATTCAAGAAAAAGACTTGAATGAGGTCTGGTACCTGGACGTTGAATCACCTACTTACTCATCGTCAGTGTACCAGGTCTTATAAAGCAAATAGTTGTCAGCGGACTTTTCTAATAATTCGACTTCTTCATCTGTGAGCGCTCGTTTGACTTTGGCCGGACGTCCCATCACTAAACTGCGCGGAGGAATCACAGTTCCTTCCGTCAATAAAGAACCCGCACCGATGAGACAATGCTCGCCTACTTTAACTCCGTCCATCAGAATAGAGCCCATTCCCACCAAAGTTGCCTTACCCACTTCGCATCCATGCAACATCACCAAATGACCAATCGTCACACGATCATGTAAAGTTGTTCCATATTTTTGAAAAGTTCCGTGAATAACGGATCCATCTTGTACATTGACTTCATGACCAATACGAATGGGCATCACATCACCTCGAATGGTGACGTTATACCAAATTGAAGAGCGGGCCCCAACTTCAACGTCTCCGATGATTCGTGCATTGTCAGCGATAAAAACTTTTTCTCCGATGACAGGAGTTTTACCGCGCGCTTTTACAAAAGAACTACTCATAAAAAAACCTCACCCGGAAATCCTATCACATCTCCAAAGCGCCGGGAGCAAATTTCTTCTCTTTATGGAGGGCCGTGGCAGGCTCTCCCGTGACCAAACGAAATCCCACTTGCGGAGAGCCACTCCAGATATCGCCTTTGCGGCGAGCTCCTGGATTAAAGTGTGAGCAGTTCAACTCTGTACAAAGATAAGATCCACCTTTTTGAATGCGTTTCTTAACCCAAGGCTCCTGGGGATCCGTTATCAAGTCAGACGTCCACTGCCAGACATTCCCAGTCATGTCATACAAACCGTAGCCATTGGGTGGATAACTTCCCACCGGGGACAACCCAGAAAATCCATCTTCTCCGGTGTTTTGAAAAGGAAAATCCCCCTGCCAAGTATTAGCCATAAATTTTCCACGAGGTCTAAACTGATCTCCCCAACTAAAAGCTTTGCGATCCAGACCTCCTCGTGCGGCATACTCCCACTCAATTTCAGTAGGCAGTCTTTTGCCTCGCCATTTCGCATAGGCTTCTGCATCTTGATAGGAGATGTGAACCACCGGCAAGAGCTCTCTTCCTACAAGGTCACTCTGTGGCCCTTCAGGATGACGCCAATTTGCTCCAGGTTGCCAGCGCCAATAAGCTCCTGCCGCTTCCAACTCATGCGTATTTGAAGGCGGATTAAAAACAAGGGCACCAGGCTCAAGCAACTCAGAAGGCAAATCCGGATAGTCCTTAGGATTTAATCGGCGCTCTGCAATAGTTTGATATCCCGTCTCTTCGACAAATTCAGAAAAATCCCGATTGGTGACCAAATACTGATCCATCCAAAATCCTTCAACATGAACTTTGTGGTATTTCGATTCCCCCATCCAGAAGTCGCCACCGGGAATCCACACCATGCTTTGTCCCAAATAAGGATTCCCTGGAGAAAAAGCCAAATCCTGATGCGAAGAAAAATCCAACTCCACACCAGGGACAATTAATAAATTTGATGATATTTCTTGGCGGCTGCCGGCCGAAACAAACAATGCACTCAGCGCAAAAACGGAAAGTAAAAATATTTTCTTTGAAGTCAAAAAGCCCATATGCTCTGCCTTTCAAAGGGAAACTCTTTATAATTTTCCCTTTAAGCAAAGCTCTTCCGCAAACTTTATTCCGACACAACCCAGACTAGATCACCGACTTGCAAAACAGTCGCCGCTGATGGGCCCAGAATTTTTTCACCTTGACGTTCCAGACCAACAATTAAAACTTTATCACGCTCGCGCACTCCACTTTGCTGAATACTCAATCCTTTTAGTGGACTTTGGTCATCCACTTCAAAAGAGCTCGTGCGATAGCGCGGTATCTCTTTTGAGATCCAACGGTGCTCTTCTCGATCTTTCTCGAGCTTCTCATGAAGGTCATTGAGTTCAGTCTCACTCCCGAAGCAGGCGATTTTATCAAATGGCCACAAGACAAAGTCCCCCGATGGAGCAAAGAATCGACGCTCTCCACGAATAACCGAGGCAATGGTCACCCCCCAGTTTTCTTTAAAAGCCAAATCACGCAAACTCTTCCCAACAAGACCTGATTCCAAGGGGAGCTCAAAAACACTGACAGCGGCATCCCACGGAAGCTGCAGATGATGCTGCACTTCGGTTTTGCGCAGATCTTCCTTTTCTTTTTCCGTGAGATTTCCCAAAAACTCATCTTCAAAGAATTTATAAAACCTTTCGCCATAGCGAGAAGTAAAAACTATCATAAAAACAATCACGCCAATCAGGGCTCCAGAGGCAATCTTAAAAGATACGAACTGCGCCACCATGACCGATAGTAAAACCAATGCCAGCACAATACGTCCAAAGGCAATCCCGGCATTCAAACCACGCAGCTTCGCCAAATCAGAAATATCTTGAGCGGCTGTCCGCGAAGGCCGTCCTTTCACCAAACCCCAGAAGAAAGGAGCCGACAAAACCAGACAAAAAATAAAGGTGAGAATTCCCAAATTCGCATTCCCCAGGAATACCTGTGCCAGATACTGCGAAACAAAAAATTTTATGGCCAAAATAATTGCTAGAATCACCACGGAATTCAGCAATATTTTTAATCCATAAGTCGACATCACCAATGCCCCGACACTGCGAGACCCCTGACGCTGGAATGAGGCCTTATAGCGATCCAAGGCATTTTTCAACCGCTCAGGAAAGTAGTGATCTGTTTTTTCAAAGGCCCACTCAGAAGATTTAATTAAATAAGGCGTCGTAAAAGTTGTCACCGCTGAAGCCGCAACAGCCAATGGGTACAGAAAATCACTGGTCACCTTCAGACTCACCCCCAAGGACGCAATGATAAAAGAAAATTCCCCGATTTGAGCCAAACTCATCCCCGCCTGCATCGAAGTCTTACGACTTTGACCAGAGAGCAATGCGCCCAAATAAGTGCTAAAGAATTTACCGAAAATAGTGACCACGGTGATGATAAAAATCAATCCCGGGTGTTGCATGATAACCTTTGGATCAATCATCGTACCGACAGAAACGAAAAACACTGCAGCAAAAAGATTCTTTACAGGATTCAAAAGTTTTTCAATATGATGACCCTCTGGCGTTTCAGCGAGCAACGATCCCATGACAAAAGCACCCAGCGCTGGAGAGAACCCCGCAGCCGAAGCGATGACCACCATAACCAGACACAGACCAATAGCCACAATTAAGGTTGTCTCCTCTTCCAGGAGATCACGAATCTTTCGCAAGAAGGCCGGCAATAGGAAAATACCCAGGATAAACCAAAGCAAAACAAAGAAGATCATACGCAGGCTAACACCCAACAAAGATCCCACGGAAATGGCCTCTCCAACAACCAAGGAAGGCAGAAGCACCAACAACAAAACAGCCACGATATCTTCTACAACCAAAATTCCAAAAACCAAATCAACGAAACGATTTCCCTTCATATTCAACTCTTGGAAGGCTCGAACGATAATCGTCGTTGAAGAAACAGAAAGAATCCCGCCTAAAAAGATACTATCGATGTTATTCCATCCCAGCAATCGACCCACAATATAGCCAATACCGACCATAACCAGAACTTCGAAGACAGCGGTAAATCCTGCAGAGCCACCGACCTTAACCAATTTTTTAAAACTAAATTCAAGACCCAAACCGAATAAAAGAAAAATAACGCCAATTTCAGCCCAGATGCTGATGCTTTCTTTATCTTGAATAGTTGGAAGCCATGGGAAGTGTTGACTGACCAAAAAACCTGCAATGAGGTAACCCAAAACAAGGGGTTGCCCCATCTTTTTAAAGAGAAGTGTTACCAACGCAGCGATGACAAGAATAATACCGAGGTCTGTGATCAATGTGGGTAAATGCATCATGCTGATGATTGTTTCAAGATCACCAGCAATTTTCAACTTGCACTACAGCATTAGTTTAGCAAAGTCGGTTTTTCACCCACTCCAAAAAAGCCAGGTTGATTCGATTGCAATTCAGCGTTCATCACACGAGATCGACCGATAAAATTTTTCGTAGCAAAAATCGGAGTCCCTAAATACAAACAAAGTGACATCGCTTCGTCAGCGCGAAGTTTGATGGAACTAGTCCCAGGGTGACCGCTTAAATAAAGACGAACGTACTGATTTGCACCCTTAATTTCCACAAACACTGCTTGTTTCACTTCAATCCCTAACGACTGCATTAACAATTGTGTAAATTTATGGGGTGTTGATTCCGGAGCGCTGCGATTCGACTGCGACAAAGCAACGCCCGCTTCAATAGGACTGACTGCCACCGGAAGGGTGTGTTGATGGCCTTCATCCTTCAAAAGTAAAAAGGGTCGAGCCACATCCGAAGTCACTGACAAACCATAAGGGAACAACTGCACCAGATCTGACTGGTGAAAAGTTTCCTCATCCTGCGATTCTGTCGCAAAAATGATCTGAGCTTTGAGATTATCAAAATCCAAAAGATCTTTCATTATTGTACCAATTCTCCGTGGAATGTTGCCGGGAATGCTCTGGTAATTCTCACATCAACAGTCTTCCCGATAAGATCTGATGAGCCTTTCAAATGAACAAGCTTGTTCCCTGTGCTGCGACCTTGGATTTTTCCTTGTTCCCGGTCTACATTTTCGATCAAGACTTTCATTGTTTGACCTTCATAGCGCTTCACAAGTTCAAAGGCCATTTTGTCGTGGATATCAAACAGGCGATTCAAGCGTTCTGTTTTTACTTCTTCATCAATTTGGTCTTCAAATTTCGCCGCTTTCGTGAACGGACGTGGAGAGTATTTAAACGCAAAGATCGTTTCAAATCCACCCTCTTTGACCATATTCACGGTGTCCATGAAATCTTCCTCTGTCTCTCCAGGGAATCCGACAATGATGTCAGTCGAAAACACAACATTCGGAATAGACTTCCTGAGCATCGCAATTTTTTCCAAATACTGTTCTCGCGTATAAATGCGATTCATACGCTCAAGAATGCGCGTACTGCCACTTTGGAATGGCAAGTGGATGTACTCCATGATCTTATCTTGATGAGCAGCCATGGTGTCGGCTAGCTTTTGATTGAAGTCTTTCGGATGCGAGGTCGTGAAACGAATTCTTTCGATATCAGTTTCTCTGGCAACCTTTGTCATCAAGTCCGCAAAATCCGTATCGCTGTCAGAATATGAATTCACATTCTGCCCAAGCAAAGTCACTTCCTTTACGCCACGCTTTACCAAATGACGAATATCCGTGAGAATGTGTTGCAATGGACGAGATTTTTCACGACCGCGAGTATAAGGAACAACACAGAAGGTACAGAAATTATCGCAGCCTTTTGTGATATTCACAAAAGTCGCCACACCCGGATTACGAACCATAGTTTCGATGTGATATGGTTCACGGTGATTGAATTTCGCATTGATGCGCTTGTCACGGTCCAAGAAGCTGTCAGCCACAAGGTATGGCAAGCTATCAATTTGATCCGTACCAAAGACGAAATCAATCATCGGCTGATTTTTGATCAAGTTGTCTTTTTCTTGCTGACCTACACAACCACCCACACCAATTCTTAGTTCCGGATTTTTCTCTTTCATTTTTCTGAAAGTGCCAACTTCGGAATAAACCTTATGCACAGGCTTTTCACGGACGCTGCAAGAGTTGATGATGATTAAAGAAGCATCTTCTGGCTTGTCCACAGGCGTGAAGTTTTGCATCTCCAAAAGAGAATACATACGCTCTGTATCGTTGACATTCATTTGGCAGCCATAAGTGGAAATATAAACGCCACGGCCTTGCCCGACGTCTTGATTTTGCTTGGTGATTTCAGGATTTTGGCTCACTTCATCCACAGTTTCTTACCTCTTGTGTCATCAAAGAAAGTGAGTTATAGAGGAGCCCTTTAGAAATGTCAAAGTTCGAGGAGTTCCTTCAGTCATGAATCCAAGACTCAAAAGTTCCAAAAAATGGACAAATTTCCCCAAAGAGTACTCAGATCAAATTCAGGCGGTTTTCAAAGAGAACTTTGCTCAATTCTTAGATGATGCGGAACTGATTATCGAAGGTCGTATCTACTCCGAAGAAATTGTGCTTCGCGTTGGCTATAAAGAAAAGGGTCGTCTTGCTCAAGCAAATTTCGAAGTTTCTATGAACTATTCTCAAGAAGAGCAAGATGCGGTCACACGCATTCATAACTGCGTAGATGCGGCAGGCAGCATGATGATGGAATACTTCGACAAGGAAGGCGAAGTCGACTTCCCTTATGTTTGGAAGGAATTCCCATTCCAAGGTAAGAAATTGTACATCCAATTCTCCACCGAAAATTCATCACTAGAAGCTGAAGCCAACCGTCTTTTAGGCGTGAGTGACGACAGCATGGTCCTAGAAGAAAACGAATCCGAAGATGCCTTATCACGCGCAGAGCGAGATGAAGAACTCTCTCCACCAAGAGACGAAGACGAAGATTTTTCCAACGAAGAAGAATTCGATGAAGACGGTGATGACGATGACACCGACAACGGACCAAAAATGTTCAGTGGCGGGAAAAAGAAGCTACATTAGACTGACTTTGGCTCCGGGGAAGCCGAATTATTAGAAACTGGCTACTCAGAGTGTGGCTTCTTTCTTGGATTCTCTGCTATAGGAATCCCATCTGTTTTTTTCAATTCCGCGCACGATGCGCGGAATTAATGCGTTTGTATTTATTGAATTTGTCTCGCTGGCACTTGTTGAGTTGGTTGAACATTGAAGGAAGTTCCTTCAATTGCACGCATGCGAGCTTGCTCATCACGGATACGAGACTCCTCAAGCATCTCAAGAATTTTCAATTCAGTTTGTTTTTCCATTTCAACACGAGAGTCTTTAATGGATTCAGTACGACTGCGAAGCCCTGAAGCCGCCATAGCAGAAGCCCCTGACATCAAAACAACTAAAGAAAGAACTGTAAATTTCATAAAATCACCCCTCATCGAAACCAACTTGGTACCCCGAAAACGCCAATAACGTATAGAAAAATACATTGCAGCGTAAAATTTGGAAACTGGCCCCCTCATTTTCACAAGGCTCCCCACCCCGAACCAACTTCATCGGCACGAGTTTCATCTCTATCCAAGAAATCAAGTAACCGACACGCAACTGTGGGTAAAATGAAAAAGGCTCGCCCCAAACAGGAAGCGAGCCTTACCCCTCACGAGATAAATTTCACAATAAAAAACTAAAGAGCGTTTGCCTTAGCAATGATCCCTGGAACTTCATCTAAGTGATTCTTAGCTTCCATAATCATTTGAACAGCGTCTTTTTGAAGAAGTTTGCCTTCAGCCATCTTTTCGCAAAGAAGTGCCTCTAGACCGTCTGTAATGCTGTATACGGATTTGTGCTGTGGCCACAAATTTGTTGTGTCGTTAGCGCCACCCATGCAAAGAGGGATGTAATGATCGATTTTGAAATCTTGGCGGTTCATAGAAAGAGTGCGGTAACCCAATTGATCGTATGCTTCGAAACGAGCACGCTTAGTTGACGAATCAACATTACGATCACAGTAACTAATTTGTTCAGGGTAGCGGTGAGAATCAGGAGTGGTACACAAAGCGCCCGGCGTGATTGAAGCATCTGGGCCTTTGGGGAACTGATCCATCGCGAAAGCGGAAGTGGATACAACGAACAATAGCGCAAGAGTGATGAATTTCATCATAATCTCCAAATAGTCTGCCATTTACGGCGGCAGGTAGAAACATCGAACCTTATTTTCGACATATATTTAGGTAACTTGGACAAAGGAGTTAACAAGCTCATTTCTCCTTTGCAATAAAAATTAAGAGCATGACCCACCAGGCCAAATAGCAAAAAT
>JBLMWG010000087.1:0-14935 GCA_050257115.1 Bacillota bacterium
TTCTTCAGAGCGTGGGAAGTAGAGTTGCACGTCCGTTTGCAACTCGCTCACCATTTGAGCCATGAGCTTTTTAAGTTGTTCTATGCCTTGACCAGTCAGGGCGCTGACAAAGACGCGAGGGTACTGTTTAACTCTGAATTGACGCTCTAAAGGTGCAACATCGCTCTTGTTAAAGATGTGGATTACTTTCTTATCAGCCCAATTAAATTCCTTAATAAGTTCATCCACTACTTCAATTTGTCGTTCCATATTTGGGGACGACAAATCAATCACATGTAAAAGAACATCGGCCTCAGCAGACTCTTCAAGTGTTGCTTTAAAGGCCTCAATCAGCTGGGTTGGAAGCTTTCTAATGAATACCACAGTGTCGGTGACGACAGCGGGTGGACCATCATTCAAGAAGATCTTGCGAGTTGTCGGATCTAAGGTCGCAAAGACTTGGTTTTTAGTCATGACTTGTGCGCCGGTGAGACGATTTAATAACGAGCTTTTTCCAGAGTTGGTGTAGCCAATCAGTGCAAAGGATGGGATTTCGTGACGACGGCGAGATTGTCTATGTTGTGCGCGGTTTTGGCGAACACTGTCGAGTTTTTTCTTAATCAAGGCAATGCGTTCACGAATGCGACGACGGTCGTTTTCCAGGGCTGTTTCCCCGGGGCCGCGAGTTCCGATACCACCACCTTGGCGGGAAAGGGAGTCGAGCCAAGCGCCGACGTTGCGAGGCATTTGGTCTAATAATTGTGCAAGTTCTACTTGAAGTTTTCCTTCAAAGGTCTGTGCGCGTTGCGCGAAAATGTCGAGGATCAATTGATTGCGATCGACCACGCGAACTTTAACAATTTGCTCTAAGTTTCTTTGTTGAACCCCAGAAAGTTGATGATCCATCACCACCAAATTGGCGTGACTGTCGCGCACCATTTCTGCGACTTCTTCAACTTTGCCGGATCCAATAAGAGTAGCGGGGTTCCAGGAGGGAAGAACTTGAATGATGGAACCGACAACTTCACCACCTGCGGCAGAAACCAGTTCCTCAAGTTCGAGGAGATTTTCTTTAATTTCGGTAAGAGGTTCGGTCTTTAAACCGACACCGATGACAATGACACGATCGTGGACTTTGACATGGGCTTGTTGACTCAACTCTTTGAACCCTCCCTTGGTCTGTCTTAATTGTAGCATCGACATCGGAGAGGGCAAAGTTAAATTTACGGGGGAAAGCCTGAAAATGACCAAACTCTTCGTTGCTTCGTCGTCGGCGTACCAGGGGTACGCCTTCCTTCTTGTGCCTCGGCCTTGGTCATTTTGAGGCTTTGGATGTAACGACTTTTTTAGGTTTTAAGCTTTGCCACGGCTTTTTAGGACTTCTTTGATGAATTGGGCTTCAAGCGCGGTGAAAACTACTGAGTTCACAATGCCATCTACCGTTGTTGTTCTTTGCAGTACATTGCTGGATCTGCGAACACCTGTCAGGAATGGTCCGATCACTTCGACTTTGCCGATTTGTTGAATCAGCTTGTAAGCGATATTGGAGGATTCCAAGTTCGGGAAGATCAAAACGTTTGCGCCACCTTTTAAATCAGAGAATGGGAAAAGTCGTTCCATGATCTCTGGGTTCACAGCTGTGTCAGCTTGCATATCGCCATCGACCATCAGACCTGGACGCATTTTCTTAACCAACTCTCCGGCCTTTTTCATCTTGCAAGGTGTGCCTTCGGCACCGCTGAAATTTGAATAAGACAGCATCGCCACTTTAGGTTCGATGCCGAAGTACTCGACGATTTTAGCAGCCTGTAAAGCAATCTGTGCACATTGTTCCGCTGTTGGGTTCAGATTTACGGTGGTGTCTGCAAGGACAAGGAATTTGTCTTCAAGTAAGATAAAATTCAAGCCGGCTGGAACACCATTTTCATAAACACCGACCGTTTGTAAAATCGGACGAACGGCATCAGCATAGTTTACAGAAGCTCCGTTGACGACCCCATCAGCATCACCCATGGTGACCATCATCGCCGCAAAATAATTCGGATCCGCCATCAAACGTTCTGCTTCACGCATGTTGATGCCTTTGCGCTGACGAAGAGAATAAAGCTTTTCGACATAGGCAAAGTATTTTGGGTAAGAAGACGGGTGAATAATTTGGACGTCTTTTAAGGTTGGGATATCCAACGCATTGATTTTTTCTTTGATGCGTTCTGGATATCCCAGAAGGATTGGTTGGCAGATTTTTTCTTCAACCAAAGTTGCCAGGGCTTTCAAAACCTTTGTACTTGTTCCTTCAGGGAAGACAATACGTGGTAGTTCGCCACCAGCGGCTTGCGCATTTTGATGAACGCGGTTGATCGCGTTGCGAATGAAAACTTTTGAAGGACCTTGTTGGGCTTCCAAAGATTCACGATATTGATCCCAGTCTTCAATGATACGAGTTGCGACGCCTGTCTTGATTGCAGCTTTTGCAACTTCCGGAGCAACCCATAACAACACACGAGTGTCGAAAGGTTTTGGGATCAGATACTCGCGGCCGAATTTAAAACTCTTCCCGCCATAGGTTGCTGATACTTTGTCAGGAACATCCTCTCGGGCCAGTTTTGCAAGGGCGTAAACTGCGGCAAGCTTCATCTCTTCGTTGATTTGTGTTGAACGTGTGTCCAAGGCGCCACGGAAGATAGACGGGAAGCCCAGAACGTTATTCACTTGATTTGGATAGTCGGAACGACCTGTGGCGATGATCGCATCCGGACGGGCCTCGCGGGCTTTGGCTGGATTGATTTCTGGCTCAGGGTTGGCCATCGCAAAGATGATGGGATCTTTCGCCATGTCTTTCAACATCTCTGGCGTAAGGGCGCCAGCTACAGAAAGACCCAAGAAAACATCTGCACCACGGAGTGCCTCGCTCAATGTGCGAGCTTCCGTTTCAGCGGCAAAGTACTCTTTGTATTTGTTCATTCCCGCGGTACGGCCTTTGTAGATCACCCCTTGGGAATCGCACATGATGATGTTTTCGCGACGAACACCCAGGGATATGAAAATTTTTGCGCAAGAATTTGCGGAGGCGCCAGCCCCATTCACAACGATGCGAAGATTTTCCATTTTGCGATTTGTAACGGCGGCCGCATTCAGTAAGGCCGCACCAGATACAATGGCTGTTCCATGTTGATCGTCATGGAAAACCGGAATCTTCATTTCTTTTTTCAAACGCTCTTCGATTTCAAAACACTCAGGAGCTTTGATGTCTTCAAGATTGATTCCACCGAAAGTCGGTTCCAAGGTTTTGACGGCATTACAGAATGTATCAACGTCGTTGGCGTCGACTTCGATGTCAAAGACGTCGATGCCGGCAAATTGCTTGAAGAGAATGCCTTTGCCTTCCATCACGGGTTTGGAAGCGTGGGGTCCGATGTTTCCAAGACCCAGTACGGCTGTTCCATTTGAAATGACACCGACAAGGTTGCCTTTTGCTGTGTAATCGTAAACTTTTGAAGTATCTTTGGCGATCACTTTACAAGGAGCCGCAACCCCTGGAGAGTAAGCCAGTGAAAGGTCTTTTTCCGATACGCAAGGCTTTGAGGAAATGACTTCAATTTTGCCAGGTTTGCCACGTTGATGATAATCCAAGGCTTCTTGATCGAAGTTATTTGTTGCGCCTTTGGTTTCAATATTCTTATCCAAGAAAATCTCCTTTTGCCTGCTTAAAAATTGAGCCCAATTTTGAAAATTTCCCTAAACCTTTTCGGGGGTTAGGTGGCTTCTTAAAACAAGTGCTCTTACTCTACAAAGGCACTGCGAGGGGGTCAATGAATGGGGGCATTATGGCGCGGGGGGTAATCTGTGACGCAAGGTTGAAGCCTTCTGCTCGGTTTTATAAGTTGTTTGGACTCTCGGCGATGGGAATCTCATGCGCGGAATTCAGCGTTCACCGGACGGGCGTACTCTGTTCCTTATCTCTCACTGCTTTTTTTAGAAGAAAATAGAGCAATAAATCTATTTTCCCTCTGGAAAATCCCGTTTTTGACCACGTCGGACCATAGATATTCTCTGGTTTAGGAAAAACTAGACCAGGTTCTTGTGGATTGGCTGTTTTCCATTTGGTAGTTGGCATGAAAAGGACTACGATTTTCAGTGGTTATATAAAATCACGTTAACGCAGCAGGAGTTTTTATGAAGTCACCACGCGATGTGGTTCTGGTCGAAGGTGTTCGTACACCATTTGCAAAGTCAGGAACAAAACTTAAAAAAGTTCACCCCGCAGAGTTGGGGAAAGTCGCTTTGAAGCAACTTATCGCACAGACAAACTTAGACGTGAACTCTGTCGATGAAGTTATTATCGGCAACACAGGAAACCCGGCGGATGCGGTGAATATTTCCCGCGTTGTGGCCTTGAATGCAGGCATTCCGTTGAAAACATCTGCTTATACAGTTCACAGAAACTGTGCTTCAGCAATGGAATCTATCTCTAACGGTTTTGAAAAAATCAAATCCGGCACAATGGATGTTGTGTTGGCGGGTGGTACAGAATCCATGTCGCAAATGCCGACGTTGATGCCGCCGAAGTTTTTGGAGATCTTTGAAAAACTTTTTGCAGCAAAAGGTCCGAAGCAAGCGTTGCCATTGTTGTGGAAGCTTTTCAAAGCGGACGTCAATCAAATCAAAGCTCTTCTTCAAGGCAACATGAAAGACCCTTATTTCCCACAAATCTCTGTGATGTTAGGACTGACAGATCCTTTTGTGGGGATCAATATGGGACAAACAGCAGAGATCTTGGCGAAAGAGTGGGGCTTGTCTCGCGAGATGCAAGATAAGTTTGCTCTTCGATCTCACCAGTTGGCTTCCAAAGCGATGAAAGAAGGTCGCATGAAGGAAGAAATCACACCGGTGTATTTGGCTCCTGAATACAAAGAAGTTGTTGCCGATGACATTGGTCCTCGTGACAACCAAACGCTGGAAGCTCTGGCTAAATTAAAGCCATTCTTTGATAAGGCAACAGGTTCGATCACTGCCGGAAATTCTTGTCCAATCACAGATGGTGCTGCAATGGTGCTTTTGATGTCTCGTGAGAGAGCCGAGTCCTTAGGTTACAAACCATTGGCGACAATCCGTTCCTATGGATTTGCTGGTCTTGAACCAGAGCGTATGGGCTTGGGGCCTGCGTACTCAACTCCCTTGGCATTGAAACGCGCGGGGCTTTCGTTAAAAGACATCGGCTTGGTTGAATTGAATGAAGCCTTTGCGGCCCAAGTGATGGCCTGCCAGGCAGCACTGAACTCTGACAAATTTGCCCAAGAGAAACTTGGATTGTCAGCAAAAGTGGGTGAGATTCGTGATGAGATCTTAAACGTCAATGGAGGCGCAATCGCATTGGGTCATCCCGTGGGCGCAACCGGAACTCGAATCGTTTTGACTTTGGCGAAAGAGATGAAACGTAGAAATACGCAATTTGGTCTCGCGACTCTATGTATCGGTGGCGGCCAAGGTGGTTCTATGATCATCGAGAACGAAGGCTAAGTCTTCGTTGCGGAGATGGGCTGATGAAAAAGGCCCATCCGACTGCGTTGTCGGACCTTGTCCTCGCTCCGACGTGCTAAGAGCACGACTGCTCTGCGGGAAGGTCCTCCGCCTTGCGGCTGAACCGTTTTGATCAGCCCCATTCTGCGGAACTTTTTGGACGATTTTTAAAGTTTTTAAATTTTAGGCAGCTTAGGAGTTTTCATAATGTCTATTCAAGAAAGTATTCGTATTAATCCCCAAGGTGATGTGGCTGTTATTGAGTTCGACCTTGTAGGGGAGAAAGTTAATAAGTTTTCTACACCGGTGATGATGAGACTTAACGAAGTTGTTGAGCAACTGGCGAAGTCTTCTTACAAAGCGGTGATCTTCAAGTCTATGAAACCAAAAATCTTTATCGCAGGTGCTGACATCGAAGAGATCAAAGCCATGACGACCAAAGAGCAATTCGATTTCGCTGTGAAATCGGGTCAAGATATCATGAATAAGATTGAAGACTTGCCAATGCCAACGATTGCAGCTGTCAACGGTGCCTGCATGGGCGGTGGTTGTGAATTCATCATGTCTTGCGACTATCGTATCGCTTCAGAGGATTCATCGACTAAAATTGGTCTTCCAGAAATTCAATTAGGAATCTTGCCGGGCTTTGGTGGTACGCAACGTATGCCGCGTATTATAGGTCTGCAAGCGGCTTTGGATATCATCCTGGCTGGTAAAGCCGTGAACTCTAAGAAAGCATTGAAATCAGGTTTGGTGGATAAAGTTGTTCACCCGAACATGCTTGATGATCAAGCGTTGAAATGGGCGAAAGAAATTATCGCTGGCGGCGGGAAAAAACGTCGTAAGAAATTTGAAGCGAAAGGCTTCATGAATAAGGTTCTCGAAGGCGTGGGTAAAGGCATCGTTTTCAAAAAAGCCCGTGAAGGCGTTTTGAAAGCGACAAAGGGTCATTATCCAGCGCCTTTGAAAGCTTTGGATGTGATCCAAAAAACCTACGGAATGTCAGACCGTGAAGCTGGAATGCGCATTGAACGTGAAGGTTTCTGTGAGTTGGGTATCACAGACGTTTCCAAAAATCTGATCCACGTTTTCTATTTGACTGAAATGGTTAAAAAGCAAACAGGCGTTTCTGGTGTGAATGTGAAACCTAAAGATGTCAAAGCTTTGGGGATCTTGGGTGCAGGAACGATGGGTGGCGGTATCGCTTACGTGGCGGCTGATAAAGGTATCCAAGTACGTATGAAAGACTTAAACCAAGATGCTCTTGGTAAAGGTTTGAAACACGCTAGTGACTTGTGGATGAAACTTTTAAAACGCAAATCTATCGACAAATATCAATTCCAACAAAAAATGGATGCAGTGTCGGTAACGACCGACTATTCAGGTTTTAAAAACTTGGACGTTGTTGTCGAAGCGATTGTGGAAGATATGGGTATTAAGCAAAAAGTGATTGGTGAGTGCGCGGGTCAAATGCGCCCTGACGCCATCATTGCAACGAATACGTCTTCTTTGTCTGTGACAGAGATGTCTAAAGGTCACCCTCGTCCGGAGTTTTTCGCCGGCATGCATTTCTTTAATCCGGTAAATAAAATGCCACTTGTAGAAGTTATTCGTGGGGAAAAAACATCTGACGAAACCATTGCGACGATCTTTGAATTGACGAAAAGAATGGGCAAAATGCCAGTCGTCGTTAAAGACGGCCCGGGTTTCTTGGTCAATCGTCTTCTTTTGCCATACATGGCGGAGGCCGCTTTCTTGATGCAAGAAGGTATGAGTATTGAAGTTGTTGATAAGGCTTACGTGAAAGAGTTCGGGATGCCAATGGGGCCTTTCGAGTTGATGGATGAAGTCGGTCTTGATGTGTGTATCAAAGTTCTGAAAATCTTCAAAAAATCTTTCGGCGAGCGCATTGAAATGGCTCCATGTATGGAAGCTTTAGAAAAATCCGGTCGTCTTGGTAGAAAGAACGGTAAAGGTTTTTACACCTATTCTGCAGATGGCAAGCGCGGTGACGTGGACCAAACAATCTATGCAGCATTAGGACTTGGAACGCCGTCAAATCCACACCAAACTAAAGAGTGTATTGAGCGCGGCATCTTTGCGATGGTTAATGAATGTTCTTTGGCTTTGATCGAAGATCACATTGTGGAACTTCCGCACGAAGTTGATTTGGGTATGATTATGGGTACGGGCTTCCCTCCATTCCGTGGTGGATTGCTTAAGTACGCTGATTCCATCGGTTCTCAATACATTGCTGATCAATTGGCAATGTATGCGTCTTCCAGAAATGCCAAACGTTTGAAGCCAGCAACTCCGCTGACGAATCTCGCGAAAACAAACGCGAAGTTCTATAAATAAGTTGCTGACAGAAAAACAACCTTACTAAACCGAAGCCGAAGTTTATAAAACTTCGGCTTTTGTTTTTCTCGAAATAAGTGGTGTCAAAATGAAACGGCATATGGGCTTCCTAGTTCAAATTGTACAACACAACTATTGAAAATTTTGAACCTGTGCAAATGTACGGAAGGTTGCGGTAGTTGGTAACCTTGGTAGTTAAGAATCATTCTTGAATAAGCTTTTAAAACACAGGGACTTTTTGAAAGAAATCATTAAGTGTCAAAATGCTAGACAAACTGACTTCGCCTATGTCCGTTATATTTGAATATGTAACCAAGAATATTTAAGCAGGTTTGTAACTTTAATGTACAAATACATTCTGATATCTATGCCGACCGTTGACATCTGTTCGAGATGTTGGCTTCTTTTTGGAGCCATGAAGAGTCTCTTAGAATATTAAACGGAGGACCCTAATGACAAAGGTGAATACGGTCGTGATTGGTGGAATTACCATGTTAACGCAGCTCGCGCACGCTTCGGAGACGGCAAATATTGCTTTAAAAAATTTCAATCAGATTGGTCTTGATCCAGAAGTGATTCAGGAGATTTATCGGAAACAAGCGGATGTTGAATTGGATTGGAATGAAGTATTGAAGGTGAGTGCCGATGAAGAAGGTAAGAATATTAATATTAACACTCTTGACGGTATTTCTGTTGTTGTTCCTATTTATTCAGCAGCAGGGCCTTTTAATAAGGGTGATACACATCGCGACTAATGCACTCTCGCTAGGCGGAACGGTGAAGGAACTAAATTACGTTTTTAATAACAAAGATCTTAAGATCCCTATCAATTTGTATGAGGCGGAACGGTACGAGTTTGCCGTTGTTGTACAGCCCTTAATTGGTAATTTGGTCATCTATTCTAATAAAGGGCGATATGAACCACGTATAGCAAAGTCGTGGCTCGTTCAAAAGGATGGCTCTTGGAGATTCGAATTTAATAGGGGATTTACTTGTGAAAATGGTGAAGAAATTAATCCTTCCTCATTTAAACGTAGTATAGAAACTTCAATAAAGTTTCTAGCGGCCAAGTCCCCGGTACCTGTGCTGTCAAAGCTAGCGGGATATAAAGAGTTTACCGCAGGGGAGGCTGATCATATTGCCGGCCTGGAAGTCAGTAGTGAGGCTCTTACGCTTAGATTTTCTGAGCCGACTCGGAGTGGAGTTGTACAGATTCTTTCATTTGCTCCATTCGGATATATATGTTCTGAAAATCGGAACTCTGATGGAAGCTGGAAAGATGAGAATAAGTTCTTGTCATCGGGACCCTATAAGTTAATAGACCATCAACCGGGAAAGAAGCATGTTCTTGAACGACGGACTGATTGGAAGATTGCGAATATTAATGCTCCTCAAAAAGTTCATTTTTATCTTTCACTCGACAGTATTGAAAATAAAAGTCTTCCGACGATATTGGATACATTTACGGGGTTGTCGTCCCCAATCGAAGGTCTTCAGAAATATAATTTGGTTCCGGAATTCATTAATCCAATTCTTTTAGGACATAATTCAAAAGGAAAGTTCTTCGCATCAAGGGACAATCGTTTGATGCTAAAAAAAGCTATTGCAGCCGAAAAGGCGAAGTTGCCATCGGAAATTGAAAATCATTATAAGACGGACTACTTTTATCCCAATCAGCCTCCAAAAAAATTGGAGCAATCTTTTTCCCCTGGGTACAAATATAAAAGACCAGATTATCCTTTGATTATTCAGGGTAAGAAGCCAGAAAAAGGTGATCGTAAGTATCTGAATTGGTTGGTTTTGGAGCCAGCCCTGAAGTCATTAGGTATTGAATATATATTTGATGACAGCGCAAAAACCTGGTCCGAAAGAATGAGTGATAAATATGATATCCGATTTCATGGTTCCTCAATTGGGGGCGGACCTGAGGCTTGGGGCCTTGGTGTAGTCTTTTGCTCAGAAATCGGTCTTAAATTTCCGGATCCATCTGGGAGAGTGTGTAACGCCGTAGAAGATTATGAAAAGGGCAAAACGAGTGATCAGGAATTTTCTGACGAGTTCAATCAAGCTGTCTTTGATGATGTCTCTGTGATTCCAATTACTCATTATGGAGTTATGATGTATCTTTCTTATGACATTAAGAGAGATTCGATGAGTCCGTTAATTAGTGTACTTCGATTCGAACAGCTAGAATTAGAGTAGCTTATGCTAGATGTTTTACAGCGTCTTACATCTCAAAGATTAACGGCCCAAGAGGCGTTAGTCCCAATTGGAGCAGGAGAACAATTTTGGCATTGTTCTCTACTTAACGAGGACGGCTTTCCGGTTTCTGGTGGGTTTGGTCAGTCTCGTGAATACGCTCGCAAGGTTGCGGTTGCCGAGTTTCTTGAGAGAATGAATTACGAGCAGATTAAAAGAACGAGCGAAGATCCAAATGATTGGGGTTTAGATAAAATTTCTACTGCCTGTGGGTTTGCTGTTGGGTTTCATCGTGAGAACACAATTATAAGATCTATTACAGAAGCACACGAACGATGGGTAATGAGTAAGTGGATTGATGAAGACTATTTGATCGAAGAAATTGCTCCTAATGATCTAGATGGAAGCCTTGATAAGGTATCTCGTTATTTTGCGTCGCATTTTGATAAAGTTCTATATTTTAAAAAGGATTTGGTTGTTCCAATAGGAGGCAACTGGATGACTATTGAAGTTGGTCAAACAATGGGTCTTAAAGATGGTGGGATTTTTCCAGGATCATCGGCGCAAAAAACAGGCGGCAATATTTGGCAGCACTCACTTCTAGAATCCTTCAGGCATTTATTGGCGATAAAGAATAATCCCTTAAGGGGTGATTTATTTCCAGATAATAAAGTTCATTTTTTTGCCAAGAATGCGCAAATGGCGCTGGCTCAGATATATAGACCAAAAAAATGCAATTGGCCAATTCCACATATAGGTTTTCACAGGTGTGACCAGATTGCAGATGGGAACTATTTTTTGGCTAGGACAATTGTTGAAGGTTGGACATCTTGGAACTTAGGTCCGATAGACCGCTTTCTTTACTAGGGTCATTTATGAAAGGTCTTCTATCAATTTGTTTTAAAACTTATGATAGTTTCAAAAGTATATTCATTTTAATATTGGCTATAGGAATATCTTTTGGTGTATTTCGTACGCTTCAAGTAAGCGATTCAAACAGGCTTGTTTCTACAATCGAAAGTATCCTTCGCAACGAGTCTGTTACCACTAATACCTATGCGTTATCAAAGTCGCTGTCAGACATTGAGTCATTAGGACTTATAGATTGTGCGAGGGTGCGAGAAGAAAGCAATGTCGGTAGACTTTTCTATGATACGTCCTCAAATAAACGATGTCATATGGACAGCTGGCTTGGACCAATAAGGACAAAAGAAGCCGAAATTTCTTCAATAAATGGATCAAGATTCTATATTAGTGTTCAGCCAAGAATTGACTCTGCAAAAGCGCTTCTCGAGGTCTTAGTATATGCCTTGCTGATTTTAGGATTTAGAAAAATCAAAGCGGACATTGAAAAACGTGAAAAAATGGCTGAGGCACGTGTACGGGTGATTGAAATTGAGAAGAAAATGATGCTCGATCATAATCGACAAATTCGACACGATATTGCATCGCCATTAAGTGCTATATATACCATTATGCATTTGATTCCCAATATGGACTCTGAGCTGAAGTCTGTTTTAAATCTGGCCATTGAAAGGACCCGAGCAATATTCGACGAACTTAATGTCCAGGCAATCAATTTTTCTGGCATAAAAAAGTTAAATCACTCTTCTCAAAAAATAGATGCAATAGCTGTGGTCGAGGAAATTTTATCGGAGAAGAAGTCCACCTGGAGCAGAGACGTAGAAATTTCTTTCTCAAATTTCACAATGGGTGCTGTTTTTGTAATGGGTGAACGAGTCGCTCTTGGAAGAGTCTTGTCAAACATTCTTAATAATTCATATGAGGCGTGTCAGTTTGTCGGGGCACCAAAAATACGCATTACCATTGAGACCACGCAGTCTCATTTATCTATTGAAATTAAGGACAACGGAAGAGGTATCTCATCGTCGAACATGTCGCAGATTGGGAAGAAGGGTTTCTCTGTCGGTAAAAATGAACATGCGACTGCTGGATCTGGTCTTGGAATCTATAGCTCGATTGAAATATTAAAGAGCTGGTCTGGAGATCTTAAGATATCTAGCATCGAAGGGAGTGGTACTTCTGTTTTTGTTATTCTTTTGCGTGCGGTATAATTCACTGGGTTTAGTCATAAATTTGATCGTAGCACCAAATCTTTGATCTGTCAGCGAACAGATCTTTGTATTGTGATCAAGGGTCTAGCGGAAACAAACAAACTCCATAAAAATAGCCTTAATTACTACAAGGAGAGTGTATGTCTCGCGGAAGTGCAACTTGGGATGCAGGTGAGTGCGTGTTGATTCTTATCGACTATCAACCGGAGATGTTGAATTCGGTTCGATCTGGCGATGTTAATTCTATCGAAAAAAATGTCAGTGCTTTAGCGCGCGCGGCGGTGGCTTTTGATATCCCTATTATTCTGAGTACTGTGGGAGTTAAAATGGGAGTCAATCAAGGAACAATTGCGGCTTTAAAATCAGAACTTCCCAGTGTCCATGAAATCGACCGTTCTACTATGAATGCCTGGGAAGATGATGCTTTCTTAAAA
Source organism: Bacillota bacterium (assembly GCA_050257115.1). GTDB lineage: Bacteria > Bdellovibrionota > Bdellovibrionia > Bdellovibrionales > Bdellovibrionaceae > Bdellovibrio. Next base: position 12,563 of record JBLMWG010000087.1, read on the forward strand.
GCTGTAGAATCGACCGGACGCCGCCGTTTGGTTATGTGTGGTTTGTGGACTGAGATCTGTCTGGCGTATCCTGTGGTGGAGGCTTTGGAGGACGATTACGAGGTCTGTTTTGTTGTCGATGCCATTGGTGGGCAGTCAAAAGAAGAGCATGAAACGGCCATACAGAGAATGGTGCAAGCAAGAGCAGTTCCCAATACCTCCGTAGCCTTAATCTCAGAATGGTTTCGGGACTGGAAATCTCCACGAGCGAATCGTGGTCGGGAGATTTTAAAGGCCTTGATTCATGAGCACCATAATGCTCAACGAAATCTTGATACTTATGAAAGTCCGTCAGACTCATACTCTAGTCAGTCCGACATGATATAGCCAGGGGATTCGGTGATTGCGGTGGTGGGCTCTTCACTCTATAATGAGCCCACTATGATGCCACTGAAAAAAATCTCTTCTAAAAGAATAACCATCCGCCCCTTAGTGATGCAAGATTTTGAGGTTTGGCAGAAAAGCTATGCCGGAGTTCAAGTTGATAGAAGCTTGGCGACGAAAGATACGTTTCGAAAAGCAATTCACAAGCTCAAAAAACGCGCCGAAAAAGACCAGTTTTACCAATGGGGTGTTTTTTTGAATAAGACCGGCGACTATGTGGGGAGCGTTGATGTGGCTGTGATCAATCGAGCTCCCTTTTCCTGGGGAAATTTAGGTTACGAGATCAATAGTGCTTATCGCGGCAAGGGCTATGCGAAAGAGGCCGCTAAAATGGGCCTTCAGCTTGCCTTTGAAACACTTCAGCTTCATCGTGTTGAAGTCGTTATGGAGATAAATAACAGAGCATCCAAAGCTATCGCAGAGTCTTTAAAAGCGGATTTTGAAGGTGTTCGGAAAAAGTTTATTCCCACAGAGAAGGGCTGGAAAGATGCTCTGGTCTATTCAAAAACAAATAAAAATATTTCTGTTCTAAAATAAAAAACGCAGCTTTCTAAGGCTGCGTTTTTTAGCGACTTGACTAAGCTTCTACAGGCCGAAGTTCCCCCGCATCTCTTTCGTTTAAAGAGCGAGTGAGTAGTTTGTGCGAAGCAAAGAAAAGAATTCCCGGGATAAATCCTAAACCTGCCAGCAAGATAAAGAAGGTCTCTTTCGGCATTTTCTCGTAATAGCTGCCAATCCAACCAGATAGGTAGTTGCCAAAGAAGGATGCCAAGAACCAAACACCCATCATCATGGAAACGATTTTCTTTGGTGAAACCTTGGTGACAAGGGAAAGACCAATTGGAGAAAGATAAAGTTCGCCGATCGTTAACATCAAAGTGGAACCGAGGATCCACAGAGCGCTGCCTTTACCGTTACCCACAACTTGCGCCGCCATATACATCACCATCAAAGCCGCGGTGCCAAGGAAGCAACCAATGGCCATTTTCATCGCCGTCGAAGGCTCGTTATTGCGGCGAGCTTGCCATGCCCAAACGCGGTCTAAAACCGGTGCGAAAATAAAGATCACAAACGGATTGAAAGATTGGTACCAACTGGATGGCATGTTCCAACCAAAGAAGTTCCAATCCGTGCTTTGATCAGCCCAAAGTTGCAATGTGTTGCCTTGTTGTTCGTAAACACCCCAAAAGAAGATCGTAATTAGGCACAAGAAGATCAGGGCCCAGGTTCGAGTCCACTCGGTTTTAGAGAGAGGCACATGGCTTTGCGCTTCGACTTCCTGGATCGAAGTTTTGTGCTTGGACTGAGGAAGATCTTTTCCTCCAAAATGGTAAATCACCAACGCCAACAACATGCCGACACCGGCAGCTCCAAAGCCCCAATGCCAGCCCACTTTTTGGCCAAGGGTGCCACAAATCAGTGGAGAAAAGAACGCTCCCAGATTCACACCCATGTAGAAAATTGTGAAAGCGCGGTCGCGGCGGCTGTCGCCATCTTCGTAAAGGCCACCGACTTGAGTTGAAATGTTGGGTTTAAAGAAGCCATTTCCTAAAATAATAAACAGGAGGGCTGGGAAAAAAAGATTTTCAATAGCCATTAAAAAATGCCCAATGGCCATAAGGATTCCGCCAACATAAACCGAGCGTCGTTGGCCCCAGTAGCGGTCAGCGATAATCCCGCCAAAAAATGGCGTAAAATACACCAACCCCATGTACAGTCCATAGATCTGGGATGCAAAACCTTGGGTGTTTAAGGGCCCAAAAAAGTGTTCAATGGCTCCGCGGAGGGCTGAGTATCCCCAGATCTCCTTGCCTTCATGGGCTTGGTTGAAGAGGTATTGAGTCATGTAAAGCACTAGGAGGGCTCTCATCCCGTAAAAAGAGAACCTCTCCCACATTTCTGTGAAGAAGAGTGTAAAGAGGGGGCGGGGATGTCCAAAAAAAGTTTTCT
>JBLMWG010000088.1:0-30681 GCA_050257115.1 Bacillota bacterium
CCATTTTCAAATTTACCCACACGCACCTTAGGACCTTGAAGATCCTGAAGAATGGCCACTGGAGCTTTGAGCTCTTTAGAGAGCTTGCGAATGGAATGAACAACTTTAAGGTGATCTTCGTGACTTCCATGAGAAAAGTTAAGGCGAGCCACATTCATGCCCGCCTTAATTGCTTTCTCTAGATTTTTCTCGTCACGAGTTGATGGGCCAATTGTGGCTACAATCTTTGCTCGTCGATCTGCTAACATTTTAACTACGCCTTCCTAGAGTAAGAACTCATCTTTGTAGATAAGTTTTGCATATCCTCTTGGTGACGTCTATTCATTCTATCGAGCTGATCTTGATGCGACTCGTTGAGTTGAGCTATCTTATTCTCATACTTCATCGACAAGGATTCTTTTTCATTCGTCAAAGACTTACCCTGTTCAGCCAGCTTCTGTTCAGACATCTTCTCCAACCGCTTAATCTCGCGATCATGGTCATCATTTATACGAGAGATTTTTTCTTCATAGTTCTTTATGGTTTGCTCAAGCTTGCTATTGAAGCTCTGCTCCATACCACGAAAACGCTCCGTCATAACTTTATTAAGAGTCGCTTGATCCGCTGATGCCTTCTCTCGCTGTCCATCCATACGCTCTGTATAGTTGTCCGCCATTTGATCTAAGGATTCTGCATAATAGCGTCCAAGTCGCTTTTGATTATTGCTGGTTAAATCCATTACTTTTCGTACCCGGCTTTCGGCATTCGAGTTTACTTGCGTCAACTGATCTTTATGCTGTTGAAGCAAATTTTCTCTTTCCTCACGATGGCGGGCATTCGACATATTGGTTTGAGATTTGTTTTCTCGATCTACATTGCGAAGCAATTGTTGGTTCTTTTCATTGAGCTTATCAACACGCTCATCGGTGATGTCACGCATATGATCGATAGCGTCTTCACGCTGCTGATCAACCAAATCAAGGCGTTTTTCGTAGGCCTGAGTTATATTCTTACGCTCAAGCCCACGCATTTTTTCATCTTTCGAAATCTCATTATTAAGTTTACTATTCAAACGTTGAATTTGCGAATCTCTCGAACGCACCTGACTATTCACGCGCTCATTCACAGAGTCCCGGAAATCCTGATTTTGACTATCAATTGTTTCTAGCTTTTTATTTAAGGTTGATTGATACTTATCACGCAAATTTTCGCGCTCAGCATCCATCACCTGTTGTTTCATATCCAAATTATCAGAGTACTGTTCACGGTCATTCACCACAGTATCTTGAAGTTTTTGCGCCCAACGGGTATTATCAGCACTGCGCATACGCTCACTTTCGCGAAGACGCGCATCATAGGACTTACGAAGTTCATTGTTAGCCCGATTTTTAGTCATCAAAGTGTCTTCATGACCTCGAATCAATGCATTTTTCTCTTTTTCATGAGCCTCATTTAGTTTACGAGCATTCTCCTGAACCGTGTTCTGAACTTTAAGGCGATTGCTATCAGACATCTCCTGAAAGCGCTCATCGCGAGAGGCAATCTCGCTATTCAACTGACCTGCAAGATTTTCCTTTTGCAATTCATTGATTTGCTTTTGCTTATTAATTGTTCCTTCATAGGCATCATGAAGCTGCGTCCGCTCGTTGGAAGCCTCTTCCATTTTCTTACGCATTGATTCACGATAAGTGTTGCGCACATCTTCAATTTTTCGATTATTTTCGTAATCTTTATCCGTTAATGACTCACGATTACGATCCTTAAGATCTGCAAGTCGCTTTTCATATTCGTCGGTGATATTTTTAATTTCTTCGTCATGGCGCTTTTCAAGGCGCTTGATTTCCGCACTACGACGTTTGGCATTCTCACTCTCTCGAGATTCATACTCTTCCCGGGTTTGCCTGACTTTGTCGTCCTGACGTGTGCGATCCGATGATGAAATAGAAGACATCCTATCCTCCCAGACCTCAGGTTAACATGGGCCTCGGGAAGAAACTTCAGGACTCTTATGTTGAATGAAAAAAACAGGACCTTAGTTTGTAAACAATCTAGCGCTCGAAGGCCCGTTGATAGATGAGTTCCCGGGTTTTCTGACGTTCCGCTTCAGCTTGGCGCTTTTTCTTTTCTTCATTTCTGCGTTCTTCTGCGGCAGATGCCAATTTGCGATCAACGATCTGTTGATAAATCACACTGCTTTTACCCACAAGATCGCTCCAATTTTCCTTAAGCTGGGCGACTTCCTTTTTGAAGTCTTCTTTAGATCCCTGATACAACGAATTCCACAACCTCAAGTGCTCAGAGATCTTTACGGGCTGAATCATACCAAATTCGTTGCGACCGTCAGAGTTAATACCGGCAACCCAAAACTCAAATCCCGTGGGAACTTCCAGCTTTTTACCATCACGCAATTCCACGACCAAGTCCGCATTGATATTGCGAATGAGCACCTTATCCTTGTGACTAATCAGCCAATACCCGCCGTGCAAGGCTTTCACGTTCGCATAAGGGGTTTCAAAACCAACCCCGGAAGCCTCTTCAACCCAAACAGTCCCCCTCACCAATCTCCATTGATCCTGGGAAAGTCTCATAAGCGTAGAACTTTCAGTTGAGTGTAGCTTTAAACCATCTTGCTTTAAATGAAAGCCGCCATTCGCGACATGAATGGCACAGGTCTCTATCGACTTCAAACATGCCGCTGGCTGCTCTAAGATATCCGCTGAAGCGCGAACTCGAACTTCCATCTGAAAGGCCATTAAAAAAATCAAACCTCGAATGACCTTTTTCATCACTTATACTCAACACTCGCCGCCAATTTACGGGCTTGTTTCTTAAGATCTTCGTTTTTGAAACTTTTAAGGACGGAATTATAGACTTCCGATGCCTCATCGACTTGATTGTTATATTCACTGATTTGCCCCATACGGAGCAAAATAAAGCCAGTTAAGTCATTATCGGGATATTGGGTCACCATTGAATCAATAACACTTAAACAATTACGGAAGTCTTTTTTAAGGAAGTAGCTTTCTGCAATAAAGAAATTCGCCTCTACAACATGTGAGGTTAGAGGATACTTTTCAAGCAAATCGCTAAATTCTTTAATCGCCTGGTCATAGTTATGCCCAGCAAAACTCTTTTTTCCGCGTTCAAATAAAACAGCAGACAAATCAATCGCCGACTCGCTGGCTGGAGAACGAACCGCCGACGCGAGTCCTTTTAAATCATATTTTGCTTGAAGTGTTTTATTATCAGGTAATGCTTGTGCAACCGTCTGTTGGAAGTCTTTCAACTGATAGGTTAAAAGAGAGTTGCTAAACCTCTCTTTTTCAACCTGTTTTTCCATCAAAGACAAACGCAATTCGTACTCTTGATGGCCATTAAAATAATTGATAAAGACGCCATAGACCGCGACCAAACCAATTGTGAGGCATAAACAAAAAACAACAAACAGAGAATTCTGATTCTTCATGCCTCACTTATCGGTAAAAACCGATAAAAATTGAGACTGTCTTATTTTGAGACAGTCTTCTGGTCATAAGTATAGACAACCTCTGCATCTAAGTCCTTCCACTTCCCATCAACCTGAATTTTAGGAGCGACGCGACCTTTTAGGATCTGAATCTTTTGATCCGCATAGGCATACCATAAGTTCACCGGATCCACGAGGGCCGCAATAACAAAACTCGTTGGCTTCATCTGCAATTCCAGCATCTTTTTATCACCTTGAGAGACGTCCTTGATTTTCTTCAGCGTGAAGCCCACAGTTTCTAAGCGATCCCATACAGCAAAGCGAACATCCAATTCTTTTCCTGCCGAAAGCTCGTTCCAGTGGGCTTTTACAAAGGACGAAAAATTTGCGCTGCAAAGAATTAAACCCTTCACTTTTTCATCGGCACTTTTCTTTTTTCCGCCAGGTCCTTCATATTCAAAGAAAATTTTCCCATCGCGCACAGCAATGCGACCTTTCTCGGAAGTCTGCGGGCGATCAATTTCGTAGGAGACCAACTCCGCCCCATTAACAACACCTTTTTCAGCAACAACGACTGCGCCATTAAGATCACGAAATTGGCTCCCCACAAGACTTTCAGCGCCTTGCGAAGTAACATCCAACTGAAAAGTAAAGAGCTTTTTCCCTTGATGGGATTTTAAATCATAAAGGGTCGCAGAGACCCTCTCCTGCGCGTACAGCACGAAAGGGAATAAAAAAACCGCAGCAAATGAAACAATTTTATTCATTTTATTTTCTCCAATGCGCCCCTCCAAACGGGGCATATTATTCGTTATTTAACTTGACCATTTTTGCAGCAAAACTTAATTTCTCCCACCTGCATTCGAGGGATTCTAAATGAACAAAGCCCAGTTGATCGAACTTGTGTCTGAACGCACAAAATCTACTAAAACTCAGTCGGAATTGATTCTGGACGCAACCCTTAGAGTTATACAGGAAGCCCTTAAAAAAGGTGATGACGTAAAACTCGTTGGCTTTGGTACATTTTCAAAAGCAACCCGTAAACCGCGCCAAGGCCGCAACCCTAAAACTGGCGAGGCCGTAAAAATTCCGAGCGCACACATTCCACGCTTCAAACCAGGTAAAGACCTTAAAGACTCGTTGAACTAAGCTGCTTCGAAGAAATCGCAGCATAAAATTCTGGACGATCTTTAATTCGGCACCACCCACTAAGCCCCGTCTTCCAGATATGTTGATAGGGAGAGATCTGTCCCGATGATAACTTTTGTTTAACCTCTCGAACAGAATAAGGACCTTCCTGTACCGGCGTGGCATTTCGCTGCTCCACAAGCACAACCCACTCTCGAAGGTCTTCATCAATATCAGCGCCAGGGACATATCCTTGTCCTGCCGGAAATAGGTTGAGTTCAAAAACACCCCACTGATAGGCAGGCTTCCAACTGTCTCCATTTTCATCGTTAGAAATTAAATCACAAAGCCCCACCTCTCCGCTATGAATAAAGGCGCGCATTTCAGACAACGTATAGGGGCCCATGGGTTTCAAATTGACATTGCGATACCAGGTTTTTTTCATAATTTTTCCTTCTTGCTATGAAAAGGAGTTGGAAGTGATTCTACAACTTCCAAAATTCCATAATAAGCCGCCTCAAAATTTGCATTATCCAGCGGCTTTTTGATGAAAGACACAATAGTTTGACTCGACACAAGTTTCTTGTGATAGCCACCAAACAACCTTTCTCCCATCATACCCCCTAATAGGCTCGCCGCTAAACGATAGCTAGCTTTCTTCTTAGGTTTAGCTAAAAGGCGATGCTGAGGAACGCCCGTAATCACCATCAACTCATGCATCTTTTGAGCAAGGGCCAGTTGCAAGGCTTCCTTACCCAGATCTTGAGGGCCTTTATGACTTAAGCTAGCCTTAATATCCGCAATCGTATCCGTCTTACGCTTATGATTGATCATTTTCGAGCCGAAATAAGCGACGGCTTCAATCCAAATCCAACGCAAAAAATCCTGAGGCATCTCGACGTTAAATACCTTACGCCCAGCCACCTGGGCATGAACATACTGCATTGCCAACGAGGCGGCATGATTGACGGTTCCACGCGCAAGATATGCAACAGCGACCTCAGGCAAATAAAAAGACATCTCATCTGCAATCATTGCTTCAATCCACTTCAAAGTTGAAGCATCATAGTGCGCACGGACCTGACTCCAAAATGAAGAATCCCGGGCCGTGTAAACCGATAAGCCGGCTATAGAGATAGTTACTCCCAATTCTTCAGCTATAATTTGAACGTAACGACCCACATGATCAGTGTAATCCACTGACTCGAAGTCATCATCATCACTATCTTCATCATCTTCGTCAGCAGCAAATGCCAACCCCTCATCATAAGTCTGCTCTAGGTACATTAAATAATTTTGCCACTTCACCCATGGCGGCACACTCATAAGACAGAACGAATTACGCGCTAAGCGCACCAAATCGGTGGTTGCCTCGGACTCTTGCTGCAAAAGTTGAAAATAGATCTTTTCCGCATTCTGAAACAAGCGCAGAATTTTCTTATCAAAAGAAGGCCCCAAGACTTTTACGATTTCAGCAGGGATATGCTCTTTAGCTAAATGCAAATCTCCATAGACAACGAAGATTAAACTTTCCGGGTGCTTTTTAACTAATTCCGCAATTTTTTTACCCGCAAAGATATCTCGCGACTTCAAGGTCGTTGCGGTTCTCGTTTTAAATCCCCTATTAAGACCATAAATTGGCAATTTGTTTTTTTGCGCATATCGCAACAACGGACGATAGTTCTCCCAAGGGAACCCCCAGCGCTGTTCCCATTGAACGGCCTTTAAAAAGTCCTTCTCACCTATTTTGCCACATAGAAACTTATCAATATGAGCCTGATCAGAGGCCTCAAAAAACTCAACCGCCAACACAGTGTTTCTAGATTTTGGAATATGACGCAATACCCGCGCCTGGGCTTTTTGAGATTGATGGAGAGCATGAAAGTCCCCCATCAACACAACTTGAGAATGTTCTATTTGCTCCCAAAGATCATTATGGGACGCTGGCTGCCATTTCTTAAGAAACTCCGCCTGATAAACCTTGTGATACCGCATCAACTCCGGAGTGTCTTCTCCAAGTCGATGACGAACCTGTTTCTCCATCTGTCGATAGAGATCTTTTCTAATACGAATCCATTTTTGTAAGTCGTTCAAGCTGTCTTCCTTGATAGCCTTTCGATTTTTACATAATTTTCATTGATTTCAAACACCAAACTAAGCTTGAATTAAATCCATGAAAAATACAGCCAGCAAAAATAAATTTCTCCTTTTGGCAATTCTATCCACAATCGTCGCAATTGGCGTTCACGGATACCTGACCGTTCACTTCTATGGAGTTAAGTTCGGCCTCCTCGAAGGAGCTTCTGTCTGTAACCTAAGCGCAACTTTTAATTGCGACACGGTGACAGCTAGTAAGTTTTCTGCACTTTTTGGGATCCCAATGGCCCTTTGGGGTCTTACGACAAATATCATTCTTCTTTTCCTTTTGACGATCACCCGTCTTAACCTCACTCAAGACCGCAGCAAGTCTTCTCGATACGCATTCTTGATTTCCTTAATAACAGTCATCGCTTCTGTGGCGATGGGAATCATCTCCCTAACTGCGATGACAGCATACTGCATCTTCTGCATTAGCACTTACGTTCTTTCCCTCGTTGGCTTTGCGGGGACATGGCTGGGAACTGAAGGCTTAAATGCAACAAATCTTACTAATGACATTAAGGATTCCTTCGTTACCGACAGATGGTTCCTAGGCTCTTTGATTGCAATCCCAGTTTTCGCCTTCCTTGGAAATATTATGTACCTTGAAAGTCATGGACTTGGAGAGATCGAAAAAGCAGCAAAAGATAAAGTCGCTTACTGGTCCACTTCTCCAGAGCAAAAGTTTGACCTCACAAAAGGTCTTTCTATGCAAAAAGACTCCACAGCCCCAGTCATGACAATTATTGAGTTTGCAGACTTCCGTTGCCCACACTGCAAACACGCCGCACCAAGCTTGCATAACTTTACACAAAGCCACCCGGACGTGAAGTTGATCTTCAAACCATTCCCCCTTGATGGCACCTGCAATGAAGCCATCAAAGGTGGAGGCGATGGAATTTCTTGCGGCCTTGCATCTGCGGTTATGTGTTCCGAAAAAATCGCCCAAAAAGGCTGGATGGCGCACGATTACATCTTCGAAAACCAAATGGATATCATTCAGGCAGGTAGCTTAGAAAAAAACCTAGATTCTATATCAAAAGTAGTTGGTATCTCTACGGAAGATCTGAAGAAATGCATCAACGACCCCGCAACAGGAGAGCTTATTCGCTCCATGGCTAACGAGGGAGCCACCGCTCAAATCCAAGGAACACCGACGGTATTTGTTAACAACAAACTCCTCAGCGGCGGACAACTCATTCCAATTCTTGAATCCGCATATAAAGCCATCAAAGGAAATTAAAAAAATAAGAGCCACTGCAACAGTGGCTCTTATTTAATTTTTATAATCGAGTTCTTTAACTAAAGCCCCAAAATCCCAGCCAAATGACTCGCTAACTTCGTGAACATATCATCGAAGACAATAATACTCGTTTGCGCCAAGCCATTCACAATATCCAACCAAAAACCTAAAATTATCACACCTAACGACGCTAACCATAAAGCGCGAACAACGTAGATCGTAGACCTTGCATCCTGAATGCGTAGATCCCCCTGAGTTTTCTCAACAATTTTAAGAATATACTGCAGTTCTTTGAAGTGCTCTTTAAATTTCTCGCGCAACTCTTGCTGCTTAGCTCGAGTCAAGGAATTGATTCCCGGAAAACCTCTTTTAGCCTTAATGGCATAAATAAGATCCACAGAATGATGGATATAACGGGTGATCTTATCTTTGAAGTTCGGATACTCCGATGGGCGCTCTAGAAAGTCCTTTAATTCCTCGATGGCCTTATCATAGCGTTCATCCAAAACCCACGTAAGAATATTGTAACGAAGAGAATCATGCTTCCCTAAATCAGTACGATCCACCCCTATATCAAAGAAGGCGGATTCTTCCTTTTTCTTTGTTTCTTCGACAACCGCAACGGCCTCTTTTAATGCTGGAACTGCCATAGAGTTCTTTTCGGATTTTAATCTTGATCCTAAAGCTCTTTTCGCAAGCCCTAGGTCTAGGTCTCAAGCCTTTGGTTTGACGGATCTGATTCATACTGAGAAACTAGATTAAGGGCGACCTAGACTTCATGGAGGAGGGCTATGGACACCGAACAATTCCAAAGCGCTAAATTAAGACATTTAGATTTCGATTCTGACGAACCGCAATCGAGCCAACCAGTGGGGCAAATTCCTTTGCCTGACGAGCTCCCAAAAAGAGCTGATTACAGCCATCTCCCGAAAGAGATTCTGAAATCATCCACTGTGGAAAATCTCATTTCTCAAAATGAAGACCTCATGGCCCGCCTTAAGGTTTCGTTGCGCCGGCTTTCATTGCTTGAAAATGAAAATCAAAGATTAAGTGAAGAGACCAACAAGGCTCGCCTTTCGCAATCCTCCATCACGGATCAAATTCTTGTCTGGCGAGAAAAAGACAACATGTGGAAACACAAGGTTGATCAACTTGAACGCGAAAAAGAAGTGCAGGGCGAGAAACTCCGTGCTTTGACTGAAAAAGCACAGTCCATGAATTCTGAATTAATTCGTCATCAGAAATACCATGATCGAATCAAAAACCAAGTGAAACCATATATCACTCAACTTAAGGAGTACTCAAAAACCCAAGATGCTCGCATCCAAGAAATTGAAAGCTCTTTAAATCACAAAGAGGCTTTGCTGCGAGATCTTCGCCATCAAATCATCGAAGTGACAAAGAACTCTCGCTTTCAAGTTGAATCATCAGAGAAAAAAGCTCAAGAAATGGTTCAATTCTATGAGGATCAGATTCAAAGCATGAGCAAAGAACTTCAAGTTTTACATCAAGCTCAGGAAGATCTTGAAGTCAAAACGCTGAAGCTCCATAGCGCCTTGGAGCGTCAAGACATCTTAGAAAACGAGCTTGTCGTACTTCGCCGTAGCAAGGAAGAGTTGCGACTTCGATTGGAACAAGAGATCCACAAACAACAGGAACGCATGAGCGAACTCAGTCGCCAAAATCAAAAACTAGGCGTTGAGCATGCCGACCTACAGATCCGCGTCGTCGAGGACCAAGAGACAATTCAAAAACTGGAGAAAGAAAATCGCCAGTATTTTGAGCAACTCGAAAGTTTAAGATTCATGTGGAATGCAAAAAACGAAGAAAACGAAAAACTCAAAGCTGCGGCCTCTGCTCTTGAGAGACTCAACCTTGAGCTTAGTCAAAAACTTAATGAAATCCGCAAACAAGATGGGCTCTAGAAGCTTTGTAGAGCCCCTTCAATGTCCTCGTGCACTTCCAATGCAGAGCACTCAGTAAAACTTAAAAGGCGTTGGAAGTCTTGATTCAAACCGGCAATTTTCACGTTCATTTGTTTTGCCGCATTGAGTTCATTCAAAACACCAAAGAATGTTTGAATTCCAGAGGAACCTACAAAATTCAGATTTTTCATGTAAAACACGACTTTCTTTTGTGCAAAATTCTGAATGCACGCTAATTTGAAAGACTGTGTTTTCTCAAGTTCGATACGACCACTCAAAGACACGACGGTGATATCACCATCTAGAACGAGTTTAACTTCCATGAAAGCCTCTTTTCATCCGTAAAGTGCCTTTTCTTAACGGAGTTTGGTGGCATTTTTTGAGTCCAAAAGAAGGCTAGGATTTTCTCATTTTCCAGCTCGACAAACGACTGGTCCGTCCCTACTATATTTTGGTGCTTCAACGCTGGTTCATCTTGTTCCTATTCTTAATCCTGCCATCCCTGGCACCGACAGCCGTCTTTGCTGCGGGTGAGCCCGTGGCAAAGATTCAAGGCATTCTGATCAATGCTGACAATATGTTCAGAGACAATGAAAAGGAAACCGTTGAACTAGAGGGCCATGTCCAAATCATCTATCAGGGACAACACATGAAAGCAGATAAAGCCCATGTGTATTTAAGAACTCACCGCGTGGAGTTGATTGGCGATGTCGAAATCAGTAATACAAAATCGACGATTGTCGGCGACCAAGTAAATCTAGATTACGAAAACAATACGGGCGTCATCTACAATGGCTTCGTGAACTCAGGACCCGTAACGTTCTCTGGAACTCTTTTAGAAAAAACCGGCGACCAAGAGTTTATTGTCAGCTCCGCTGATTACACGACTTGCACCAACTGTCCAGCCTCTTGGAGTTTTTCCGGCTCCACCGTACGCGCAGAAATGGGGGGCTATGCTTATATTAAAAATGCCGTTTTGCGAATCTCAGACATCCCCATCTTCTGGCTTCCCTACCTTATTGTACCCCTTAAAAGTGACAGACAGTCGGGACTCTTAACACCGGGTTTTGAGGTTTCAGATACGGGCGGTTTCACCATCAATCAGCCATATTTTTGGGCCATCTCCCGCGACACAGATGCTACACTCACATTAAAAAATTACGACCGTCGCGGACTTAAAGGACTGATGGAGTATCGCTATGTTCTTAACAACGAAAGCTCCGGAACATTGAACATTGCAAGTCTCTACGACAACGCTTTTGCGATGGATTCACGCTTAAACACGTTCCGCCCTGATCAAGATAAAAACAAACCCATTGATCGTTGGTACATTAAGTACGAACATTACTATGCCATGCCTGATGATTATATTCAGCGGGCTTCGATCAATCTCGCGAGTGATTTGCAATATCCCAAGGATTTCCCTCTAGAGACAATGAACCACGGTGATTCCGCCATGGAAAATCGTGTGTCTGTCACAAAAAACACGAAGGATCAGCATTTCAGTGTCGACACTTCTTATTACGTCAACCTCCTTCAAGCCGACCCCCTTGCTGGCAATGACGATGCCGTCCATCGACTTCCAGAGATTCGCTGGTCACAGGTGGAAAAAAATATTGGCGAAACAAACTTCGTCTACACCATTAACCTGGATTATGTAAATTTCGCCAGATCCGGCAATGCCTATGACGATATGGTTTATACAGGAACCGGCTCTGACAAAATTCGCTATATTGAAAACAACTGTAATGACCCCAAATGGTCTGACAACCCTTTGTGTCACCGTATCCACGATGGCCAGTATGATCCTGCGACAGATTTAATACGCACGGGACAGCGTCTCGACGTCTTACCGACGCTATCCTATCCAATCAAAGTCTCTGATGGAATTGATATCCTCCCACGCATCAGTTACCGTGAAACTCACTACAACTTTGAAGTTGGCGATCAACGCGACTACGTTCGTCGTTATGCACGGACCGAGCTCAGCGGGCGCATGGATTTCAGTCGTATTTATGGTGATCTCGTCAGCGCAAAGGCGACTCGATATAAACACGAAATTATTCCCGAGATTTCTTACACGAACATTCCATGGCTTGATCAAAAAAATCATCCGTTCTTTGGTCAAGGAGAAGTGAACGACGCCCCCTACACCTCTACAGATAGTATTTCTGACTTAGACACGGGCAGCTTATTCGGACTGCAGTTTGACTATAACGATCGCGTCTACGACCGCAATCTTGTCACGATGGCAGTGACCAACAAACTCGTGGAAAAAAGATGGGTTGGTGATCGCCCCGAATATCAACAAATTGCATACTTAAAACTGGCCCAGTCTTATGACGCCACTCAAGCTAATAAATCTAATGGTGAGCCTTGGTCTGATCTCAGTGCTATTTTGGATGTTCGTTTAAATAAGTTCCAAACCTATTCTATCTTTAATTATTTCCCCTATCAAAACGTCACCAACGCTTCTTCTCGTGTCCGCTTAATGAATGATATGGGACAGTTTTTCCAAGTGGCATTAACTCGCCAATATAAAATCTCTCCAGGTAAAACTGTTGATACCAGCAGTCGTACTGAGGACTATACGTTTTCATCAGGGTTTATTTCTAAGTACATCAATTTGATGGGCCGTTTAGTATACGATGCCAACTGGGCAGAATCTTCCACTGGACAGCAAGTCAAATCCTGGGCCTATATCGCACAATTTAAACCGTCAGGCGACTGCTGGACAATCACCTTCATTCAAGATCAGATCACAGGTGGTGACACTAACTTACGCCTGAATTTCGAATTCAACTTCGACGGAACTCCAAAACCACCGATTCCACCAGAAGCCCTGGATCAATTCGGCTTTTAGCGCAGCAGCGCGCAGAGCTGAATCGCTGGTCGGCGCATGAGCTGAAGCAGCTATGATACATCTTCGATGATTGTGACTTCGCCGGTTTTGGTGACGAAGGCCCAATGGACTTCGACCAATGTTCGATATCTTTCCGCAAGGAAACTGGCGGCCCCGAGCAGACGATATTTTTGTCGGGAAGTAATTCGCGCACTGTAGAAGGTCCCTTGATTTGCGGTTTTCACTTCAACCAAGAGCAAATGTCTTCCGTCGGGGGAACGAAATAATAAATCCACTTCAGCGAATGGTGTTTTGAGCCTTTGCTGGAGTAAGTGATATTTTTTGTTTTGATAATGTTGTTGTACGAATTTTTCAGAATTGAGCCCACGATCATGAGCCCAATAGGCTTTAGCGGACGTATTCTTTAACGCCGGCAAAGGATTTGCGGTGGTGATCGCAGGGCCCGTGTTCAACGATGGATTTTTTGTGAACTGGCGTGGAGTACCCTTTATGTTCTTGGAATCCATAAACTGGAAATTTCTCTCCCAACTCTTTCATCAAGTTATCACGAGTCACCTTCGCGACAATGGACGCCGCTGAAATGGGCGCTACTCGCAAGTCACCTTTGATAACTGTGGTTTGTTCAAAACCGACAAGATTTGGAATCTTTTGATTTCCATCCACAAGCACGTGCCCTGAAGTCACACCCAGATTTTCAATGGCACGCTTCATCGCCAACAGTGATGCCTGAAGAATGTTGATCTCATCGATCTCTTCCACTGTTGCATAACCAATACCGACTTTGTGTTTTTCCTTAATCAACAGGGCCAACTCTTCACGACGTCCTTCGGACAAAAGCTTTGAGTCTGTCACTGTGTTTTGGAGCTCGCCAGAGTCAAAGATCACCGCAGCAGCATAGACCGGCCCTGCCAAGCAACCACGCCCAACTTCGTCGACGCCGATAACCGGCTCCGGACCAAATTTACGCCAGTCAATTCTAGGCAAATCGACTTTCTCCTTAGAAGTTTTCTTTTTTTTCGTCAGTGTCGTTTCCGAGAATGTTTTTGTAGATTTCGCTGTTGATTTAATTGTGATTTTTGCGGTCTTAGTCATGCTGTCGCTTCCTGGGAGATTTTCAGACAAACTGTTATGTTACGTCGCCAAGGAAAGATCTTAGACATAAAGACAAGAAATGGTCACCGAGGAAATACCCCTTGAATCCCTGCGACAGAGGCTCATTTTTGCGTTTTCAGTGAAGTCAGATTCATTTTACAAAAAACAAAAGACCTGGCTCTTGCGAACCAAGTCTTAGTCGATTTTTAAATTAAAATCCGGGACTTCACTCCGACTAAGTCGGAATCAAACTACTCAGCAGCTGCTTGAGAAGGAGAAGCCAATTCAGATTCAATTTTCGCAGCTTTACCAGAAAGGTTGCGAAGGAAGTAAAGTTTAGAACGACGAACTTTACCGATGTTTACCAATTCAACTTTGTCCAAAGCTGGAGAGTTGAATGGGAATGTTCTTTCAACGCCAACACCTGCAGAGATCTTGCGAACTGTGAAAGATTTTGCAGCGCCTGCGCCTTGGATTTTAGTTACGATACCTTTGTAAAGCTGAACACGCTCTTTCTCACCCTCTTTAACTTTAACGAATACGTTAACAGTGTCACCAGAGCTGAAAGCTTGGATGTTTTTGTTAGCAGCTTTGATGCTGATACGACGAACTAGATTAGTTTCTTTAACTTCAGATTTTTTTGCAGCTTTAGCCATTGCTTAGTCCCTTATGCCAATTCAAATTTTCACAAAAAGTAAAACAAGGGTCTACCATGGACCCATTACGCGGTCAAGACAGATACTTACTGCCGATCTTACAGAAAGATGGCGGTAATCTTGGGGAGGAGCCCCCTTGATGCTCTCTAAAACTCCGGAGCAGGACTTTAAGAGATCAGACGTCAAACCGTTGCCCGTACCAAATATCATAAGGACAGGTCTTTTTTCTACATGCATTACATGACGCAAATCAGCAAATGTATACTTTTTTAGGCCTTCATCACGAGCGGAGGTCGCAATAACCAGAGCTTCCGGAACATTCCAGTCCTCAATAGCCTTTTCAAGGCTCTCAATGGCCCTCACCGGCCCTAGAGCCGTTTTTCTCATTGGATTGTACTTCGCCCCCTGCCCTGTGCGCCAGTGATCTAATACGCGGTCCACGAACATCAACTGCTCTTTCATCGGATGGATTATGTAATATTTTTCCACACCGAATACCTTGGCCGCACGGGCGATATCATGGATATCGAAGTTTGTAACGTTGGTCGCAACAGTCTTCCCCTGGCGATCTCTCACTGGATAGTGAACCAAAGCAATCGCTAAACGCGGAACGTAATCATTTTCCTCAGCCATTGAAGTCTTCCTCAGTCAATTCCTCAAGACCCAAGATTGTGCGGTCTTGCGAAGATAAACTCATCCAAAATTTTTTAAGCTCCTTCAATGGAGCCTCCGTCTTTTTCTTTTTTTGAGCACGGTACTTTTCATTTTCGTTTTCAAGGTAAGCCTGGAACAAATCGGGACGTTTTACCAAAGTGACTAACGCAGAAACCTTCGTCTTCCATTCTGCGATGAGCTTATGATTTCCACCTAAAAGAACCTCAGGAACTTCTTCACCTAAACAATCGCGTGGACGGGTAAAGTTGGGATGTTCTAAAAGTCCTTCTGAAAAACTATCTTTGTCGGCACTTTCATTGTGCCCAAGAACTCCGGGAATAAAACGCGAAACTGCGTCAATTACAACCAGCGCCCCCAATTCTCCGCCTGACAAGACATAATCACCGATAGATATCTCTTCGTCGACATAGGAGTTAATAATTCGTTGGTCAATTCCGCCATAGCGACCACAGATTAAAACCAAATGCTCAGACTTCGCTAAAGAACGCGCTTTGCGATCGTTTAATACATCCCCTTGTGGAGACAAATAAACGACGTGAGAATTTTTATGTTTCACTTTTTCGAGAGTTTTCTCCAGAGGCTCCGGCATCATAATCATACCATCACCACCTCCGAACGGGCGGTCGTCCACCTGACGATGAACACCTGTCGCAAACTCCCGAGGAGTGTGGGAGTTTACTTGCAGAAGATCACCCTTAAGAGCCTGACCTAAAACCCCGAACTTCGTGGCGTTTTCAATCATCTCAGGAAAAAGAGTGATCACATCAATTTTGAGCATTAAGCATTCTCAAGATCGAAAAGACCTTCAGGAAGATCCATCACCACAGCTTGGTGTTTGAAATCAATTTTTTTGATAAAGGCGTCGACGAATGGAACTTCAACTTTTTTACCACCGCCCGCATCAACAACCAACAAATCTTGAACACCATTACTTGAGAAATCCACGATTTCACCAAGAATTTTTTGTTCAACGTCTTTCAATTTGAAGTTTTTGATCTCAGCCAAATAAATTGTCTCTCCTGGTTTTGAAACTAAAAGTTCTTCATCAATGAAAAACTCCATATGCTCAAGACCTTCAGCTGCTGTGCGATCTGCAACCTCTTTAGCTTTAACGATAAGACCTTTTTTGAATGGCTTAACACGCTCCACAGTGAATTCCTGAGTCTCATCCGAGTTTTTGCCCTGAAGATTGAACTTCTTCATGCGCTTTGCCCAAGAAATATCACCAGAGAAAATCAGAACATAAAGATCACCTTTAAGTCCGTGAGCTTCTCTGATTTTGCCAACTAATTTCATATTTACTCCCGAAAAAAATAGAAAGGGGCTGTTTTTAAACAACCCCTTCCTTGAGAAATCTAATTTTTACTTAAAATCGCTTATTCAACGATGTCCAAGTGATAGCGTTTGTTGAGCTTAGTTCCGGCTGCACGGATGATTGTTCTCATCGCTGCTGCAGTCTTACCTTGCTTACCAATCACTTTTCCTAGGTCTTCTTTATCAACCTTAAGAGCAAGTAAAGTAGTTTGTTGACCAGGGATTTCATCCACTTCAACATTATCAGGCTTATCAACAAGGGACTTCGCCATAAACTCAACGAGGTCTTTCAAGCTATCCATATTTACCCCCAACAGATAGTTACCTAAGTGATATTTTATCGCTTATCACTCAGATGCCAACTATTTATTTACCTTGGGCCAACTTAATAACGTGTTTAACACGGTCAGTAGGTTGCGCACCTTTTTTGATCCAAGCTTCAACTTTAGCTAGATCAAGTTCAACCTTCTTGTCATTACCTTTAGGAGTTGGATTGTAAACACCAAGAATTTCAAGGAATTTACCAGTCACATAACGACGAGAATCCGCAACAGTGATGCGGTATTTAGGATCATGCTTAGCGCCCATACGAGCCAAACGAATTACAACTGCCATTTCTAAACCTCTTGTTCAAAACAGTAAGTCCAAGTGTGTACTGTGTTTATAATTAAATATCAAGCGTTAAAATGGGAACTTCATCCCACCGCCACGACCCATTCCCATTTTCATTAGGCCGCCCATCATTTTTTTAGCATCTTCAAACTGTTTAATCAGCTTGTTAACGTCCTGAACTTGAGTTCCGCTGCCGTTAGCAATACGCTGGCGACGCGACGCGTTCAGTATTTTATGATTCTGGCGCTCCTGAATAGTCATAGAATGGATAATAGCTTCAATTTTTTTCATTTCATTATCCGGTGGGGTCATGTTCTTCATTTGCTTAGCAAGATCCCCCATACCCGGTAAAAACTTCAAAATCGTCTCAAAGCCACCCATCTTTTTAAGCTGTTGGATCTGAGTTAAGAAGTCTTCCAAGGTGAACTCATTCTTCATAATCTTTTTAGCGGAGTCACGCGCCGCCTTTTCATCGATCACTTCTTGAGCTTTTTCAACTAACGATAAAACGTCTCCCATATCAAGAATGCGTCCAGCCAAACGATCTGGATGGAAGACCTCAAGAGCGGACACCTTTTCACCCACTCCTAGGAACTTGATAGGAATCCCAGTCACTTCACGAATAGAAAGAGCCGCACCACCGCGTGCGTCCCCATCGACCTTCGTAAGCACCAAACCGGTAAGATTCAATCGCTTATGAAAGCCTTCCGCAACATTCACGGATTGCTGACCTAGCATCGCATCTGCTACCAATAGAATCTCTTGTGGCGCCCAAATGTCTTTCAAACGTCCAAGCTCGCCCATCAATTCATCATCGATTTGCAAGCGACCAGCAGTATCTACGATAACAACATCGACCATGTTGTCGCGAGCCCATTGTTTAGATTTTTCCAAGATTTCTTCAGGCTTCATTCCAATTGGAGTTGGAAACGTTGGAATATTATTTTGCTTACCAAGCGTTTGAAGCTGATCAATGGCTGCGGGACGATAGATATCTGCAGGCACAAGCCCTGGCTTTTTTCCCAACTTTTGACGAATATAAAGAGCTAATTTTGCTGAAGACGTGGTCTTACCCGCCCCCTGCAAACCCACCATAAAAATCACACTTGGGTTTTCACGCACATTAATATCAACAGCGCCACCACCCAGAGTGTTCACCAATTCGTCATGAACAATCTTAACAAATTGCTGCCCAGGATTTACGTTTTGTAAAACCTCTGCACCAAGAGCCTTTGCTTTCACTTTATCAATAAAGTTTTTAACAACTTTAAAATTGACGTCAGCCTCAAGAAGACTCAGGCGGATTTCCTTAATAACATCCTCAACATTAGATTCAGTGATCTTACTTTGACCACGTACCTTTTTAAGGCTCGCCATAATTTTATCTGATAAATTCTCAAACATCTTTAATGTCTCCGGACTTGTGTGCTGCCAGAACAACTCAGAAAAAACTTATCTGACAGCGCACTGGGTTTCTTAACCTAC
This sequence comes from Bacillota bacterium, assembly GCA_050257115.1. Classification (GTDB taxonomy): domain Bacteria; phylum Bdellovibrionota; class Bdellovibrionia; order Bdellovibrionales; family Bdellovibrionaceae; genus Bdellovibrio. The sequence goes on from JBLMWG010000088.1 coordinate 18,578, forward strand.
GACAGAACGCTCCGTAAAGAAATCCCCAATAACTTGTGGCGTTATTTTATGACAACATGGCTCGTTATTACCAACGCTGGAATGAACCTCTGCGTAAGGAAAACATCGCCAGGAAGTAAAATACAATAAATCCTAATAATGACACTGGCACCGCGACTTCCATGGGAACGTCGCTGACCCCAATAACCCCGTAACGAAGCCCATTAATAAGATAAAGTAACGGATTCAATCTTGAAATCATCCGCCAAACGGGATGCAGGTTTTCAATCGAAAGAAACACGCCCCCGAGATAGGTCAATGGCAACAAAATAAATGCTGAAAACGCCGAAAGCTGATCAAAACTTGTCGCCCAAAAAGCCACGGAAATCCCTAGCAACCCAAAAATCATTCCGCCCATAACAATAAAGTACAGCGTATAAATAGGATGCGCGATTCCCAGTACTGCTCCTTGTTGATACCAACAAAAAATAGACCCTACGGTAAAAGTAATAACAGAGACCAGAAAACCACGAACCAAGGCCCCTAACCCCATAGCCCAAATAATCTCTGGGTTGCTGACTGGAGCGACTCGCAAATCTTCCAAATCACCGGAAAACTTCGATGACACAATGGATGAGGATGAGTTTTGGAACGCATTATTCATCAACCCCATCATCATCAAACCGGGAATCAAAAACGCCAAATAACTAACCCCTTGATGGGAAGGCATCGTGCTTCCCAGGGATACGCCAAAAATCAGCAAATACAAAAATGATGAAACAAACGGCGTAATAATCGTTTGCACGATCACTTTTAAAAAGCGGGCAATTTCACGACGGAATAAAGTCAAAAATGGAGTCACGACTGCACTACTTTCATGAAGGCCTCTTCCAGATTACCCTCTTCAATTTTCACATCTTTGATAAGCTCTACAGGAATCTTTGTCTCAGCCAAAAACTCTCCCATCATTTTTTCAGGAGAAACCAAAAACAGATACTCACTTCCTTCATGCATAAACAAACTATCCGATACCACGGGGAACGGAGAGGTCAGCGTTAGACGAATTTTTTTCTGCGTGTACTTACGCACCAACTCTTTGGTTTCTCCTAGTGTCTCGAGGTTACCCAGATTGATAATACCAATTCGATCGCAAAGTTCTTCAGCCTCTTCCAAATAGTGCGTGGTTAAAAGAATCGACATCCCCTCAGAGCGCAATTCTCTAACAAATTGCCATAAAGTTTCACGCAAACCGATATCAACACCGGCTGTTGGTTCGTCCAACAATAAAAGTTTCGGCGTGTGCACAAGGGCTTTGGCAATCATCAAGCGTCTTTTCATTCCTCCGGACAACTGCTTCACTTTTTTATTGCGATGTTCATACAAAGAAAGCTTATGTAACAGAAAATCAATGCGTTCTTTGTTGTTGCGGATACCATAATAGCCTGATTGAAATTTCAGAATTTCTTCGACATCAAAAAAACCTGAATTGATAACTTCCTGATGAACTACGCCCAGCTGCCTTTTGGTGAAGCGAGGATTTTCAACAACATTCTGACCAAAGACCTCAACTACTCCAGAAGTTGGTTCTTCAAGTGTAGTGATCGTTGAAATAATTGTCGTTTTGCCTGCTCCATTCGGTCCTAGAAGACCGAAAATCTCGCCAGGCTTTACATCAAAGGAGATTCCCTTTACGGCCTCTTGACCACTTGAGTACTTTTTCCTGAGATTTTCAATTTTAAGAGGTAATGTCATTATCGCGCTCTTGAAATACTTGTATGGAACTCAACATCCGTATTTTCACGCTTCAACCAGTTCAAATCCCATTCTTGATTTACAAGAACAACTGGGTTGTCTTGAAGATCACGGAACATATTAGCTCCACCCTTCAAATCAGCAACAGGTTTACCATCAGCCGTGCGCGGCCAGCGAGCTACACCATACGGCAAACGCGTCAACTTCACTTCCAAATTATACTCATCCATTAAACGTCGCAAAAGAACTTCGAACTGAAGCTCCCCGACCGCACCGATGATCGGATCCTGAGGGCCAACTATCGGATCGATAAAGAGCTGGATCGCTCCTTCTTCTGACAAGTGATTCAAGGCTTCATTCATTTTTTGTCGTTTCAAAGCATCGCGCACGGACAGCTTACCGAAAAGCTCCGGTGCAAACTTAGGAATATCTTCGAAATGCACCTTGCCGGAAGCGTAAACACAATCTCCGATAGCAAAGTTGCCCGTATCACCGACACCGACGATATCGCCAGCATAAGCATCGTCAACCGTTTCTTTATCTGCAGCCACAAACTGGCTGGCATAAGATAAACGCAGCTCTTTATCGTGGCGAGAATGCTTCACTTTCATCCCACGTTCAAACTTGCCAGAGCAAATACGAATAAAGGCAATACGGTCACGGTGACGTTTATCCATATTGGCTTGAATCTTAAAGACAAACCCTGTGAAGTTCGCATCACACGGATCGATGTCTTTATCGTCTTTGGTGTGACGAGGCTGAGGCCCCGGCGCATATTTTGTGAAGAATTGAAGGAAGGTGTCGACCCCGAAGTTCTGTTTGGCAGAACCAAATGTCACAGGAGAAATTGTACCATTCAAGAATTCATTAACGTCAAACGGTGGCAAAGCACCTTCAATAAGATCTAACTCTTCAAGAACTTGATCCGCAGATTCCCTATCAAGGTAATCGTACAAAATCTGATCATCTTTACCTTTTTCAAAAGGAATAATTTTATAGTCTTCCACTTCCTCACGACGCTGATCGTAGATCCAAATTTCTTTAGTCAAACGATTGTAAATTCCGCGGAAACGCTGACCGATACCCAAAGGCCACGTCACAGGATAACATTGCATATTCAAGGTCTTTTCAACTTCGTCAATCAAGGTCAGTGGATCTTTACCTTCGCGGTCCAACTTATTTACGAAAGTGAAAATTGGAATTTTGCGCAAACGACATACTTCATAAAGTTTCTTCGTTCGCTCTTCGACCCCTTTGGCTACGTCGATCAACATGCATGCTGAATCGACCGCCATCAAAACGCGGTAAGTGTCTTCAGAGAAGTCCTTATGTCCCGGAGTATCCAGAAGGTTCACACGCAAGCCATCAAAATCAAAAGTCATCACAGAAGACGTGATAGAAATCCCTTTTTCACGCTCCATAGCCATCCAGTCTGAAGTGACGGCTTTGGTGCCCGACTTCCCTTTTACTTCTCCGGTTTCATGAATCACGCCACCGTGGTAAAGTAACTTTTCAGTGAGTGTCGTCTTACCCGCATCGGGATGCGAGATGATCGCAAAGGTGCGGCGTCTTTGAATTTCTTTTTGAATTTGCGGAGTCGCTAACATAGATAAACCTTTAAATTGACTATTAAAAACCGTATTTAATCGAAACCCCAGGAGCCCTGCAAGTTTTTACCCTCTGGCGGTGGATTTAACGCCGAAAGTCGCTTTCTTATTGCGGATTTCACGTCGGACACTTATAACCTCCTTCGAAACTTTCAACTCCCCCTGGTTTGGAACCGGGTTGGACAACTGAGGTGGTCAATATGACAAATTCCAGTGCTCAAAAGCATTATGTTACAACTTTCTATAAATTCCTAAAAATCGAAAACCCAGAGGCCGTACAAAAAGACCTTGAGGACAAAGCGCTTGAGCTGGGCATTAAGGGCTTAATTATTTTGGGCACTGAAGGCTACAACTCAACGATATCTGCTACGACGGCAGAGTCTTTCGAGGCTTGGAAGCAATTTATCCGGGATTACTTCAAACAGCCAGATCAGTTCTATAAAGATTCATCTTCAGACAAAGCGCCTTTCCGTCGTTTTAAGATCAAAATCAGAGAAGAAATCGTCACTACGGGAATTCCTGAGATGATGCCTCCTGAAGGCGTTAATCATCATTTGACGCCAGCAGAATGGAATCGCGTGATGAAGGAAGAAAAAGATTATGTGATGATCGATACACGCAACTGGTACGAGTACAAAATCGGTACCTTCAAAGGCGCGCTGAATCCTAATATCGAGAAATTCACAGATTTCCCTCAATACATCGAAGCACAAGGCATTCCTAAAGATAAAAAAATGCTCATCTTCTGTACCGGCGGAATCCGTTGTGAAAAAGGCATCCTAGAGCTCCAGGACAAGGGCTATGACAATGTTTTCCAATTAGAGGGTGGTATCATCAACTATCTCAAGGAATATCCAAACGATCAGTATGAAGGAGAATGCTTCGTATTTGACCATCGCGTGGCCTTGGATCAAAATCTAGAGCCATCTAAAAAATTCGGACTATGCCCCCATTGCGGCCAGCCTTCGACGATCAAAGTCGAGTGCAAACGCTGTGACTCTGAGGCTTTAGTTTGTGAGGATTGCATCAAGCTTGAATTCAAAAAAGATACTTGTTCAAGAAACTGTGCATATCAGTACAAGCTTCACCCTAATAAAAAAGCGAACAAACAAATTGTCCCTTTTGAAGTTGAAAAGATGAAAGCTGATGGAAAATCAGAATCCGAAATTCCGACGATTCGTGTTTCGAAAAAGAAATATATTTCTATCAACGATCGCTTCGAGTCCGAGACGGTCCAGAAGAAATAATGATACACAGGGTTATAGATATAATAAAAGAAATGAAAGGTTGACCCTGAGGAGGGGCTTCTATAGAGTCAACTTCTCAAGACAATCACTCGTCGCGGGGTGGAGCAGTCTGGTAGCTCGTCGGGCTCATAACCCGAAGGTCGTAGGTTCAAATCCTGCCCCCGCAACCAATTTTTCCCTAAAAAATTAAATTAAATAGTTACAGAGACCTTCGCAGAAAGGTCGACCACTTTTTTTCTAAAATAGTCCATCGATGGTCCACAAGTTTCAGAACACCACCGAAATTCACCGAACAGTATTTTCGCTTACACCACTTTCAACTCAACAACTGGCAATCAGCAAGGTCGTTGCCGTGTGCCGCATATCATGAAATCTGATCTTGCGACTGCCCCAGCGTTTTAAATCCTCAGCAATCAGTCTTTTTCCTTGCTGAAGAGCAAGGAGACTTTTTTCTTCAGAAGAGTAAACTATGAAAAACGCATCATTCTCAACACTTCTGGAGACGCTTATGATCGATTTAAAAATTAACTATCTGGGGATGCCAGAGTCCAACTCAGTCTCCGCTGCGGTCTGGGACCACGTTAAGCATCTAGAATTATTTTCTGCTCAACTGATGTCTTGTCATGTGGTGATCAACCGCCCACCACGCAAATCACATCAGGGCGGCATTTATCATATTAAGATTCACCTGCATATGAAGGGCTCCGATATTGTAATTGATAGAGAACCCGGCAAAAATCACGCCCATGAAGATGTTTACGTCGCTCTTCGTGATGCCTTCGACGCCGCAAAGAGAAAGATTGAAGACTATACGCGCATTCGCTCTGGTCGAGTCAAAAACTCAGTTAAACCCATGCATGCGCGAATCATTCGCCTCCTTTTCAATGAAGACTGTGGCTTTGTCTTAACCGAGGATCAACGCGAAATCTATTTTCACCGCAACTCTGTCATCAATCAAAACTTTGAAGACCTCAAAGTTGGGCAAGAAGTGCGCTTTTCAGAAGCTATGGGTGAAAATGGACCACAGATAACTAGCATGCAAGTGGTAGGAAGATCAGGACATCGACTGGCTCTATAAACAGTTTGCGCAAAACAAATCTCATTTAACATCAATAAAGGAGTCAACTATGGCAACTGAAAATCAACCAGAGAAACAATCGGTCAGTAAAGAAGGAAAACCCATGGGTCCATCTGCCCAGCGCCCCCCATCAAAATGGAAAGCTGTGGATGAAGCCTTTGAAGAAATGCGCCAGGCCTTTGGCGCGATTCCGGAGTTCACAAAATATATGACGGATGAGAGTATTCCCGGTACTTGGGCGGAGGTAAAAAATCTCTCTTTCAATCCCAACACAGCCTTAGAGTCAAAACTTAAAAATCTCATTGGTATTGGAGTGGCTGCACAGATTCCTTGTGAATTACTTGGATATTTTGAATATACGAGAAGTCTGAATAATGGGGCAACACTCCACGAACAAGCCGAGGCCTGCGCCATGGCAGCCATGACACGTCATTGGAGTACCGTCTTAAATGGTTCGCAAATGGACAAAGAGGCCTTCAAAAAAGAAGCTGAACAGATCATGTCCTATGTAAAACAAATGATGGATAAATCCGGAGGAGTACCACCTGCAGCAGAAGCTTTTATGGTTAAATTTTCTAACGCCGCAGATACTTATAAAGACATTGAAAAGACCTTGGGGATAATTCCAAAATTCTTCCTGCTCTTTCCCGAAGAAGGGATTGCGGGTGCGTGGAGTGAGTTTAAAGCGGTTCAGCTGAATCCACACACCTCACTGACTAGCAAGCAAAAGGAATTGATTGGAATCGCAGTGGCAGCCCAAATACCTTGCGATTACTGCATCACCTTTCACCGCCTTGCAGCCAAATTAAATGGCGCCACAGATCGTGAAATTCAAGAGGCGATCTCGATCGCGGCGTTAAGCAGACACTGGAGTGCTTTATTCCATGGCATGCAGTTGAATCTTGCAACCTTTAAGAGGGATGCAGATCTGATGTTAAAAAAATCAGGTGAAAAACGACTGACGTCTTAAGAGAGTCTAACAAATAATTATAAAACTGCGGGCCAAAAGCCCGCAGCTTGGAGCCCGTTAGAATAACAAACCCACCTACTCAGGCGGGTTTGTTATTTTCTGGAGCTCTACAGTTAGTAAATCTCACTACAAACCGCTTCAGGGTTTGCATCGACAATCTTTTCTACATTTTTCAATAGGGTCCCACAGGAAGGAACCACTTCGGCCTCTTTACGAATAATGGGACCGAAATGAGAACGTTGTAAGCGCAACAAAGTCATTGCATATTCTGTGGCAAAAGCAGGACACGATTTATTGAAAGCCTGGAAAGTCGCTCCGGCTCCAGTGCCTAGAATGCTTTGACTCTTACAGCTTGCACCTTCTTTAAAAACGGAGAGTCCGCAGCGCTGTGGGGATGCCTTGTATTCTGCATAAAGCTTCTTCAATTCGGAGGAGATCACCATCGAGTCGTAACTTACTTGGAACGCACCAGCCTCTGCTTGAGCAGAAGATCGATTCGATCCAGCTGATTTATCCCACCCTTCACAGTAGGTGCCGGAACTCTCCCTCATCCCCAACCCCATACCTAGAGTATAAATGGCGCGAACAGCTTCATCCCCCACGGTATTGACGCTAATACCTGCATTTGCAAAAATATTTTGGTAATAGCTGAGGGCATCCTTACTGGTGTTGCCCGAGCTAGCAGAAGAAAGAATTCTGGCTGCCGCGGGCGTGGTGTCTGTCACACGGATGCGGCATAAACTGCGTGCAAAACTCAAGGCAACGCCTTTGATGTAGCCCGCTGGTGCACGACCTCGATTTCGCCAACTGTATTTACTGCAACTGGAACCTCCCGCGAGGTCTTTGATTTGTTGCGTGTACTGAGTTGAAGTACTTGCGGCCATGGAATGAGTTGATAAAGAAAGAATTGTGATTGCGACTGTGTACTTGATTTTTTTCATGCCAATTCATCGGCATGAAAAAACTCAATTCGCAGAGACATAAATCCAGATTATTTCGAATGTGACGATGATTCTTCGAACGAACCAAAGGATACTCACAACTGTTGTGAGTATCTCTTTAAAGCCACGCATGATTTACTGACCACTGTCGTTTTCATCCCCTAAATACCATAGACTTTGTACAGCGGAAGACATTCTTTTCCTCAGATTTTCATTGTGACTCAAGTCACTTTGAATTTGCTCTTGGTATCTCTGAATAATGATCGGCAAATTTCTAATCATCAACTCAATGTCCTTATTTGACGTGATCACCTTTAGAGGGCCCGGAATAGCCTCTTTCAGCTGATCGATATATTTTTTCTTTTGATTTAAATCGCTAGTCAGGACGTATTTATATTTATTAGCAAGGATCTGCGACTTCGAACGCGGCACATACTCCAAAGCTTTATATTCACCTATAGATTTACCATCAATTAAAGCCTCATAAAGATCTTTGAGGCTTTGTTGAACAGCCAATGTTGGCATATGAATAACCTGATCCATATCGTCAGCAACGCAAGTCATCATATGTCCATCGGAATGTGTCCACCAGGTATCTCCACGAGGATTGACAACTGCAAGGCCGATTTCGTGGAGTTGTTGATCACGGGAATTGTTGGCGTGCAAAACAATAGACATGGCATCGCCTCGAAGCTTTTTTAAAATCCCCGACAGATTACCTTCTGCGAACTGACGAACTTGTAGGCGAGGTACATCCACATGCCCCGCAGCAAATAAATCCATAAGATAGTGATCCGCCACCGCGTTTACGAACACAGCTCTGCGGAAGTAATAGTCAGAAGCATTTAATTTATCTTGTTTACGGAGATCAAAAGAATACCGAGCCAATTGAAGTGCTTGCGAGTGCTCCCGGATATAAGCTTTAACAGCACCCCAACTAAAATGATCGAAGTTATTTTCGGCAAGGATCACATATTGACGCGAGTTAAGCAGAAATACCCAGTTGCAATTTGGGAAATTAAACTCAGGGTATTTGCGTTGTTCATGCATGACCTTGCCTTCCTTATCCATGCATTGAAAAATATTACCCATCCCTCCAGGGGAAATATTTTGGGAGCCTGTTTCCTCAAACATATGGTCGCCAGATTTATAGAAATCACCAAGAGCTGCCATTTGTCCGTAAGTGTAACTGGTCTTCTTATCGTAACGCGGAAATTTAACAGGACAGAAGTTTGCCGGCACATTCATATCAGCACAGATATTCTTCAGAGCCAAATCTCCAAGATATGAATGTTCAGCTGAATCCCATCTTACCGACAATGTATTTTTAGGTTGAATGTTATTAGAGTTTGAACAGCTGATACTTGATAAATGTTCTGCAGATGCGGATAAAGAGAAATTAAAAATAGCGATTGCGACAAACGTTCTCAAGGTGGCCCCCTTGAGAAACTGTTCGGACCTAGATCTTTAAACTTGAGATGTTTACACCGGCCTACAGAAAGTCTGGATCACGGGCTTGTTTCATATAGAGACTTCAGAGGGGCCACTCATCGAATGGCCCTTACTGGAACCTCTAGAACATATTAATCGTTGCGTTCAATGAAACATTTGTCACAGATGGCTCCATCTGATCAGGCAGGAATTGGATATTTGGATACAAGAAAATATCGCGAGTCACGGCATAGCCGACTCCTACAGATTGATAAACTTTATCGTGAACGTAAACGCCCGAGTCATCGGATGCATAGTGTTCATAAGACCATAAGCTGATCAATGTTCTGAAGTTTAATTTTTCTGTGATTTGATATTCAAGATATGGTGAGAGAGCAAAAGCATAAGTGCTCTGTTGAGTTTTTAAATCCGCGACAAAAATACCGTTGCCAGAATAAGATCCTGCTTTGTTGAAACCTTGAAATTGACCCATGATAGAAGCGCCTACAGAAAGACCTGTAGATCCGATTTCGTAAACATTTTCTTGGTCAACACCAAGTTGATAGTCGTAACCAAACGCCGCTTGATCGGCTTGAGTCCACTTCATCGCAGACACTTGCAAAACAGATTGGATACCTGTCCATTTGTACAAGTATTGATATTGAACGTACGGATTCATAACGTCTGTTGTTGTGCCGCTGTATTCGCGAGGTCCGTTTTTTTCAAACGGAGCAATCCAACGCACTCCAACACCCGCCATCAGACTGTTTTTTACATTCAAATTATACTTTACAGAAATAGATCCATCTAAATCGGCCTTCACTGTGTTTCCGGAGGCATCAGAAATATTCGGACGATCTTGCGAAAGAGGTGTATTAAAAGTGCCGCCGTTGTAGTTGAACGCCGAAGCAATGGACCAGCGAGATGTTGAACCTGAATAAGCACGCAAACTGTTATTCGTAATCAAATCGTCAACTTGCTCAGCCTGAGCCGGAGTCGTATTGCTCTCAGATGCTTTTGCCGTTGAGCTGTTGACTATCTGAGAATCGTCAGCAAAAGAAAATGTTCCAGAAAATACCAACAGCACGGAAACTGCTATCTTCACCCAATTTTTCATAAAATCCCCTCTTTTAACAAAAGTTAAAAAGTAGCTTTATGGAGCGCATCAGAAGAACTGTCAATATTCTCTGTAACTTTTTTTAATTCCGACTGAAAACCTAAATTTAGTAACCAAACGACTGTGCAGTCTGTTTGATCCAATCAAGGTAAGAAATCACGTTTGTATAAACGATGTCCTGATTGCAACCAAGACCGCTGCGGCTTGTGGCACCCCAAAGAAGATATTGGTCGCCAACTTGGATGTAAGCAGGGCCGCCAGAGTCGCCAGAGCAAGCAGCGTGACCGTGAGCTTCGTCTAGAACTGTTTCTTTGTCGTTGTCGATCTCTGTCACTTGAACAGTTGTTGCTTTCAAAACAGAAGGGCCATTAAGTTGCTCTTTAATACATTGTTTTGCAGTTTTAGCATCGTCTGTATCGCAGAATACCTCGCCGTCATTCATCAATTTTTGAAGATTTGGAGTATTCAATGAAACACGAACAACCTTATCAGAGCTCACACCGTAACCAGCAAGAATCACTGTCGCGCCTACTTTAAGAAGACTTGTATCGTTCAGCAAAGTCGCTGGCACGTAGCCATCAGGAGTCGTACCAGAGTACTTCATCAAACCGATGTCGTTACCTGGTGTGTTGCGATCTACCTTAGTTGACCACTGTTCGTTCGCCTTCAAAGCCACAACTGGTCTTACTAAAGGAGATTTCAAGAAAGCTGGATCCGAATTCAAAAGAGTTTCCATGTCTGGAGCAAAAACGATGTACACGCCATCAGCTTTAGAGCCGATACAGTGAGCTGCTGTCACAACAAGGTTGTTAGGCAATAGAGAACCTGAACAAATGAAGCCCTCGTTGTTGTCGTAGATGCCTACGACGCTCTTGGAAAGCTGAGAGCTTTCTGGAACCAAAGTTCCACCGATAATATTGCTCTCATTTGAAGCCAACAAAGATGATGGTTTATTAGAACCGCAGCCTACGATAAGTGCTGCCCCAACCGCTATTAGAACCCCTGAAATTTTCAACGTCGTAATCCCCATTTCAAAAAAATTTAGAAGGTCTTTTATAGAAAATGCGCGGCAATGCAAGAAAAATATTAACAAATGGTAACAAAACATTGAGGTTCGAGAATGGGTAAAAAGTAGAACATTTTATGACCTTTATTTATATCTCGTTTGAGCGAGATTCTAGATGGGAAGGCCCGATCTAAGGGCCCCCTGAACAGGTCCACCAAACTCTCCGATCATCTCATGACCGTAAGATCTTGAATGATCTTCACCAAAGACAAAGCCAAATCCTTACTTCCCATTTTTGGGGTGTAAATATAAATAGAGTGATTCCAGTACCCCGGCCTTGGCCCATAGGCCCTCAGGGAGCCTTTTTGAAGTTCTTTACTGACATAGGCCACTGGAAGAAAAGCCGCCCCCACGTTTTCTTGCACCAACCGAACAAGACAGGAAAGAATATTAGATGTAATAGCGACACGTTTAGATAAACGAACACTTTTTAGAAACTTCTTTGTCTCTTTACCCAAGGTCAAATCCTCGTCGGCCATAATAAGATCAACCTCCAAGGAGCTAAAGATCTTTTCGGGGGACGAACTAATCATTCCCCCTTCTGGGCTTGCCGAGGCTGCCACCAGAAGCACAGGAATTTCAATCTTAGCAACAAGGTGCAAACCACTGCGAATTTCCCTGTTGCTGATTACTACATCCAGCTCGTGATTAAAAACACGTTTACTGATTTCCTCGTGGCTATTGGAAATAATTGAAATACTGAGTTTCTTTCCTTGATTTGATTTCGCAAGGGAACCCACGACATCCGCTATAAAGGGACGCTCCACCTCATCGCTCACACCAATTCGCAGGTTCACCTCACCCACAGACTCAAGCTCTTTGACATATCGTTCAATTTCATCTGATACCTCAAAAAGCCTCGCGGCATGTTTATAAAGCTCCTGCCCCTTACGGGTGAGAGTCATTCGCTTACTTT
>JBLMWG010000089.1:0-3065 GCA_050257115.1 Bacillota bacterium
CGGTGGGCATGATATGGCGATGGAGAAAAGCTCCAAGGGGTTATGGTTTGGAGCTTCTCTGATGGCTTTGGCAGGATTTACCCGACTGTCAGCGGGCTTTGCTCCGCATATTTATCAATCGCATTTATTGTATGCGGCTTATGCATGGATTCTAGGCCTGTTGGTGTGGGGTTCATTAATTCTGCCAAAGATTCTTCGGACGAAGACGCCTTAAGATGATAATATCTTTTGGAGGCTTCTTTCTGACGAGCCGATGAAAAAGATGAAATGCGTTTCAAGTAGCCGATCACGCGCGTCGCATGATCGATATTTTGGCTTTGGCATTTTGAACAATGATACAGGGTTCGTTTGTCGATAAAGTCGCATTCATTGCAGATAGTGATTTTGACATTTACACACCAATAATTGCAACCAGAGAGGGCCGCAGCTTTAATCAGCTTATAAAAGCCTTCAGCGCTGAGTTTTTCGTCCAAGTTGAGATGTAATGCAGAACCACCATCTAGGAACTGCATCATCTCTTTGCCGTGCAGATCCATCTTGTCCAGTGCATTAATGCGATCATCTTCAACAATGTAAAAATAGGAGTTGTAGCAGTCCCGGGGAACTGAAAGACCTTCTTTGCGATCCCAGTTGGCATTTTTTACCCCTAGATTTTCCGCAGGAACAAATTCTGTATTAAACATATAGCCGAACTCTTGGCGGGCTTGCCGGTTTTCATCAAAAATGATTTTTAATTTTTCTCGGACGAATTCTTTGTATTCGATACTGTTCTGAACCTGAATTCCCTCTGCTTCCGCAGCTTCAGCCATGCCATTAATACCAATTGTCAGAAATTGTTTATTCAAAGAGATGAACCCGGACGAATAAGTACTTAGCATTCCCGCAGCAAAGTATTCTTCCATAAGACGACGATAAGCCACTTGGTACTTTTGTACTTTGTTGACCATTTCTTTCAGATCTAATTTCTTCTGTACCAGTCTGTTCATGTTGATCGTAATGACATTGATGGATCCTGTAGCAATCCCGCCTGCTCCTAACGAATAACTAAAGGTATTGTCTGAAATCTCATTGCGTAGGCGACAGCAGCTAGCCAGGCTGTCGGCAGATTCGCTCATGTACATGAAGAAACTGTTTCCTTCGCTTAGTTCTTGGGCGCACATTTGGGCGAATTGTTTGTCTTTAGGTTCATTTTTATCAACGAGCATTCCGGCTGTGACGACGGGGAAGGTCAAAATGGCTTTGCGGCGCTCATGATTGAACCAAGTCATAAAGTGATTTTGCAACAGTTGAACGCTTTCCCAATCCGGATGATCTCCATCAGGAAACACAAATTCTCCGAAGAGAGATTTGAAATAATATTGATCGTAAATAGAGATATTCCAGAAGACAGACTGATATCCGCGAGCCGCAGCCGGTTGGTTTAAGGCATAAACTACGTGTTGTAAGTGGTTGTTAATAATTTTAGTGTGAGTGCGAAGATAATCCGCTCCATAGTCTTTCCTTGCGAAGTGATCAAAGTACATCAACCATTCAACGGTGGCGACGGCGCCAGCAAACTGGGCTGAGACGGCAAACACCAAATTCACGAAGCAGCCACAAAAGCTTTCTAAATGCAGTGGGGCTTTGGATTCTCCTCCAAGTCCTTTAAGTCCCTCGAGTAAAAGGGGATACATGGAAATGGAGGCACAATATGGTTTTAAGGAAGTTTCATCATGAACATAGATCTCGTGATGCTCGATTTGGCGAATATATTCTTGAGCCAATGTTTCACCAAACAAAGTTCCAATTTTTTGCGAAATCAAGGCGCGATTGATTTGAATATTAATATCTTTATTGATTTCGGCTTCCAATGTCGCAATGTTCTTGTGAGTGACGTTGGCATTGGCGTCAAGCTTAGAGCCCTCAGCGGCGTTTTCGGCATTTAGATAGCCGGCGATAAATTGGATCTTGTCATTGATTTGATCTTGAGTGAGGCGAATCATACTTACTCCTTTGATTATGATTTTAGTGCTGGAAAAGGGAATTCAGAACAGTGTTGGTTGTGAGATCTCTAAAGACTTGATTTGTTGTCGGTGAATTTAAACCACCACGGCTAGAAATCCAGGGACCCGTTTTTAGGAATGTCAGGTGCTCTTTCAGAGAATCAGAAATGTCTTCCAGTCCCGTATAAAGAGCCGTTTTGAAATGTAAACGACGGGCTTCTTTTAAGAAGCTCACCAGTTCGTGGGGGTGCCATTCACCACCCATAAATAAAATGCAGTCAGCTTTATTTTTATACTGTTTCAAAAGGGTGGAGAACAGAGGGGGTGTTAGAGGGATTCCCGTTTTTTCTGTCCAAAGCTCCGGCGAGTGACAGCCTGGGCACTTCAAGGGACAGCCACAGACATAAAAGGCCAAAGCAATATGATTGGGGACTTCTTGGAAAACGATGTCGTACTTATAGATGTTCATAGCCACCACCGATATTTTCACGGTAGCGGCTTAGATTAAAAATTCACTAGATATCGACAGAAAGGATGATCAGGATCACCTTATATTGTGGTCTAGGCCCTTTGTAGGATATGAATTTGCTTGTGGTCTAATTTGATGAGGCCTTCAGATTCCAATTCCGTAAGCGTACGAGAAAATGTTTCTGGTCGCAGACCCAACATCAAGGCCACCTCGTGCTTTTTAGCGCTTAAGCGGATGGTGGAGTTATTTTGTTCTTTCTCCAGTCGAGAAATATATCCTAAGACTCTGCCTCGAGCGGACGACAAGCTGATGTTTTCGATGACCAGATGCAATTTGTCCATCCAGCGAATGAGTGACTGCACCACCGATTGATACAGCTCTGGATGTTTCATTAAGATGATTTGAAATTCTTGTTTAGGAAGAAAGAATACTTCAGATGCTTCAGTGGCAGTTGCAGTGTCGGAGTGTTTTTCTTGTCCTAGTAAGCCGGCCTCACCTAAGGTATTTCCCGCGTGCAGAATTTCGATCAACATTTCTTTTCCATCCGGAGAAAGTTTTGAAACTTTGACGGCACCGGATTTGATCAAGTAAAGACCGCTGCAGGGTTGTTCTTG
>JBLMWG010000090.1:0-4883 GCA_050257115.1 Bacillota bacterium
AATCTCCATGCACGCTGCAAAAGGCTCAAAGCGCTCTACCAAGCGATCATCTCCTCTGTGGATTTTCGTCAAAGGGGAAATCTCTTTGGGATGATCCATCACGAATGTTGGCTGCCACAAGTGTTGTTCCGCTGTCAGCTCAAACAACTCCATGATCATCTCACCACGTTTGCCGGGCTTGTCCAAATCTCCACCTGCTTTATTCACAGCTTCAAACAACTCTTGGTCCGTTGCTTTATCTGGATCAATTTTCGCGTATTCACGAACGCCATCGTGAACCGTCAAACGTCTCCACGGAGGAGTAAAATCAATTTCCTGACCTTGGTAACTGATCTTCATGCTGCCCGTGATTTTCAACGCCAGTTGCGACACCAACTCTTCAAATTGGTTCATTTGATAGTTGTAGTCTGTGTACGCTTCGTAGAACTCAAGCAAAGAGAACTCCGGATTGTGAGTTCTATCGATACCTTCGTTGCGGAAGTTTTTGGAGATTTCATAAACCTTTTCAAAACCACCCACTAAAAGGCGTTTCAAATAAAGCTCGGGAGAAATTCTCATATAAAGTTTCATATCCAAAGCTTTGTGATGAGTGATAAATGGAGTCGCGGATGCACCGCCGTAAATCGGTTGCAACGTCGGCGTTTCCACTTCCATAAAGCCACGAGAATCCAAAAATCTGCGAATTTCGGAAATAATTTTAGAACGAGTTTCAAAAACCTTACGAGAGTCTGCATCCGTCATCAAATCCAAGTGTCTGTGACGGTATTTGATCTCAACGTCTTGAACACCGTGGAACTTTTCCGGAAGAGGCTCGATAGATTTCGTCAAGATTTCGAAGTGCTTAAGGTAAAGAGAGAATTCACCTTTTTGCGACTTGAAAACGTAACCTTCCACTCCCACGATATCACCAAGATCCACCAGCTCAAAAGCCATGCGCTCTTTTTCTGCCAACTCTTCCGTTTTCACGTAAACTTGCACAGAACCAGATTGATCTTGAACATTGAAGAAGCACGCCTTACCCATCGCACGCAAAGTCATCAAACGACCCGCGATTCGGTAAACAGACTCAGGCTTCTTTTCCCCAGCGGTCAATCCCGCTGCATGTTTTTCAACGATGGTCGCGATGGATGTCTTATTCTCGAAAGAATAAGGATAGGGGTTGATGCCTTTCTCACGAAGGGCATGAAGTTTTTTACGTTTCTCCGCTCTGAGCGGATTTTCATTGATAGACATTATCTCTACTCCAGTTGTGGGCCCCAAGGGCCCTTCACGCTGTGCGCTCGTGCGCCCTTACAGTTTTTTACCAGCAAACGCTTCCATCACAGAATGCAACAATGCAATGGCTTCTTTCTTAGGACGTTGGAAGGCATTACGGCCCATGATGGAACCAAAGCCACCACCTTGAGCGATGTCTTGAACTTCTTTGATCAATTCGTCGGTCCCTTTTGCTTCGCCACCAGAGAAGATGACGATGCGTTTACCGTTGAAGCAAGATTGAACCACGTGACGAATACGATCTGTCAACGTAGCAACTTTGATACCTTGTTCAGCGTAAACTTTCGCTGCCGCTGCTTGCTCAATGTGCGCTGTTGGCGGTTTTACTTTCACGATGTGCGCGCCCAATTGAGAAGCGATATGAGCGGAGTATGCAATCACGTCGATCGCTGTTTCACCCTCTTTAGAGATTTGTTCACCACGAGCATAAGACCAGATCACAACCACAAGACCTGCTTGTTTTGCCAAGCGAGAAGCTTCCGCGATTTCTTCGTACATTTGCTTACGGTCTGCAGAACCTGGGTAGATTGTGAAACCGATACCTACGCAACCCAATCTCAAAGCATCATCAATGTACGATGTCACTGCAGAGATAGGACGTTTATCACCGTATAGAGTGTCCGAGTTGTTGATTTTCAAGATCAAAGGAATTTCGCCAGCGTAGTCACGAGCGATCGCTTCGATGAAACCCAATGGAGCTGCATAAGCGTTGCAACCGGATTCAATCGCAAGTTCAACGTGGTAGTTTGGATCGTAACCATCTGGATTTTTCGCGAAAGAGCGCGCTGGGCCGTGTTCGAAGCCTTGATCCACCGGCAAAATAACCATTTTACCAGTACCCGCAAGCTTACCGTGGTTCATAATACGAGCCAAGTTCGTTAATGTCCCTGGGTTGTCTGATCCATACCAGCTCAAAATCTCTCTAACTCTTGGTGTCATGTCGTCTCCAGAATATGATTAAATAATTTAATTGGTGGGTCTAACGTATTGAAGATTTAGCTGATAATCAAGCGCGGCGGAGATATTAACACGCTTGGCAGAAACTCCCCTGTGGTATACTGTGTCCTGGCTCTAAAAGAGAGGCGCTCATGAACAAAGTAACCTTTGAAACAACTCCCAATCCTGCCACAATGAAATTCCTTTTACACACAAAGGTTTGTGATGAAGGCTTTGACTGTCCTACGGCTCAGGACGCGGAGCGCTCCCCTTTAGCTGCAAAAATTTTCGGTTTTCCTTGGACAAATTCTGTTTATGTTGGCCATGATTTCATCACTGTGACGAAACAAGACTGGGTAGACTGGGAGCTTTTAGCTCAACCTTTGAGCGGCCTCATCCAAGAACACATGGATAACAAAGAGCCCGTGGTCGTTAAAATCATTCAACACAGCGAACAAGAGGATCCAAATGACGAGCCTCTTATTCGCAATATAAAATCTGTACTCAATCGTGAAATTCGTCCGGTCGTAGCATTGGATGGCGGCGATATCGTGTTCTCAAAATTTGAGAATCATATTCTTTATATTCACATGCGCGGAGCCTGCGCAGGCTGTCCAAGTTCAAGCGCTACGTTAAAGGACGGTATTGAAGTTCGTATGAAAGAGCTTTTTCCTGAAATTCATGAAGTTCTTGCAGTCTAAAACTTACCACGAAGCGAAGCTTCTTTTAAAACTTGCTGGCCCTATCATTATTGGACAAGTTGGACAAAATATTATCCAGCTCGCTGATACCATTATGGTTGGCTCCCTGGGGTCGGTTTCCTTGGGAGCTTCAGCATTTGCCGGAAGTGTTTTCATTGTCTTTTTGATTTTTGGCTTGGGCATGCTAGCCCCACTCACAGCCATGTTTGCACATATGCAAGGCCAAGAAAATTTCCCTCATGGTGGAGTTCTATTACGCCACAGCCTCGGCGTCGCCATTGGGGTGGGATTAGTGATCACCGCCCTTTTATTTGGCTTGATGCCTCATCTGGATATTTTCGGACAGCGGCCTGAAGTTTTATCTCAAGCCATTGGCTTCTTTAAAATCCTCATATGGTCCATCCTGCCCTCCTTGATTTATCAGTGCTACAAACAGTTTACTGACGGCATCGGAAAAACCAAAGTGGGGATGGTCGTGATGATGGCGGGTGTTTTTCTCAACGTCGTTGGCAACTATCTTTTAATCCATGGCTACTATGGTTTCCCCAAGCTAGGATTGAATGGTGCGGCTTACTCCACTTTAGGAGCTCGCATCTTCATGGCCATCACGATGATTATTTACGTGCACTTGCATCCAAACTTTCAAAAGTACATGCAACAGCCTTGGATCCATCGCTTTGATCACCAGATTCTAAAAAATATGATTCGCCTGGGCCTCCCGAACGGTTTCACTTTCTTTTTCGAAGTGGGTGCCTTTGCCTCCGCCGCCGTGATGATGGGGTGGTTTGGCGCGATTCCTTTGGCCGCTCACCAGATTGCTTTATCTTTAGCCAGCACAAGCTTCTTGATCACCCTGGGAATTGGTATTGCCGCCAGCATCCGCGTCGGCTACGAAATTGGTCGTGGCGATTACTCACTGGCTCGTCATGCGGGATTCACGGCAATTAAACTGGGTGCGGCCTATATGAGTTTATGCGCTTTAGGCTTCTTTATCTTTAGAAACTGGTTCCCGACTTTTTATGTATCAGATCCAGATGTGATCACCTGGGCCGCGCAATTTTTTATCGTGGTTGCGATCTTCGAAATCTTTGATGGTGTCCAAGCTGTCGCCATCGGGGCTCTGCGTGGAATGAGCGATACACAGTGGCCAAGTGTTATTGCCTTCTTTGCATACTGGATCATGGGCCTGCCTGGGGGCTATTTGCTAGCGTTTCACTTGGGTGTTGGTCCAGTTGGAATCTGGCTTGGGTTGTTGATCGGGCTCATTTTCGCATCAGTCCTCCTGACTTGGAGATTCCACCGTCTCAGTCAGAGATTTATCTTAAAATGAGACTTTAGCGCAGCGACACTTTTGCCGATAAATCCTCTTGATGTCGTCATGGTACGTTAGATATATCAGCATGATTTTCGGCCTTTTTTTGATTGTAGGATGCTCAGATGCGAGCCCTACAGTTTCCTATTTAAAAGCCATGGACAAGTTTGATTTTTCGGCCACAAATGTAACAACTGCTGATCTCAGCTCCGTCCCCCTCAAAGCCGAATGCACAAGCTTTTTAGATCGCATCGAACTAAGTTTCGATGGAAACACCTGGATTTCATCAAACACCTACGATCCCAATTCTAAAAACAGCTGTAGCGGCGGAACTTACAGCATCAACATCAGTAATCAGATTTCACCACTCAGTGGCATGAATATTAAAAATGGTGACACCTTCCCCGTGCAATTCCGCGCCTTTTCCCGCGCAGGCTACTATGTCTATCGCACGGTTCAAATTAAGTACACGCCCTCCGCAACAATCCGCCAGGCAATTCTGGCTGGCGCAACCACATCCAGTAATTCACAAAACATCCTGAAGGGTCGCGCCTTAGCGTCTCAACAAACAACCGCATCGGGCTCAGGACTTATTCTTAGAGGAAGAATCACCAAATGAAAAAAATCGTGATACTTCTTTCGTTGTTAATAAGTTTTCA
>JBLMWG010000091.1:0-6669 GCA_050257115.1 Bacillota bacterium
ACTCGCGGTTCTAGGGGCTGTGTCGTAGTTCGTAACAATGTTATTAAAAAGCTCGCGGACTATATTAAGCTTCGCGAAACACCGATTTTAATTTTCGATCATGTGAATTATCTGCCGAAGGATGAGCACGAAAAACTGCGTGTCTCCTTGAATAACTTTATTGAGGGCTGGCGCCAAGCTTGGGAGTCTCAAGATATTACCAAGTATATGAGTTACTACGCTTCAGATTTCAGGGCTCCTGGTTTTAACTATGACTCCTGGAAAGCTTATAAAGCAAACTTGAAGAGCAAGTACGAATACATCAAGGTTCACCTTTCGCAGCCATACATCGTTCAACATACCGATCAGCTTTTGATAAAAACCTTACAACGATATGAATCTGACAAACATGTCGACTATGGTGTGAAGACCATTTATGCGGTGAAATCCGGAGACACCTACAAAATCATCCGGGAAGAATGGTCACACTTTAATCAAAAAGAAGTGACGGCCGCGATAGCCCGAGAAAACTCAATGACCGCACAAGCGGAACAACAAACTCAATAAACGAAAAAAGCAGCCCTAAGGCTGCTTTTTTTATTTCACTATTTCACTTTTAAAAACTAGTGGGACTCTTCAGAAGATCCAGTTTTACCATCAATAGTGAACTTCTCAACGTTGTGAGCAAGATCTGGAAGCTCTGCAAGGTGCTTTTGAAGTTCTTCTTTCTTCAACTCACCATTGTTAAGCTTACCTTCAGTCATTCTCGTATCCCATTTCAAATTTTTATTTGCTTCAGCCAATGACATGATTGAGCTCCTTCGTGTTTATATAAATCGGCCTATTTTATAGCCCAAAAAGCTGCCCCTTGTCCAGCACCCTGCGCTATGCCGAAGACAAAAGGACCCCTTAATTCCAATATTTTGGAGGTTTTTCGGACTTTTTCTCGTTATCAACCACCAAACGGAGATTACGCCCTTTGTTCTTAGCCCTTTTTTTAAAGTCCTGGCGAGTGAACCATGCCTTTACCTGAAGGGTAATAAAGCCAGCCAACAAGCCCCCTAAGTGAGCCAAGTAAGCAACTTCCCCACCACTCACCCCAGAAGTCATCAAGGAAGCCAACTGCACAATCCCCATAACCGCAACGAAGACCTTTGTCTTCATGGGGAATACCATAAAGAAATAGACAATACGCTCACCAAAAATAATACCTTGAGCCAACAGCAAACCGAAAATCGCACCGGAGGCACCAACAACTGGCACGATCAAGCCAGTTTGAGATCCAGTCGCCAAAGAATAACCCCAAGTGCCCAGGCAGTACAAAATGGCGGCGCCGACACCGGAAGAAAAATAATAGGTCAGAAAAAACTTCGTCCCCCAACGCTGCTCAAGCTCGGCACCAAAAAACCACAACATCAGCATATTAAATAAAATATGCGTCACCTGCATCGAATGCAGGAACATGTAGGTCACCAATTGCCAGATCTCGAAATTGAAAAGAACTTTTCCCGGATACAGGGCAAAAAATGGTGTGAAAGGAACACGCAAGAAACCTTCCACCATCACCTGAAGAACAAACCACACGGAGACATTAATAATTAGCAACCACTTCACTGCGGGAGTTAAGGGTGCCGTTTGAAAGCTGACACTTCTATTCATATCTTCTTAAAGTACTCCAAAAACTTCTCATAGGTCTGCTCAAGACTTTCAACCAAGACCTTTGTCTCAGCAATAAGTGGGAAGAAGTTCACATCTCCAGCCCATCTTGGAATCAAATGATAGTGAAGATGCTCGGGAATACCTGCTCCAGCAACGGCTCCATGATTTAAGCCTAGGTTGATTCCCCCCGGACTATAAATCTCATTCATCGCTTTCATGGTATGGCGGATCGTGTTCTGCAAATCTGAAAATTCCGCATCGGAAAGCTTCAGTAAATCCCCACAGTGGCGTCGCGGCAGAACCAAGACATGACCACTGTTATAAGGGAACTTATTAAGCACAACCATGGAGTGATCGGATTTGTAAACACACAGAGACTCAAAGCCGGCTTCCTTTTTGGCAGCATTACAGAACACACAGCCCTCAGGTTTGATCAACTTACGCACATACTTCATGCGATCTGGCCTAAAAAGAACATCGCGCTCCAGAGGCCAAACCTCGGTTCCGATTTTAAACTCTGCCTTGAGTGAAGTTTGCTTCTTAGCTGCTACTTTCTTTTTGGCGACCCTTTTTTTGGCCATGGACTACTCCCAGTAGCCCGGCATCATATACAAAGGCTGATTCAAATATTGAGCGCGCAAAAGATATTTCATCGCGCCTTCCATATTCATTCCTGCCGAAGCCCTACCTTTTAAAACATCCGCATACTCCGCGATAGAGTTCATATCGTCGTCATCGCCTTTGTCACCGAAATCCAAAATACTCATCTTCTTTTTAGGAATTTCAAATACTTCGTAGTTGTCGCCAAGCTTCGCCAACTCTGCAGCAAGCTTAACGGCATCATCAAAGAAACCTTCTTGGTCCGCGAAGCCTAACTTAACTGCAGACGCACCTGTGAACACACGACCATCTGCATATTCAGTCACAAGCTCGTCCTTCAACTTACGTTCCTTAGCCACGGTACTTTTAAACTGAGCATAGACTTCGTTGATCATATTTTGGAACAACGCCTTTTCATCGTCGCGCATAGAACGATATTCAGCGCCGGAATCTTTGAATCTACCTGATGTGATGGAATAACGAGAAACCTTCGCCCAATCATAAAGCTTCTCAAGATTTGCGAACTCCATGATCACACCAATTGAACCAACCAATGCCCCGGGAGCGACCACAATTTTATCGCATGCCACAGCAGAGTAATAGGCCCCTGACGCCATCACACCCGTTGTTACACAAACAACGGGTTTTTTCAGATCATCACGAACCTTTTTGATTTCATGATAAATTTCTTGAGAAGGCCCTACCGCTCCACCTGGGGAATTGATGTTAATAACGATCGCCTTAATACGATCATCATCACGGTATTTTTTGATATTTTTAAGAAACTTTTTGCCATTTAAAATAACGCCATTCATTTCCATATGAAGGATCGTATTTTTAGCCGTGACCTTTTTTTCGCTTTCGCCGAAGAGGCTAGAACTCATCTTCAGCAAGGCACCGACACCTACAAAAACCAGAATAATGATAAGAAATTTTTTGAAGAAACCACCACGCATAGCTGCCCCTGTGGGCGAGGATGCCGTCGCACCGGCTGGCGCTGAGGCTGGACTTCACCCGAAAAAGTAAACTCCCCCAAAATAAAAAAAGGGGAACCTATTTAGGCTCCCCTTTTTCGACTTTTCAGTCAATCGCACGAAGTGTCAGATAACTATTACTGTTTATCTGTTTTCATGTTTTTCAACTGGTCAGCGAACAAGTCACCGAAAGTTGATTTAGAAGTCGCAGTTGCCTTCTTAACGTAATCGTCAACATCCGCTTTTGATTCACGAAGTTTAACAAGTTTCGCAGAAAGACCGATCTTACGAGCATCTTTATCGATAGAGATAACTTCAGCTTTTACAGATTGACCTGGTTTAATGAAGTCTTCAACAGTGTTGATTTTGTCTGTTGTAAGTTCAGAAATGTGGATCAAACCTTCGATATCAGACTCAAGCTCAACGAAAGCACCAAAATCAGCTGTTTTAGTTACTTTAACATCGTGTTGTGTACCGATAGCGTATTTGTTCTCGATGTTTGACCAAGGGTCAGACTCAAGTTGTTTGATACCCAAAGAGAATCTTTCGTTCTCAATGTCTACACCTAGAACAACTGCACGTACTTTTTGACCTTTAGTGAACATTTCAGAAGGGTGATTTACACGTTTAGTCCAAGAGAAGTCAGAGATGTGAACTAGACCGTCAATACCTTCTTCGATACCAATGAAGATACCGAAATCTGTAACAGATTTAACTTCGCCTTCGATAATTGTACCTGGAGCATAAGACTCTTTAAGTTCAATCCAAGGGTTTTGTTGAAGTTGTTTCATGCCCAAAGAAATGCGGCGGTTTTCAGTGTCAACTTCTAGAACTACTACTTCTACTTCGTCACCAACGTTAACGATTTGAGAAGGGTGTTTTACACGTTTAGTCCAAGACATTTCAGAAACGTGGATCAAACCTTCGATACCTTCGCCAAGCTCAACGAATGCACCGTATTCTGCCAATGATACAACTTTACCTTTAAGCTTAGTGCCTGGAGGGTAAGAAGCCTTAACAGATTCCCAAGGATCAGAGTGCAACTGTTTCATGCCCAATGATACGCGTTCTTTTTCTTTGTCGTATTTAAGAACTTTAACTTGGATTTCGTCGCCAACATTCAACATTTCAGAAGGGTGTTTTACACGGCCCCAAGACATGTCAGTGATGTGCAACAATCCATCCATGCCACCAAGGTCAATGAACGCACCGTAGTCAGTGATATTTTTAACGATACCAGTAACAACAGAACCTTCTGCCATAGTGTCAAGAGTTTGAGAACGCAAGCTGTCGCGTTCTTCCTCAAGAAGCGCGCGGCGAGAAAGAACGATGTTGCCACGTTTCTTGTTGAATTTGATAACTTTGAATTTGAACTTTTTGCCCAAGTAAACGTCCATGTTGCGAACCGGACGAAGATCGATTTGAGATCCTGGCAAGAATGCTTTAACGCCGATATCAACGCTCAAGCCACCTTTAACTTTAGCAACAACAGTACCTTCGATAACTTCTTCGTTCTCTGCTGCTTTAGAAATATCAGTCCATGCACGTAGCATGTCTGCTTTATCTTTAGAAAGAACGATCATACCGTTTTCGTTTTCGATACGGTCGATAAGAACTTCTACTTTGTCTCCAGCTTTCACATCACGAACACCGTCAACAATACGGAATTCATTGATAGCGATCAAACCTTCAGACTTGTAGTTGATGTCTACTAGAACATAGTCAGATTGAACTTCTACTACTGAACCAGTAACAACGTCGCCGACTTTGAAGTCTTGCTCTTTCATGGACGCTTCGAATAGAGAATCGAATTCGCCTTTTTCAGATTTTGCAGCACCATAGATGCCAGGATTAGCAGCGACTTTAGAATCTTCTGCATCCAAGAAAGCTAGAACTTTCTGTTTTTCAAGCTCGGCCTTGTTCATTTGTTTTGTCATATCGTTTTTTAAAAACCTCCACGTAGGAGTGCCTCAGTGGACTCTCCCCGTACCTTTCTTCGCGCTTAGCGAACCAATGGTTTAGCTAGCTAAGTGGGCAGAGTCAAAGGTTTTGCGCACCTCGTTAGGCTTTTCAAATAAGGTCATTTTGTAAGGTAACAAAGCCCCCGACTTCCTCCTGACTTATGCCCTCTATCTCGAACATATTGAATCTGAGACCAAGGAGGGCCCATGAGAATCCTGTTTCCGCTGTTAGTGCTGATTCTAACTGACTCCATCTGTTTCGCAGGACCCCAATACCGGGAACAGATTTCCTCAGCCTTGCGCTTCCTCCAGCACCAGCAAACCACTGGCAAAGAGGGCTACGACCCCGGTCAATGGAAAGCCCAAGTCACCTCCTATATACCCAACTCTATTGGTGTCGGAAAATTCCGGGTTCCCTATGAAGAGCCCACGGCTTTTATGGCCGCCTCCGTCGCCAATGTCCTGGCAGAAATCTACCAATTGGATTCTTCCTACAGATCCATCCCCACCATGCTAACAAAAACGATTGCAGGATTTAAAAACTACTTTTGGAATAATCTTTTTAATTTTTATCCTCCCACCACTTATCGTGGCGTTTCGATTCGTCAGCCACGTTACATGTATCTGGCTCCCCGATTTCAGGGCTTTGCGAATATTCCGCCAGATGCAGACACGACCTCTGTGAGCTACACGACATTGCAATACTCGCGAATACTTCAGGGAGAAAATCCGAATGAACTCCCCGACGAAGTGATCTCAGCTCTTTCCACTTCTCGTGATGTGGATCGCACGCCTCATGTGTGGAATTCAGGTCAAGGGCAATCCAATACGGGAGCTTTTTTGACGTGGTTCTGGAATGAAGATGATCCCAATATGCCTCGAAATTACTTCTCTCGCCCGAACAATGGCACGCGCATTCCGTTTAATAAGAATGACGTCGACTGTGTCGTAAATGCCCACGTCTTAAAAATGCTCACGCTCGCTAAAAAAACTGAAGGCCCAGGCTATCGGGCTTCATGCGATCACCTGAATCGCATCGCCCAAGAGAAAGATTTTTATTTTTGTGGAATGTACTATCCGAGCCGTTACGTTTTGCCCTACACGATGGCGGCTATCATGGAAGCTGGGGGTTCCTGCCTAGAGCCCTCCCGCGATCGCCTCATTCGTTTTTTATTACGGAAGCAACATCGTGATGGCTCCTGGAAAAACACCTGGATGGCGCGTCCCGATCGTATTCAATCCACGGCCTGGGCCCTAGCCGCCCTGGCCCAACTCGGAGATCCCCAAAATCCCGAACACCGCCAAAGAGTTCACTTAGCCGCCGATTATCTTCTGAGCCAAAGCTCCCACGATGAAGAAGGGAATCTTTATTGGAAGGGCCAAGTTTATTTCGCGGCGATCTTCATAGCCAGATGGCCCGTAGTGTGGCGATCAACATCTTATACCACAGCAGTGGCCACCAAAGCTCTCCTATTGGCCCAAGCCTATTGATCCAA
>JBLMWG010000092.1:0-21417 GCA_050257115.1 Bacillota bacterium
GACTCTGCAGATACTTTTCTTAAGGCAAAATATCGTTCCAGAATCATTCCGATACTCAAAACGCTAAGAACCAAAAGCAACCACAAAACAACTTGATCGGCTAAGTGAGCAACTGAAAAGATTTTTTCTGCGAGCATCGATGAATTCCTCCAAAACTTTGACTACGAAAAATTATTGATCCATTATCTCTAAAACCATTACACGCGGTCAAGGTATGCAGAGAATCATTTTTTTCGTCACACTATTACTCCTGAGCTTAGTCCAGAGTGCGTGTCAAACAAACGACAAAAGCTCCATCCTCATCATCGCAGTTGATGAATTGGCCGTAGGTGACGTAAATTGCAGCCCTGAATCATCAGGAACTAAGTCTGGTTTTCAATTACTCTGCAAAGAGTCCGTACGCTTTACACACGCCTTCACTCCATCTACGCTCACCAATGCCTCCTTAAGCTCACTTTTGACTGGCCTTTATCCCTTTCAACATAAAGTCCGACATAACGGTGGCCCCGCGTTGGCGGCCGAGGTTGAGCTATCTTCTGAAGTCGCAGTACGAAATGACTACCGCACAAGTTTCTTTTCTGGAGGGGCACCAGTTTTTCGACGCTCTGGCTTAAACCAAGGTTTTGAATTGTTCGATGACAATTTGATTCCTGGGTTTGGCAGCCTTTTTCGCCCTTTTAAAAAAAATGCCGCAAATTTTTTGCAATGGTTGAAGCATGATGTGGGTGGCAGTCCCTTCTTTAGTGTTCTTTATGTTCCGGATTTAAATTTCACAAATACAGTCACAACTACTGAACTTGGTGAAACACGAAATTTAAGCTTTGAGTCACAAGTCGATGAGCTTGATGAAAGTCTCTATGATTTCATCATGCAACTGAAGGCTGCCAATCGGTGGGATAAAACCACCGTGGTCCTCGTTGGTTTAAGTGGGCATGAAACCGGAGATCACATTCGTGAACTTCCTTCGTTGAACTTACATTCTGAAAACACTCAAGTCGCTTTGCTTATCAAGCCGACTCAAAGAAAAAAAAGAGATGAAGCGATCTTCTGGAAAATCGACCAAAATGTAGGTCTTCCCGATGTTGGACAAACTTTGTTCGACTTGCTTGGCGAAAGCAGTCTCGACAACCAAAACGCAGACTTCCCCGTGCACTCTTTATTGGAGGCTTTAAAAAGTCCCACTGCTGATTGGCCAGAAGACCGCCCGATTCTGCTAGAGTCCGGATGGTCCCTTTGGAGAAATGCTGGCCCCCTGCGCACAGCCATCATTTCCGATCATGTTTTATACATCAATGACGAGAAGGCCAAGCTTTACAACACTCTGGTCGATCGACTCGAGGTGAACCCTCTTCCGCTGCTTCAGGAAAGCTTGCTATCGACAACCACCCGGATCCAGAATCTGCTTCACAAGTATCAATTGCCGCCATT
Organism: Bacillota bacterium; assembly: GCA_050257115.1. GTDB lineage: Bacteria > Bdellovibrionota > Bdellovibrionia > Bdellovibrionales > Bdellovibrionaceae > Bdellovibrio. The sequence goes on from JBLMWG010000092.1 coordinate 1,429, forward strand.
TGTAGCGCCTAATTCCGAATGGATGGCAAAACTCAGCATTCCCTATGACCGCTGGATGCGAATCGATCAAGAGCCACAACTGCTTCGGGATTTGAAACGCTTGAATCAAAGCAATCCCCGCAGCATTGATATTTTGAACTGGACCGCTCAATTGGCTTTGAATCAAAAGGACTGGGAATCTTTGCGCACGCTGGGGATCAAAAACAAGGTTTCCTCATGGCAGTATGTTGCGGAACGAAATTTGAATACAAAGAATCCGAAAATTAACGATGCCTGCTTCACCCTCCTCAACCTGAGAGAATTTGATGCTTCTCATTTAAAGGAATGCAACGATCCATTATTTTTAGATCTCGTGGATTGGCTCCGAGCGGATACCCGCGGCCTCTCTAAAGACGTCCAACGCAAAAAATTTGAACGCTCTTTTAAAAACTATTTATTGGATCAAGAAATCAAACGCACGAATATTGCGATGGGATTTATCTGGGATACTTCTTCTTTGAGTATCTATGGCCCGTCTCTTTCAGAATTGGCGTTGCATTTACCGGAATATGCAAAAGTTCGCAGCCAAGTCTATAAATCCCTGACCACAATTGACTTAGAAGATTAAACTGCAACCAATCCCAACCAAAAAGGGGTTTCTGGGGAATCTTGGATCATGCGATTTGCGACATGGTTTAAATCCACTTGATCAGGCGGCAATCCCCATAAAGAAGTGGCGACTGTTGCACTCGCCAACAAAACCAACTGATCACCCTCTTGGGCCAGTGTATGTCCACTTTGAATATTGCATGTCCGATCTAAGCCTAATAGCTGACCCGGAAGTGGCGGCAAATCAAACTCTGAAGACTTCATTTCTGCGGCAAGATCCAATCCCATTGATAGAGGCTGCAAACTTTGGTGTTGCCTGCGAATAAGTAAGCTCGGGCAACCGACCTGTGCCCACGCAATTTGAGAACCTCTTTTGAATACGACCAGGATTTCTATACCAGAAAAGTACTGGCTCTTGTTTTCACCGCGATAAAGAGCATCATTAGCAATCAACAGCCCGGTTCGTACGTAATTCACTTCATCAGTTGTACACGTCAAAAACTCGAAAGGAGACGTCACTTCAACATCTGCCTTTGCTGCGTTCACATACTTAACCACTTCTTCAGTGGCTCTTTGAGCGTGCTCTGGTTGTCCCCAAGACGTAGCTATTACCACCAGGGATCCATCTTCTTCAGAATGAATCAGAGGCTTAGGGCGCATGATTTTCGTACTATAAGAACGCTCTTGTATTTTCATAACTACAAAGCCCCGTATTTCTTAAGTTTGATATAAGCCTTTTTATAGTACTCGCCATCGGGGACATCCAATTCAATAATTTTCTTCCATTTTTCCTTGGCACCGGCTTTGGCCTCTCCACCTTCAACGTTACCAAAGCTTTCTTCCAAAATTCCCTCTTGGTAAAGACTCATCATTTGCTTACGCAACTCTAAAGTTAGGCGATCGATCTTTTCAGGCAACTCAGCATTGTTCGGATCAATCTCACGAGCTTTACGTAGAGCAAGAATTGCCCCCTTCAAATTTTGACTCTGATACAATTTATCAGACTCAGCTTGATAGCTTGCCGTTTTTGAATTCATCATATTACGAATCGATGCGATATTACGTTGCGATTGAGCTTTAAAGCCATTTGGATCTGGTAATTTTGACGACACAACCTTTTGATAAGCATCAATCGCATCCAATGGATTTTTCGACGTTTTATGAATCGATTGCGCTTTATCGTAGATGGCACGTAGTTTTGCAACTTGAGATTGATAAGCTGCTTTTTCTGCTGCTTTAGCCTCACGTTGCGCATTGATTGCCTCCACCTGATTTTTCAAATCAAGAATTTTTGGATGTTCCGGATTGAACTGCAACACAGGGCTCAGACAATCGTCCATTATTTCCATGGTGACCGTTGGGTTGATTTTCTTCTGACATTCAGCTACTTGCTTTTGAATTTTTTCTTCCGCCTCAAGCTTGGCTTTTTCGATTTCTTCCTGACGACGTTGCTGCTCCTGAATGAACATCGCTTCTTTAGAAAGGCGCTCAATTTCTTTTATGTCTTCATAATCAGGAACAAGTTCCTGGATTTTGATGATCTCGTCCTGGGCTAATTGATACTTCCCCTGCATATACAGGTTTTTAGCATCTTTATAGCGTTGACGAACCAACGCTTGCTGCTCAGGTTTCAGTTTATTAAACATTTCCAATGGTGAACCCGGAGCGGCAGCCGTCGGAGCTGCTACAGGGGCACTTTTCTTATCACCACTGAAGAGCCATGCCAGCAATACAATAGCTACAGCGCCAATAATAAGTTTCGGACGATGTTTTTGAAAATCAAACTTGCCGGTCGCTGGCGGAGGTAGCGGGCCCTGTACTCCCGGATGATTCATCATCGGATACGGTTGTTGATATGGCATCGGTGCCATGGGATCTTGATAAGGAGCAATTTCATAGTTCGGCGGCTGCTGATATTCTGCGGGTAGTAAATCCGAGCCAGATTGAGCCAAAGGACTCAATGGAGCAACCGCCACGAGTTCCAACCGATTTTGGAATTGAGAATCATGTAATTCAAAATACAGATAGTTATCAAGTACAGTGATTGCATCCCCCGACTTGATAGGAACCGGCTCCGTGGAGGAAATGGGATTTCCATTTAACAACGTGCCATTCACACTGCCCAAATCCAAGATCATATATTGAGATCCAGCACGACGAATTTCAAACTGCCGACGGCTGACACGTTGATCACGAATCAAAATATGACAAGTCTGGTCCCGGCCCGCAATCCATGACTCCCCGGCATCGAGACGAATCATTTCTTTTGTCTCATTCTGTGAATCAACGATTTTTATGTGAGCACTTGTCGGTGCCGCCCCCACCACCGTCTTCTCATCGTCCCCGTTCAAACTTTGCGCTTCGGACTCTCCGACCGAAGTCACAACTGGAAGGTTGTTTGGATCATATGCCGACTCTTGAGGTTGCCCCATCACTGAACTCATTAGAAAGTCGAACTCGTACGGGGGCACGGTAAAAGATGATCCGTGATCAAGATTGATTTGCCGAACCGATTCTCCGTTTTGAATGACTTCCCCATAACGAGAAACAACATCCAAAGTCCACTGCCCATTGGCGGCAGAAATTTTGAAATGCTCTCTAGAAATTCCCTTTTCAGGCTGCAACACGATATCGCAATCTTCCTTGCGACCCGCCACATAACTACGGCTGTCATCCAGGGGCATATTATAAATTGTTTTACCTCGAAGCCGGACGATTAGATGAGCCATCTAAATTCTGCCCCCTTCTAGATTCAATGTGCACTCCTCAAAGAACTGCTTGGCTTCCTTATAAGTCGGATCGTCCTTGCGGTTTTGAAGCATCGTCATAACATTGGAATAATTCGACTGACACATACGCCAGTTTTTCTTTTCACGGTAACGGTTGCCTTGAATCATGTTGAATTTCACAAACTCATCAAATTTAATTTTTGATAAATTATAATAACGTTTTGCCAACTCATTATCAGGATCCAAATTCAATACGACTTGGAATGATTCCCGAGCACGAGCATATTGCCCTTGTTGAAAATCACGGAAGCCCCGAATAAAGTTTTCTTGGGCTCGTCTATATTGAATCGAATCATACTTCTCTTTTTTAACGGTCATGAGTTCTTGGGTACGCTTTTCCGCATCCGCTACGTCTTGCATTGTGATCGATGAGGTGCGAATTGCATTCGGATCCTTAGCACCTTTATTTTTTGATGGTGATAAAATTAGCCAGCCCACCAGACCAATCGCTGCGACAATCATATAGAAGCGCGCTTTAGGATTTGCCAGTAAACCACCACCACTCGAAGCTGAAGGACGCGGAGTTCGCCCAGGTGAGGATGTATTTTGCTGAAACCCACCATAACCCATTGGCTGCGGTGATGGCATCGGCGGTACTGACATATTTTGCATCATCGGTGGAGTCGAATTTTGTGCCGCCGGCATTTGTGGCATTTGCGGCCTTGGGGCTGTCACAGGTTGCTGTGACAGCGGCTGCAACGTTGGTTGGGGTTTTGGCATGGGTGGCACCTGAGAAACAACTTGAAGCGGCGGCGACTGTGGAGCCACGTCGACGACTGGCGGCTCATACATGACGCGAATTTCAGAATCACCCACCTGAATGACCGAATCTTTATATAATATTTCGGACTGAACATTTTCGCCGTTTACGAGGATAAAGTTCTTTGCACTCAAGTTGACAATTACAAACTCATTGCCACGTTGCTTAATTTCGGCATGTTGACGACTAATGCGTGGATCATTAGCTAAAACGATATCATTTTCAGGGCCGCGACCTAACGTCGCGTTGCCTTTATCGAAAGACAAACGCATCCCCATGTGTGGCCCTTTGACCACTTCCACTTCAAACTTCAAAACTTCTTTCACCTTAGGAGCTGCAGACATTAAGTCCCTCCATCCGTCGGTGAAACGGTGATTACGAAGTAATCCACGTCATTAGGTTGAGAGCTCATCGCCTGACAACTTAATACACATAAATGACCACTGAACTCGAGCTGATCCGTGTGGATCGTTCTTGAGTTTTCGCGTGTTTTATTCATTAGATGCTCAAGATTCTGTTGTAATGCCACATCCGGAATCGCTTGTAATGACTGACCGATAATTTGACTTACATCTATCCGTGCAATCTGTCCAAAAGAAGCACTACTAGCAATGATGCGTCCATCACGGGAAATCGCAATCGCCGGGAAGCCAATAATCTGCACTAGATTTTCCGCTTCACCATCTTTATTCACGAAGTGGCCAGAGCCACCTTGATCACTTTCGCCATTTACATAACGAGTCAGCAGACTATTGATATTTCCAATCAATGCCTGCAACGCGGGGAAATTAAAATCAACTTCCGTGCTGTCTTTCTTTTCTCTCATCGCGATGTCTAGCTGCGAATTCAGACTAATCAACGGATATTCAATCAGCTTATACATAAAGAAGAACACCAAAAGACCCACGATACTTGCAATGACCAACGTCTGCATGAATAAGCTGATCGCTCTGCCGTCATCGAAGGCCAAGCTGCCCACATCATAAAGAACAATCGCATGAGCTTTCACAGCCTGGTCACCAGTATTTGGATCGAATAAGCCGATCGGAAAGCTCGCCCCAATGGTCGAAGAATCCACCTCAACCGTTTGTGGGCGCATTTCACGCCGAGCCACATGAACAAAAGGCAAGTCTGGTGTCGTTCCCGCTCTGGAAGCTGGGGCTAAAATCATCCCATCTGATTGCTGCACGATCAAAACCTGCTTCACACCGTCTTCAGCTTCGGCTTGATTGGTTGTTAAAGATGAATAGCTATTTTGCAGCAATGCCGCTTGATTAATAGTAGCCAGCGTACGAGCAATAGATCCCGCGCGACGCTTACTTTCATTGATGATGCTGGCTCTGGAAATTTGCACCATCGGTATCATCGACAACAAGGTCGTGACAAAGATAAACAAGACCACAAATCCTAACAAAACCATTTTGAATTCAACAAGCGTAGGGAGCTTATAGACACCTGGTAAAGCCACGCGATCAACATACTCCATCAAGCGATCCATGACGGCTTTAATACCACCAGGATGATATGCTGGAGCTGGCGTCGCCATGCCTTGAGCCACAGATCCCATGGGTTGCGGCATGCCTTGAGGCATCGGCACTCCCTGAGGCATACCATGCGGCATTCCTTGATAAGCTTGTGATGGCATTACTGGTGCCGCCCCTCCGCCGTAATACGGCATCGGTGCTGAAGCACTCCGCGGTGGAGCCTTGGGGCGCACTTCAGGGGCTGGGATCACATCCACTAAGATGTCATGAATTCCCAATTTATCACCCAAGCGCATTACTCCCGTCTGCATGCGCACACCATTCAGGAATGTCCCGTTACTTGATTTCAAATCTGTGACAACAATCTTATCTTTATAAACAGTAATTTCAGTGTGTTCTTTGGACACGCCAGGACTCGTGACCTTCACATCACATTGCGGAGCACGTCCGATGACGTTTCTGCCCATTTTCAACTCGACTATGCTGCCGGCTTGAGGGCCGGTTAATACTCTAAGCGCCCACATTGAGTTGATCTCCCACGCTGATCTTCAACTTGCTGCTCATCCCTGAAGCCATCTCAATCACAGAGCTTGCTCCCCATACTGGGAGAATCAATCTCCATGGTTTTACATCTTGAAAGACAGCTTTTACTTTCAAGTTCTTATCTACAAATACACAATCAATCGCAAACTTCATAAAGAAGGTATGAATGCTGTTGCAATGATGAATCCACAACGCACGATCTTCAGCTAGTGAAGATCTGCCCAAAAGCCCTTTTCCCCGACTTGTGAAGGATTTTGCAACTTCCAAATTCGGGATGAGCTTTTGCTGTGTTGTTATATTCTCAAGCTTCATCATTATTTCGCCCCATACATAAATGAAATCGCGACCGGCCCAAACACCATAATAAAAACCGCCGGCAAGATAAACATCATCAGCGGAATCAAAATAGCTTGGGAGGCCTTTGCACCGGCTTTTTCGGCACGAACAAATCTTTCCAAACGCATTTGTTCAGATTGGTCCTTCAAAACCTGGGAAATACTGGCACCCGTTGCTTCCGCATCGACCAGAACCGCGACGAAACTTGTGATTTCATTCATATCCAAACGTGCTGACATGTCCTTCAGTGCCTGCGTTTTCGCAGCACCGATTTTGATGTCCTTCAAAACAATTCCGAACTCATCAGCCAAGACACTGTTTGTTCCTTGAGCTTTATCCACGATTTTTTGAATTGCAGAGAAAAAGTCCAACCCCGCTTCCACCGACAAAGCCAATAGGTCGATAAAAAATGGTAAATCTGCACGAACGGACAACTCACGTTTCTTCTTTTCACCTTTGGCGTGAATTTGTGGCAAGTAGAACCCAATGAGACCAACCCCGACACACATCGCCCATGGCAAACCTAACTGCAAAGAAAAATTCATCACCAACAACAAGCATGGGAACATAACCCCCCATAAAAGTTGCAAACCGATAAATTCATCTTCATTCAATTCTTGTGACAAACCTGAAGTTAAAATGAACTTGCGAACTTTTTTTCGATAGCTTTCGCTGCGGATACGCAGAGCATGTTGCAACGTGAATTGATGCACTAACGGTCGGGAAAAATTAATGATCGGATTTTTCGATTTCACGGGCTCATCATTGTTCGCCCATGAAAGCTGCTGCTTATCTGCGTTACTTGCAAAGATGGAACTCACAAATAGGAAGACCGCTACTCCTCCTAGAAGTAGTCCCAAAACCAGCATTAACTCTGCGCTTCCCATTTTGGCCTCTTTGTGTTTTAGTCAAACCCATGAAACCACTTATCTTGGCTTCCGAGTCTCCACGCCGAAAACAGCTTCTTCAAGAAGCCGGGTTTTCATTCGACGTAATCTCAGTAAAAGTATCGGAAATTCCTGACAAAAACCTGAATGTAAACGAGCAGATTTTAGACATAGCTGGACGTAAAGCGAGGGCGGCTTTTGCCCTCCTTACGTCGAGTGGTAAAAACGATTTTATACTCATTTCCGCTGACACTGAGGTGATTTTCGGCGGAGGACCCCTCGGAAAACCTGAAGATAAGGCCGATGCTCACCGTATTTTAAAACTTTTGTCTGGAAATGTTCACGAAGTGCTGACAGCAGTCTGCATGATGGAAGCTCCCTCGGGAAAAATGGTGTCTCATATTGAGACAACAAAGGTGTTCTTCAAAAAGCTCACGGACGAAGAGATCTGGTCCTATATCGAGAGTGGGGAACCCATGGACAAAGCCGGTGCATACGGCATACAAGGTCTTGGCGGAAAATTCGTGGAAAGATTCGAAGGCCCTTTCGACAATGTCGTGGGCTTACCCATACAGATCGTAAAGAGCTTACTTACAAAATTTTGAGATCAAACGTCATCAAAGATTTACAAAGCTGTAAGATGAACTTCTCCAGATGACATTTTGGAGCAATCGGCGATACGTTGCCGTCGATGCAAAACGATAAAGAATCTTTTAATCGCGTCGCCTTGCTTTCTGGAGCACGATTTCTGGGAATGGCTTTTTCATTCGCCATCCCCATGTATTTAAGTCGTCATTTAAGCGTCGAAACTTACGGAACTTATAAGCTGGTCACACTGATCTATTGGTTTGCTCAAGTCGCCTTGAATCTTGGCCTCGATGACTCTGTTAACTACTATTTGCGGTGGGATCGAAAAAACTTCGCTCTATATTCCTGGAACGCTCTGCTATCGAATTTTGTTATAACTGGCATTGTCGCTCTGGGACTGACTATATTTCGCCTTCCCATTGCCAAATTACTAAATGATTTGGATCTAGCTAACTATCTGCCACTCTTGGGAGTCCTTATTGTTGTGACCATTTGTTCACAGCAAATGGAAGGACTTTTGATTAACTTCAATCGTTTTAAAGAGCGACTCTATTTAGATGCGGGTACTGAATTTCTTAAGTCTGCGGCCCTCTTAGGAGCCTTTATTCTCTTTGATTCAATTACTTGGGCCTTAGGTTTTTTGTCCGTTTTAATGACCCTACGATTAATCTGGGTCGTTTATACAATTGAGGGACATAAAAATAACGACGGGCTTAAGTATCGTGATGGATGCAAGTTTATACCAACACAGATTAAGTACGGACTTCCTTTAGGCTTCTCACGAATTATTACAAACCTTTTAAATGTTGAAAACTTTGTGATTTCCTCTTTCTACAACATCACGCAGTTCACGATCTATTCTGTTGGCTCATTTGAAAACCCATTAATAAATTCTTTACGAAGCTCAGTTTATGAACTCATCATTATTCAACTCATTGAAGAGGTCCGAAATGGGAACTTTCAGAAAGCTGAGGACACATGGCGACGAATGAGCCGGAAATTACTCTTGGTGATCATTCCCTTCTCAATCTATACCGCCTTTTTTTCAAAGGAACTCATCACCTTTATTTACTCTAATAAATATGCAGAGAGTGCTCCATATTTAACTGTCTTCAGTCTCTATATATTTATTGGCTGTTTAAATCCCGAACCTCTTTTTAGAGCGGCTTCTCAAACTGCCTATGCTTTAAAAATAAAAATTGTAGGCGTAATTCTTGGAGTTGCCTTGATATTTGCGGGGGCTTATTGGATTAGTCCCATGGGGGTTTTATGGGCAAAAATTATCGCAGTGGGAGCAATGAATCTCTTTGGCTTAGTCGTCGGCGCCCGTATGATCAATTCAAATTTCTTTAGACTATTCATGTGGTCCGATCTAATCAAACTTTCCGCTCTATCGACCATTTTTTCTGCCATTCTAAAATACTGTTTCCAGGATTTTAACTGGTTGCCATTTTGGATCCTGGCAACCAGCTTTACCATTTTCACGATCTTGCTTTTTGTCGCCTCGATTTTCACGCATCTCTTAAAGCCCGATGAAATTGGTCATTTGAGATATCTCTGGTTAAAATTAATGGGCAAATTTAAAATTGGGAAGAAACTTCAAGTTCCCCTCGATTCTGAAGGCTAAAAGCAGGAGATCTCATCGAGATCTTTTTTTCACGACACGCTGAAGACGACCAACACCAAGGGTGACCGAACGTTTTTAAAATATAAATGTTACCAATAAATTTGTAACCCATGCGGTAACAAGACTTCAATGAATCAAAGTTAATCGAATCCACATAGGACACAATACCCGACGAACCTTCTTCAAGGTAGTGCTTGAGAGCCCAACTCATTCCCACAGCATGTAAACGCTGTCCCCGATAGCTTTTCTTGGTAAATCCTTTGTACATATAGACATAAGCAGGATCAAAACAGAATAGCATATTTTGCACATCTGTCTGCGTTGCTTGTCGCGAATACCACCCATAGGCAGCTAACTCCCCGTTGTGAGTAATTCCGTAACAACGATCTCCTTTTTCTAAAGCCGCCCGAACAAATGATTCTGATAATTCATGTGTTTTATCTTTGGAATACTGAAAAAGTTGATCGACGCTTAAAAAGCCGTGCTGATACTTTTGATCAACAACAAGGGAAGCCTCCTTCACCGTCGAGATAAAAACGCAGTGAAGAGAGTGAAAATAAAAAAACTTGTTCACAAAGCGCATTCCTATATCAGTCAGTGCACTTTTAAATCCATGATTGTTCATTGTCTTACTTAGCTCAGCGTATACCTGCTTCATGCAGATCTCCTTCGTCGATATTGTTAAAAGCTATTGCACAGAGATCTTTCCGTCAAAGAATGTAGATTTACTCTTCAGCAATGTGAATTATTAAAAAAAATCCATGACATAAATGTTCAATGATTTCCAAGAGGGCCCTTGTTACGAAATTTGATCGAGGCCCCCATGATTGATGTTGAACTTCACAACCGCGATTTTAGTTTGCGCTTTTTTAACAAATTTGATGATCGTGCTCGTTTGTTTGAAGAGGACATAAGAAAGCAATCCCTCCCAACCTATGAAGTCAAAGATGAAAAAGGTATAACCCGTCAACTTATGTGGCCTAATCTTTCCTACTGGCAATCCTATCGACATCTTGATCATAGCCATCGCCCATTTTTTGTTTTGCAAGCCATAGATCGCATCACTGGCCTGCTCCACCAAATCGCCATCTCGGTTGAAGTCTCCAAGGTGTCACTTTTTCAGAATGGGGTTGTGCAAAAATGGATCCCCCTTGGGCCGATGCAGCACCCGGACAGACTGCGAAAACTTTTGAGCTGGTTGATTCATTTTTGCCATCAACACACCAAAGTGATGAGCTTGCGATTACAGCCCTACTTACCAGGTGACGAGCCTCTCAATATCTCCAAAGATATTTTAAGCTCGCTTCGATTCGAATCAATTAACCCCACAGCCTATACCGAAACCAGGTTTGTTGATCTTCGCCCCGACGTCAGTGAGATTCTGGGACTATTTAATGCCAATGGCAGAGTTAAATTGCGCATCAAAGACAAACACGCTGAAGAAGCCTCTGTGCAAGATATCTTGGATGCTACGACAGCTCCCTTTTTACAAAAAGCACTCACCGAGTCGTTCCTCCGAAGTGCTAAGAAAGAATGTCATTAGAATTTTCAACCGCTTTTTAAAAGTGCTGAGCAATACGGCAATGATGTGTCCATCATTGGGTTCTATCTGAAAAGCGCCCCCCTTGAACCCAAAGCATTCATCACCGGAGTTCGCCACCAGCACGTAGTTGAGTTCTCGGTTGGCGGCTCACGCAGTGATGAGAGACTCAGAAAGTTTCCCTTTAACCACATTCTAATTTGGCAGCTGATTCTTCGTTCGAAGAAGCATGGAAGTCAGCTTTTCGACATGGGAGGCATTTCATCAGGAGGTCCGGGCGACGAGCTTCAGGGAATTTCCGCATTTAAAAGACTCTTCCCAGGTTTTGAGCTGAAGGTGGGTTCAGAAATGCATATTCCACTGAGAGTTCCCCGAGCTTTTACATACTCTGTCATGCAAAAAATCTCTAGGGCCCTTCCATAGGACTTTGCTAGAGTATCCTACTGATGAGCTATAAAGATATCTGTGCCGAAATTGGCACTGAAAAGATCCTTGCCGTTTCGAAATTGCAACCGATCGAAAAAATTCAGAGTCTGTACAACTTGGGCCATCGCGCCTTCGGTGAAAACTATGTGCAAGAAGCTCTCGACAAGCAGGAGCAGCTTAAACACCTTCCTGACCTAAAATGGCACCTCATCGGTCACCTGCAAAAAAATAAAGCCAAATATGTCGTTGGGAAGTTTGAACTAATTCATTCTGTGGATTCTTTAGAACTGGCTCAAGTTCTTTCTCGTCAGTGCGAAAGCAAGAATGTTGAACAGAAAGTTCTGATTCAAGTGAACCTTGCCCACGAAGAAAGTAAAAGTGGCTTTGACAAAGAAACCGTCCTTAAGCAATGGCAGGATCTTTGCCGACTTCCGCATCTACATATTGAAGGACTCATGACCATGCCGCCGCTTACTGAGACCGGCGAAGAAGTTCGGCCTTATTTTCAAGAACTACGCAACTTAAAAGAAGAACTTATAAGCAAAACAGACTTGAGTGTACATCCTATGACGACTCTATCTATGGGCACTAGCCATGACTATAAGGTCGCTATCCAGGAAGGAGCTACCTTAGTCCGCCTGGGAACTATTTTATTCGGCGCCAGAAATTAACCGTTTGAGTCGCCCGTAGTGTCTGCTTTAGTGGATGATTTCATTTGGCGAATGACCCCACTGCAGGTAGGATGGTGCCATGAACCCACTTCTCAAAGCTCAAAAAATCGGATTTCTGGGTGCAGGTCATATGGCGCAAGCCATGATCAAAGGCCTTATCGAAGGCGGTATTCCTGCAAAACATATTTACGCTTCGAACCGTTCTGAAGGTAAACTGATTAAACTGGTTGAAGAATACAAAATCAACGCTTCTTCCACGAACGAAGAGCTCATTGATACTTGTGACATCATCATTTTAGCCATCAAGCCTCAAGATCTCCTCACGGCTTTAGAGCCTGTGGGGCGGGCTTTTGATGAAAATAAGATCGTCATCAGCATTGCGGCAGGCGTCCGCATGGAAAAACTAGAAAAGTTTCTAAATGGTGCCCGATTAGCTCGCGTGATGCCAAACACACCATCCCTGATTGGTCGCGGTGTGATTGGTTACTTACTCAATGACGATGACGACGACGCTTTGGAAAGTACTGTGGAAGATCTTTTCACACCACTTGGGCGCGTGATCAAAGTCACTGATGAAGATCAGTTTGAGGCTTTGATGGTTTCTTGCTCAAGCGGCACTGGCTTTGTTTTTGAAATGATGATGTACTGGCAGGATTGGATTGAAGAACACGGCTTTTCTGATGAAGAGGCTCGTATCATGACAATCGAAACCTTTGTGGGAGCCTCTTTGTTGGCAGCCCAAGCCCGGGAAAGAGTTGAAGACCTGCAAGCCCGAGTTACTTCTAAAAAAGGTGTGACTGCGGCTGGACTTCAGTCCATGAGAGAGCTTGAGATTGAGCGTGCTCTTCGTATCAGCTTTGAAAAAGCGGCGATGAGAAACAAAGAAATGGCCCGGGAAATCAAATAATCTTGCCCTGGCACAGACTCGGCCTTTATCCTTAGTTCATAATTGTTCAAGGAGGAACAAATGAAGATTACTCCTATTGATATTGCTCACAAATCTTTTAATAAAAAGATGATGGGACTTGATGCTGATGAGGTTATGGATTTCCTCCAGCAAGTTGCAGGGCAAATGGAAGCTCTGATTCAAGATCGAAACGCATTGAAAGAAGCTCTTCGTGAAAAAGAACTTTCTTTGATGGAATATAAAGAGCGCGATCAAGTTTTAAAAGAGACTATTGCAACGGCGACTCAAATGGCAGATCGTTTACGCCAAGACGCTGAACGCGAAGCGAAGTTGATTATTGCCGATGCTTCCCAAAAAGCTGAGATCATCACTCGTGATTCCCGTGACTCTTTGAAAAAAATGTATCAAGAGGTGTCCGAGTTGAAGCGCGCTCGTATGCAATTTGAAGCAAATTTGAAGGCGCTGGCGCAAGCTCACCTTTCTTTGCTTGAACAAGGCGAAAAGTATATGCCGCAAATGCATCTTGCCAACCACAACATTGTTGGTGGCACTAATGCAACGACAGGCACCAGTGCTCCTCGTTCGACGAATATCTCCCCTCTATCCGCAGAATAATGATTGAAGAGCTCAAAGGTGGAGTTCGACTCCACCTTTTTATTCAGCCTAAGTCCTCGAAAAATGAAATTGTCGGCCCTCACAACGGAATGTTGAAAGTAAAGATCACAGCTCCTCCGGTGGATGGCGAAGCCAACCAAGCGTTGATTGAATTTCTATCAAAACTATTAAAAATTCCGAAACGTGAAATTACGATCATCAAAGGCGAGACAGGTCGCCAAAAAACGGTCGACATTGCTGGTGTTGATTTCAAAAGCACGAAAGAAAAACTCAAAATTCCTTAGATAAGACGGTGGCGATGACACACCCTTGCTACCAAAAGTATGTCCGTACCTTTTAGTGTTTGTTTTTGCCTTTTAGCTCGATTTCGAATTCGGCGTCGTTCAACTGTTGCTGCAATTGCTGGTCATTCACACGAGGTTTTCTTTTGGTTGGACGTGGCTTGAAAAGTTGTTGATCAACGCCATCGCTAGTCTGTTCTTTGAATTGACGAACCTTTGTTGAAGAGCTGAGCTCCTCGTCACGTTGGTCATACAAATTTGAACGCCCCTCCGGAACAGGGGACGCCTCTGGTTCGATGTAAGGCTTTTCCTTGTACCCCTCACTCAAATCAAAGCTGTAACGGATAAAGCCACCCACATGGAAACCTGCGGCCGAGTTTTCCCCAGCCAGAGTAAGACCCGTATTGGCCTGAAGACTCCATTTAGAATTGATCATCCAAGTTAAATACGCCAGTGAATCCACCACAGAAGGGTTCACGGAATAAAATTTATAAGATCCCGCATCGACCGTATTAAGGTATGCATTTCGTGCAGTCTTATTACTCGTATCCTTGTCATCACTGATACTTTGAAAACCAAAGATTTCTCCGCCTAAACGAACTCTGCGACCTTTGAGTTGCATACCCACACCCCACGGCATTAAGTAAGATCTCTCTTCACCACGATAATTGAAGCCAGCCCAGCCATAGGCTCTCAAGATCCCGAAGTCCTTTTGAGCTGTCAAACGAGCCCACATTTCGTAAACTCCCTCAGAGTTCAAAACCGCATCCGAGGTCGTATCGACTTTTTGTAAAGGAACGAGGACAGCCAACTCTGGAACTAGCTGGAACCACCCGTCATACATAACGAAATCAAATCCACCGAGCACCTGGGACAAGGTGCTATTCGACCGCGTCGCAACAGAGTCCTTACTTTCCGCAGAACTGATCGTACCCATGACAAAAACCGACCAATCTTTCGCAGGCATATAGCGCGTACTCAGGTTCACATCCAAAAGTTGGTAATGGTTTCCACTGGTTAGACTCGAAGTCCCATTACCCATCGACACATAGTTGGCTTCTGAATAGAAATAATTTGTTCCTACTTCGAAGTCCCAATGGTCTCTTTTAAATTCCTTATAGTTATCAAAAGCCCCTGCTCCCGGAGAAAGCAAAAGGAAGCCCAAAATGATCGAAGTCAAACGCTGAAGATTATTTGCCATTTTCATAACTTCCTAATAATAACAACCCTATGACTACGACATCAAATAAATCACAGCTCGCCATCATCTTTTTCACCGTTTTCCTCTATCTTGTGGGCTTTGGTGTAGTTATCCCGATTATTCCGATTCTCAGTCGCAATTTTGGCGCAACAGCGCTACAAACCGGCTTACTGCTATCGGTCTATTCTCTGATGCAGTTTTTATTTTCGCCATTCTGGGGCCGCTTGAGTGATCGACTAGGACGTCGTCCGATTCTTCTCTTCTGTCTTCTCGGCGAAGGTCTTTCCTATCTTCTTTTTGCCTGGGCTCGCAGTCTTGAGTGGCTCTTTGCCGCGCGCATTCTGGCCGGATTTTTTGGCGCCAGCCTTTCTACAGCTTCAGCTTATATTTCCGATATCACACCCAAACATGAGCGCTCCAAAGGTATGGCTTTGATTGGGGCTGCATTTGGCTTGGGCTTCGTAATTGGGCCTGCACTTGGTGGAGCTTTGGCCGTTTGGGGTCATCACATCAACCCAGCTCCACATTTTGACACCTCCTTCTCTGCATGCTGGGTAGGTGCTTTGTGCTTTGCGAACTTCCTTTTCGGGATCAAGTTTTTAAAAGAATCCCTCTCCGAGAAAAGCGAATCAGCTGCGAAGAAAAAACGCTTCTCTGTGATGTGGCATTACCTCAACATCAAAACTGTTGGTCCTTTGATGACAGTGTTCTTGCTCTCCTCACTGGCCATGTCAGGAATGGAAGCTACATTGATTTTATTTATGGGCGACAAATTCCAGTGGGATGTCAAACAAGTCAGTTTCGGTTTTGCTTACATCGGGGTGATTATCATTTTCACACAAGGATTCTTAGTTCGCCGTATGCTACCAAAATGGGGCGAGCGCAAAGTTTTACGCCTGGGCTTGCTCTGTTTCTCCGTTGGCTTAACCTTGATCGCAGTTTCTTCAACACTCACGGCAATGGCTGTGGCAATGACTTTGCTCTCTCTAGGAAATGGTTTATCGAATCCTTCCACATTGGGAAGCATCAGCTTGCTCACAGATCCTAAAGAACAAGGAGCCGCAATGGGTGTTACTCAAAGTATGGCTTCTCTAGGACGCATTTTGGGACCAGCGATTGGTGGTTTCCTCTATGGGCATCTTGCGATCACTGCACCTTTTTGGGTCTCTGGCTTAATGGCATTTATCGGCCTTGGAATCGTCCTTGCAAAATACAATTCAATCCCTGATCACGCCAAAGTGGGTTCATAATGGATATTTCTCAAATCGGATACTTTCAGTTCAATAATCTGATCCAGGGACGTATCCCAATGATTCTTGTCAACCTAGGGGTTGATTTAAAAGCTTGGTATAAGAGCGTCGAAGCTATGCATATCGACAATGTGACAATCACCGGAACAACAGAAGAGATTCAACAACAGATCAAAGATAAAAAATTACCTGCACACTATCCTATTTTGATCGTGGATCAAGATGGAGTAAATGCAAAGCCTCTTGTAGAAACATTGGAGTCTCAAGGACATTTAAATGTGTACTACTTGAAAGGTGGTTTTTCAGGAATCTCTCAAGAACGTTCACAATCCTAACTGTCCCCTTACCTGTGGGCACATGCCCCGAAGACTTTTCCACAGAAGGACTCATGAATGAGAAAGTTTTTACTGGTATCCTTAGTTGCGACAGCGACTGTTGCTACCGCAAATGCAGGAAGCATTAATTTAGATCTAAGAGCCGATTATCTTAGCCAAACATTCAATTCCGATGCCATCCGTGGTGGGTCAGGAGTTGATTCGAACAAGTTTTATTTGCAAACAGGTCGCGCAGACTTCCAAGGCAAATTGAATGAAGATACCAATTACCGTCTTCGCTGGAGATTTGCTGGGAAGGATCAAGCAACACTGCAAAAGCGTGACAACACTTTCCAAGATATCGACTACGCATATGTAGCTAACAAAATGGCTGACAGTCTGTTAACTTTGACCATTGGCAAATTCGGTGCTGATATCGGTGGTTTTGAAGGAAACAACTCTGGTGCAGAAATGTATTTCACATCTGAGGCCTACAGCGGGACAAGTTACCTCGGAGGATACGCGGCTGGCGGTGCTCCCAAAACTCTGACTGGCTTTACAAATCTTTTGTACTACACGGGTGCGAAACTAGCATTTAACTTTGCAGACCAAGAAATCAACCTCCAAGCTTCCAACGTGGACACGAACAACGGTCGCATTGCTGCCGCCAATGCAGGCGACCATACTGTTGATGGGACAAACACCGGTAAGCTGAACCAAAACCAAGCTTTATATGCAATCGCTTGGAAAGGAAAATTCGGAGACAACTGGCAAGTACGTGCTTCTTACCACACAATGAAAACGGAACCCGCTGTTGGCTTGGACGGTAAAATCGACTACATCGCGTTGGGCGGACAATTCCAAAATGAATCTTGGTTGATTCAATTGGATTACTTGATGAACACGTATAAAGAAACTTCGTCAGCTGAAACTGGGACCGATAATCTGTCCTCTCTCGTAGCTTCGGGTAAGTGGATGTTCGATGACAACTGGGCAGCGATCTTGAAACTTACGTACTCAATGGAAAAATTCGACGACTCAACGTCTGCTGACAATAAATACACAAGTGGCGGAGTGGCTTTCGAATACAAACCTAAAAAAGAAGACACATTTCGTTACCACATTGCCTACAACAACAGAACAATGAATCCTGATCAAGGCTCCGACCGCAACCTCCAAGAGGTCGTCGTCGGCACAAGAATTCTGACCGATTTCTTGAAATAGTGGTTCAGAAAACAGACCAAAATCGAGGGAGGCCACAAGCCTCCCTTTTTTTATGCGAATTGATGCGCCGAGCGATGAAAACCAGCTCTAATTACCGGTTAAAATGGACCTGATACTCTACCCTAAAGGACTTGAATCTGATAGCCTCTAAGGGTTAAAAATCCTTGGAATTTCATGTCCTTAAACCGTTGGGGTAATTCAGAATGTCAGAACAGTTATCAGATCGCTACAATCCCGCTGATGTAGAAAACAGAACTTATCAGTGGTGGGAAAACTCAGGCTTCTTTAAAGCGCAAGATCAATCCACAAAACCTCCGTTTTCAATCATCTTGCCTCCACCAAACGTCACTGGCTTTTTACACATGGGCCATGCCTTGGATCACACAATCCAAGATATCCTGATCCGTTGGAAAAGAATGAGCGGTTACAACACGATGTGGTTGCCAGGCACCGACCACGCCGGAATTGCCACTCAGTCCGTTGTGGAACGTGAACTTAAAAAAGAAGGCATCAACCGCCATGATTTGGGTCGTGAAAAATTCGTAGAAAAAGTTTGGGATTGGAAACATCAATACGGCAACCGTATCTATTCACAGATGCGCCGCCTAGGTGATTCTTGCGATTGGGATCGTGCTGTCTTTACTTTGGATGACGGTGTTTCCAAAGCGGTTCGTAAAGTATTTGTGTCCCTACACAAAAAAGGTTTGATCTATCGTGGTCAACGCCTTGTCAACTGGTCTGGTCCTCTTGAAACGGCAATCTCTGACTTGGAAGTTGAACACAAACAAGTTAAAGGTGCTCTTTACCACATCAACTATCCCCTTGAAGATGGTTCTGGTTTCCTGACTGTTGCAACAACTCGCCCAGAAACTATGTTGGGCGATACAGCTTTATGTGTTCACCCTGATGATGAACGCTATAAGCATTTGATTGGCAAAACCGTCATTGTGCCTTTGATCAATAGGAAAATTAAAATCATCGCAGACACTTATGTGGATTTGAACTTCGGCTCTGGCGTCGTGAAGATCACTCCGGCCCACGATTTCAATGACTATAAAATCGGCAAGGCGCACCACCTTGAATTCATCAATCTGTTAACTAAGAAAGCAGAAATGAATGAAAATGCTGGTCCTTATCAGGGCTTGAAGGTGGCGGAAGCTCGTAAAAAGGTCATCGAAGACCTCAAAGCACAAGAACTTTTGGTTAAAGAAGAACCCCACGTTCACTCCGTTGGTCACTGCTCTCGTTCTGGCGCGGTTGTAGAACCGTTCTTGTCCGAGCAATGGTTCGTTAAAATGGAGCAATTGGCGACTCCTGCAAAGCGCGTCGTTGAAAACGGCACAATCCGTTTTGAACCTGAATCTTGGACAAAAGTTTATCTTCACTGGTTAAACAACATCGAAGACTGGTGTATTTCTCGTCAATTGTGGTGGGGTCACCGTATCCCTGTTTGGTATTGCAACTCTTGCAATCATCAAAACGTTTCTGAAACCGATATCACTGCTTGTGAAAAGTGCGGCAGTCATGAACTTCACCAAGACGATGACGTTTTGGACACCTGGTTCTCTTCAGCTCTTTGGCCGTTCTCAACAATGGGCTGGCCAAATGAAACTGAAACTCTCAAAACATTCTATCCAACTAGTTATTTGGTAACTGGTCATGACATCATTTTCTTCTGGGTTGCCCGTATGATCATGATGGGTCTTGAGTTCCAAAGAGACGTTCCTTTCAGAACCGTGTACATCCACGGTTTGGTTCGCGATTCTCAAGGTCGCAAAATGTCCAAGTCTTTGGGTAACTCCATTGACCCGGTTGAAATGATTGAAAAACATGGAGCGGATGCTTTGCGCTTCACGTTCGCGGCGCATTTGTTCTCTGGTAAAGACTTCAAATTTAGCGAGCAGCGCCTTGAAGGCTACCGTAACTTCATGAATAAGGTTTGGAATGCGGCTCGTTTC
>JBLMWG010000093.1:0-7025 GCA_050257115.1 Bacillota bacterium
TCCGTCGAAACAGGTCCCGATGGCGACGCCACGATGGAATTCGAGTCCGCATATAGAATTCGCATTCAAGAAAACTCTCTAGTAACGCTCGACGAAGAAAACGATCACGAGGTCGTGATCATCAAACGTGGTGACGTTCAAGTTGAAAACTTCGGAAGAGAAGGCTCCGTATTTATCTCTCGCGATGGAGTTCGCTGGAGCGCCACTGACTATGAAATGAACTTCAAAAAACAACCACAATCACAAACGTTGCCGGATATCGCTCCCACCACAGAAGGCTCACCGGCTATCGCCGCAACTGGCGCTGAAGGTCTGACTTCGGAATTTATCCAGGACACGTTACGGGCACAAAGAAATTCATTTTTCAAATGCTACACTCAGTTGCTGCAAAAGACTCCTGGTCTGGTTGGCCAAGCATCCATCAATTTCACCATCGAACGCTCAGGAAAAGTCTCTAATCCCAGTATCTCGTCATCAACAATTTCAGATGACGGTTTTAAGAAATGCCTGATTGAAGCCATCCGCCGAGTCGAATTCAAATCTTTCACCGGGGATCCCGTAACAACGGTCTTCCCTCTAAAATTCGAATAGCTGCTTTAACGATAGTCGTGGAGGTAATCAATGCGCTCTGGAATCCAGGGCTCA
The DNA here is from genome assembly GCA_050257115.1 of Bacillota bacterium. Lineage (GTDB taxonomy): Bacteria > Bdellovibrionota > Bdellovibrionia > Bdellovibrionales > Bdellovibrionaceae > Bdellovibrio. The sequence continues at coordinate 646 of JBLMWG010000093.1, forward strand.
TACAAGCCTTCCATTTCATACACTCGACCTTCGACCACGGTTTTTTCTTTCAGTGGCGCCACGGTTGGCGCATAAGATGGATACAACAATCCTTTTTCAACAAAGAACAAACGGGCTTCTTCATAGGCCACTTGGCCGATGACCCCTCGGCGAACGAACTCATCAAAACTTTTCATCAACTCTTCGGGAGTGTAAGAATAGTTATAGATCATGTCTTGCAAGACCGCATAAAGACCATCCAAAGCAATGCGGCGATCTTGGAACAAGTCCAAAGCCACTTGGAAAGTATTATACGTGGCCAGTGTTCGCCGTCCAAATTTCAGGTAATAGTCAGGATCCGTGTCCGTCGCAAGATTGATATAGATCTTTTCAACGGGGTCATTTTCCGGAATCGCCGCCTGCAACTCCAATATTGTATCCACTTGTTCTCCAGAAACATTTAACTTTTCCAGAGTCGTGCGAATATCATGAGCCCCTAAGCGGCGCGAACAAATATCGGAATATAAGTTATAAATGATGGCATCGGTTTCACTGTCATCACCCCAACAAATCTGACGGACATTTTCCGCCAGACGTGTTCGCAACTGCAACAAAGCTTGAAGCTTGTAACCGACCTGCTTCGTCAAACGCCAGAAACGTCCTGGCCGGATGTTGGCTAAATTATCTTTATAAAAACATCCGAAAGGACGAATGTTATCCAAAGAAAACTTTTCCGAGATTCTTTCTTCCATCTGCGGCGGTGAAGCCGTGATGAAATATACCGGGAAGTACATGTAGCCTTTTTGTTGTTTGCGATACTCAGAAAGAGCTTGTAAAAGAGTGTTCGTGCCCGGAACGTTTTTTTTATTAAGGGCACGCTCTAAGATTGTGGTCAGAAGTCCTGACACTGAATCAATGGTCGTATCCAGATAGGTTTTATCTAAATCCCAAATGAAAACCTCGTCGTGGCTTTTTTCCATCCCCTCGGAGACATACCGAAAAAAAACCACATCACCATTCATTTCACTGCGTTCACGCCAATCAGCCATAAACCTATCATGTCAAGGAAGAGGCTTAAAAGCAACCTGTACCCTGAGCTGGTTCCGCCATCTGACGACAACGTATTTGGCTTTCAGAACACTTAATACGTAAATGGAAGTGATTATCATGGCTCTTCTCTGGTCTTAGGCGGCGTAATGTTTCATAAGCCACACCTGATCGAGTCGATTCATTAATTTCACCATTTTTAATCGCATTGTCACACAAAGCCTTTTTCAAACCCGGATGAACAAAGATACGATCTACAAAGTTCGAACTTGTGACATACTTAAAGAGCTGCCATTGCGGCTCCATCATCCAGTCACCGATCGGCTTGCCATTCCTTAAAGCCTTCACAAAATTCGCAGAGGACTTATTCGCTTTAAAATAGAAAGCGATGTCAATATCCAGACCATTCTGATGAGACTTATGACTTCCATACTTACCGCCGTTCTTTTTGGCGATGTCACTTAGGTACAAGATATGATTTGGAGCAACTTTTCTTGTGAAGGCGCCCATTTTTTCAATCAAATAGGCCAATTCGGTTGTGGCATAGAAAGACTTTCTTTCTGGATGAGCCACTTCAAATCCGATATTTTTAGCATCGATATCTAAAAGACTTGTTCCATTTTCTAAACGACCCTTATTCACAGCCCCAATTGCTTGATTGCCACGAACAGGTATAGAAACAGTACCCTCAACACCTTTTGTGTCCTGCTCTGCTTTTGGAGTAGACTGCTCTTTCGCGGCACCCTTTGGCTTCACTTCCAACACTTTCTCAATGTCATTTTTCATATCGCCCACATAAACGCCAGGCGCCTCATCAACATCATCAGAGTCTTCGTGATCATCATCACCCTGTTGGGCCACTGGGGCATCACTGTCTTCATCTTTTGAATCCGCTTTTTTCGCGTCAGCATCTTTCTCATCTGAGGCTTCAATTGATTCAATTTGATGGTGATAAATTTGGTCCTTATAAGACACGTAAATATCAATGAAGGAACTGCTGCAATCGCCGTCAATCCCCAAGCATGTTGCTTTAGCCGCTAACTGCAAGCCCGCAATACCTAACGATTGAACTGGTTTTAGGATCACATAACCATCGTTATTTTTAGCTCCCAAAAGATCGATATCCAAACGCAGATTTTCGCGCGTCCCCACCGTCGTTAGGTTCAATTTACCTTTGACCGACATTTTTTTAGTATCATGATCATATTTAACGGCCATGTCTTGGACCTTCGAAGCTCCTTGAATAACCTGGTATTGACCGGCCTTCGTCATCACGGGCGTCGGATAGTCCTGTGTAGTCTCCACGGAGGCCTGTTGCCCCTTCTCGCTAGGAGCACAAGCTGTTATTGTCATCGCTAAAAATAGGTTGATCCAAATTAGATTCTTCATAGCGACATACTCTAGTGCACGAACTATGCTTCTTAAAATATGTCTTATTTCAGTCTGAGACGTCTAAGCCTGTAGAACTTTTAGCTAGTGCCGCTTTTTGCTGGCCCACAAAAAAAAGACCGGCCTTTGAAAGGCCGGTCTTTAGAAGCTTGATAGCATTTATGAATTATTTAAAAGGAACCTGAAGATGGACAACCAAGTTCGCCGATACGTCTTTTGATAAGAGCCGCCATGCTGTTCGATTTCTCTTGGATCAATGAAGCTTTCATTTTGCCCAAATCAGATTGATTGTTACCAACACCTGCGGACTTCTGACGACCGCGGCACATTTGAACAACGGCAGCGTCTTCAGAACGGTTGTCGTAAATATAGTTATCGATCATTTGGCAGAAAGATTCTACGGCACCCATATGATCAACCACTGTCACCCAACGATTCCATACGTCATTCATCTCACGGCATGTATCGTTGTATTCACGAGATCCACGCGGCAAGTTCTTCAAAGTGATCGTATCAAGTCTTGCAGCGATATCATAATCTTTATAGATCATATCCGCTCCTGCCGGGTCTTGAGAAATAATCGCGTTGGTGAACGCTGAGTTTTTACCTGTGCTAGTGAAGCGGTATGCACGGTTTCTAATACTGCTAAAGCCCTCTTTAAACTTGGCTAAAGAAGATCTTTGCAAGCCAGATGTGTAGCCAAACCATGCCATCACCGGAGAAGATACTCCGAATGAACGCGATTTGAACAAACCACTTCTCAAACGATCCATTTCCGCATCAATTTCAGATTGATTAAAACTTGTCGCGTATTTTCTTAAGTTGTCTAAAGAGTTCGTGATACGAGCTGCAAGTCTTGTTTTTTGTTGTAGCAAGTTCGCACGTGCTTGAATCTGTGAATACTCAGGACTCAATGCCAACTCTTTATTCAAAGCTGTTTGTGTGGCTTTAATAAGTTGTCTAGACAATGTCGCTGACTGAGCAACTGTTTCAAGCAACGACTTCGTTGCACGAGCGCAGCCAGAGAAATCTGAGTTAAAATTGAATTGCGTTGTCGCCATGCTCTTCAAACTGTTGATCGCCATGTCGCCACTCATTTTCAAGGCGCGAGCTTGTGGAACGTTTGTAGATCCATAGACCACCATCGCACCATTTACAGAGTTCAACATAGTCGCGATATAAGACGTGTTATCATCAGCCATTTGAGCCAATTGAATACCAAGGCTGCAGATTTTAATATCGTCTGTTGTACCTTTAACAAATTGTCTATCAAGGTCTAAAGATGAACTGGCATCACTCAAAACATTTTCGAGATTCAATGAAGCCTGACTTAGAGCTGCACTGCGAGCCATCAAACTGTTGGTATTTGCAGATACTCCCGGCACCTTCGCGCTCATAAGGTTGCGTGTGCTAGTCATTTCCGCAGAGATTTTCAAAATTTGTTGATCGCGAGACTGCATCAAAAATCTGTATTTTTGATCCAAACGGATAAACTGACACGTGTTCTCTACAACCGCACGGCGAACAGACGGATCTGAAATTTTCGTGGAATTTTCATTCACAATCTTGCTCATGCTGGAAAGAGCACCGGTAATAGCTGTACCACCGACAATGAATGGAACTGCGGCGGTACCGCCTGTCATGGTCGCTGCCATCAACGCATACGGCGTCAAACCGTTAATCAGGTCATTGATTGCCAATGCAATCTGACCACCGTTCATTTGTGAACGGCAATCTTTATTCATAAGGTCTGAGTTTGCAAACGTCGTGGCCAAAGAATTTGCAGCACGAATAGCACCATCTACCTTCGATACGATTGTTGGAATTTGGTCTTGTTGAACTGTTTCAGGCTTTTCTAAATACTGCTGTAAAGTTTGAACAGCATCCGTGATTGTCTTGTTGCTCGTTACAACTTGCTGTGCCGTGAGACTTGAGTTGCCGCATGTCGCAGAACCGACCGCTTGATTTAACAAGTTCGCCGCACTGATGATGTCGGCGTACTCTGAATTGGTAAACAGATTACATCTGAATTCCTCTTTAACTCCAGAGTCTCTAATAATGCCGTTCGCTCCCCCAATAACTCCGCCAGGAGGAAAGCCCCCAATACCATTGTTGTTACCATTATTATTGTTATTATTACCGTTATTGAAGCCTTGCCCATTTTTATTTTGTTGAGGTGGCGTGATTCCAATACGGGGCTGTGTCGGGAAAAGGTCGTCCACAGAAGTACCACTGGTTGGACCGATATCAATAGGGAACAAACCAGCATCTAAAGCCTCAGCGCCGCGGTTACGGTTAACACCTCTACCCTGCCCGGCCGACACCATTTGCACTTGCAATGCCGTTAGCAACGCAAGACCTAGACGACTCCATTTCATACGTACTCCTTTAACAATAAGAAACCTGGAAAACCGTATAGCTTACTTGCAGGTTAAATGCCAAGCCTCCAAGTGGGTTGTAAATGTTATAAGCAAAAATGGAGTGTCTTAAAATTAGACATCGAGTTCAAAAAGGGCGCTTTTTTTACTTTTTTGGGCCTTTAAGACTGCCCAACGCGCCGAACCCTCGAACTGGAGCAAAGCTTCAAAAAATCGTCCCTATCAAGCCATACGTATGCTGGATCACCGTTTGCGCTTAAGTCCTCGCACGAGCCTGCACAAAACTATAAAAGAAAACAGCATTGGGGTCATTAGCAACCTTTGCCATTTCCGCCTTCATGCCCTCAACAACCTCTTCTGAAACACAGCCTGCAGCAAGTAATTGGTCACTCGCACTCAAAAGCAGCTCGGTCCAATATTCCACACAATCTTTGCGTGCCTGGGGGTAGCGATTATCTAAAAACCAGGTCTTAATTTCAGTATGGATATGATGATATCCCAGCTGCATAAAAAGATTTCCCAATTTCGCGCCGACAAATGGATCCCCATGTTGCTGTAATTGGTATTCGTTAAAGGCCATCCAATACTTCCAGACATTTGGAGAATACGGATCGAGAAAAAAAGATGAATTCATCACTTCGGTGGCATAGACAACAGACCCGGGTCTCAGAACTCGTCGGACTTCCGCGAGCACTCGAATAGGATCTGGCACGTGCTCTAGAATCCAACAGAGAAAGGCCCCGTCAAAGGAGTTCGCGGAAAACTCCATATTGGTCGCATCCATTTCCTTCATCTGAAAACGCCCCGCACATCCCGGGAGTTGCGACAACCGCTGACGAGCCGCCGACAGTTGCTTATCACTGCGATCAATTCCCGTCAGCTTTAGATCAGGAAAACGGCGCAAGATGATTTCTGATTGGGCGCCAACGCCACAGCCGACTTCCAACAAATCACACACGTTGGACAAATTAATGTTCTGATAAACGGTGTATTCACCAAAACGGGCTTGTTTACGAAGGCGTTCTTGTTCGTCTTTTGAAAAACCATGAAGATAGGGAAAATCCGCAGACTGGGACATAAATCCTCCTACAACCTAAAAGGAACTCCATTTTATCGCTGGCACCGGAAAGTCGATCCAATCTTCCATAGTCGGAAAATCTGATGGACGTGGCTCCGTTAAACCTTTGAACTTAAGAAATCCCGTAAAAGCACAAATGAAAGATTCGAAGGCATGATTGTTTTCAATCATCAGCTTCACATCCTGATCATACACAAAAGCTACGTTATGTGTACTTAAGGCATGCAAAATAGCTTTGCGACTTTCATCTCCTCCAACAGCATGTTTATGAAACAGCAAATGACTCTTCATCACATTCAATGATCTGCCAATGCGCCAAAGGGAGAGCTTCGGAAACACCTCAATACAAGGAACCGTCAAACGACGCTTGATATACATCGCTCGAGCTAACAAAGGAGCACAGTTCGCACCCATGGCATGTTGCAAAATGAATGGTTCCTCGAGCTCTGTGGCAAGATACATTTCCACACAACGTTGCGTGTAAGGCGTAAACAACTTGCGAGGTTTCT
>JBLMWG010000094.1:0-9265 GCA_050257115.1 Bacillota bacterium
GAAGGACCCAAAACAGGGAAAGGTCATCTCGATCAGTTGTTATCTTTAATAGAAAGACAAAATCACGATTTCGTCTTCAACTCTGTTCACTCCGAAATCAAACAGCTCGGATTTCGCGGAAACACCCTCGAGCGCACATGCAATGGAGCCGTCCTTAGAACCAAGGAACGAGAAAAGAACGCCTACCTCAGTGCTTTTTATCTACAACCCCCTGTGCAAATCATCATGCGCACCTCGGACTGGAAAAAAAATTATTCCGAAGCGAAAGTCATCTCTTTAAAACAGCTGCTTGAGTCTCCCTTGCGCGGAGTCTTCGCCACGGGCCGATCCTACGGGGAGACTCTTGATAGCCTGCTCAAAGAACAACAGAAAAATAGTAAAGTCACCCTGATCCCCCGCTCGGAATCGTTAAGCCTGGTATCCATGATCGACCTGGAGAGGGCCGATTATACTTTGGAATACTCCGAGGTTCTTCGCTACATGCAAAACGAAAAACTGCTGAGCACCCCCATGGTCTCCATTGAAATTGAGGAACAGCGCACTCCCTATGTCGTTTATATCTCTTGTCCAAAGAACGATTGGGGAAAGCACATCATTCGAATGCTGGACAATACTATGCAAAAAATCGCTGCGACGGAGGAATTCAGGTCATTGACAGAAAAGTGGTATTCTCCTGAGGTTAGAGCCCGCTATCGCCGTGATTTTGATGATTTCTACAAAAAACGCTCCTCGGGAGAATGGACCACAGCTCCAAGCGTAAAAAAATAATTTCCTTTTGTCCCAAGACAGGAGTACTTTTTTTAGATGCTCCAAATTGCTCTTAAACAAAAAATGCAGACTTTATTGGCAAAAATTGAATATCAGGACTCACTCAGAGTCCTACCATTTCTTATTGCCAGCTTAGTGGCTGCGACAGTTTCCATTCTTTATACCAAATTGTTTTTTGTAACCGAAGAAGTTTCCCTGAAGCTTCTTCACGAAACACATTGGAGTTTTTCATTATTTGCCACCCTCACGGCGGTTTTCCTAAGTTGGTATATTCCCTATCGTTTAGCTCCCCAAGCTGGCGGCAGCGGCATCCCCCAAATGCTCATTGCCAATGAGCTCGACCCTGCAAGTGACAGCAAACTGATTCGCTCCTTGATCGGTATCAGAGTTATCGTCGTCAAAATTATCGCATCCATTATTTGCGTCCTTGGCGGTGGAGCGGTGGGACAGGAAGGTCCCACTTTGCAGATTGCCTCGGGCCTCTTTTTCCGTATCGGAGAAAAGTCCACAAGATGGATTCAACAAATCTCCGCCCGATCTTTTATTTTGGCTGGAGGAGCCTCCGGATTGGCCGCTGCCTTTAACACTCCGCTAGGAGGGATTGCCTACGCACTAGAGGAGCTCAGTAAAGACTACTTTAACAACTTTAAGACCTATGTCCTTTGGTCAGTCATCACCACGGGGATTTTGGTGCAAACGGTACGTGGAGGATATCTTTATCTTGGGTTTCCAACGATAGAGTCCGTGTCGCTCGAAACCTATGCCAATGTGATTGCTGTCTCTGCTTTAACAGGGATGATTGGCTGCGTATTCGGGATGATTCTGTATTGGATTTCCACAAAACGCAAAGCCATCAAATCCATCCCTCGACTGGTCGCAATTAACATAAGCTGCGGTTTGATTTTCTGGCTCGGAATCTATTTCTGGAATGATCATGGAGTCGGTGGCGGGAAAACCTTAATTTTAGATTTGCTATTTAAAAACTCCTGGGCTCATCCAAGCGATGTGGTTGTGCGCACACTGGGGCCTTTATTGATGTCCCTGGCCGGAGTTGCTGGCGGGCTGTTTGCACCAACACTTGCAATTGGGGCCTCTATTGGATCTCTGTTTTCAGAGTTGTTTTGGAACCACAATCATCATTTACTCATCATGTGTGGAATGATTGGTTTTTTAACTGGATTTATGAAAACTCCATTCACGGCCTTCATCTTGGTTTTTGAAATGACCGACCGCCACTCCTCGCTCTTTCCAATGATGCTCAGCGCAGTTGTTGCCGCAGGGGTGGCAAAAATCATTCACAAACATTCATTTTATGATTTAGTCAAAGAAGACTTCTTTCACGAGAAAGAACCTTCAATTCCAACAGCGCCCCTCCCTGAAAGTTCACACATCTAAACCTATTCTTTTGAACGAGCCTTTTTTTTTGCCGATGATAAAATTATGTCTAATGTTTTCATTTTTATCATCGCCTTCCTGGGGCTCACCTCTTCTGTCAGCCTTGCAGGGGGAACAGAATATGGCATCGTGGATTTTTCCGAAGTTCCTTCTGGTTTAAAATCCACCGTTAAATTTTATATTTACAACAATACGAAGAAAGCAACTCGTCTGCTAGAACAGCAAAATGACGGCGACGGCTTTAGCATGAACACCAAAAACTGTTCAATAATTGGAGCTAGAAAAACTTGTTCTATTCTCTTCACCTTTGATTCGACAGGACTCGGCTATGGATCAAAAACCGGCTTCGCCCAAGTTCAACTCAGTAATAATATTTTTTTTGAACTGACCCTGAAGGCCATTGTCGCTAAAGCCCTACAAACTCCCATGGGTGACAAAGAAGCTGAAGATGAGTTCAGCGCCCGCATTCCTGAAGGAACTAATAAACTCAATGCCCTCCTCAAAAAACAACTCATTACGGTTGAGCAGTTCAATACGGCAACAACAAATCTCACCAGGTATAAAGATCTAACGTTCGACTACACTCGCCAGTATTATCGATACTGCCAGCCGGTTCGGAACCCTTCACTTTTTGAGGACTCTGACTACGCGGATCGCATTCGCTATATGGCTAACATTTTCAAAACAATGATTGCGAATTCCGAAGCGGATTTCAGCGCAATCACTCCCGAAGTGACCGACTATGTTCCGGCAAAGACGGGCTGCAAGGGAAAACCGGAAGACATCTTGAAATGCACCCAGGCAAACATTGCCAAGCGGATGGCCACAATCCGTCAAAGCATAACAGATAATCATCCTCACAATCCCGAGCCTTACAGGGCCTGTGCCGACCTCGGAAAGCAAACGGCCGTGACCTATTCCCTTTTGGTCGGAGTATTTCATCACAAAAAACTCCCCCTTAAAAATCAGGAAATAGCTGACATTCAGGACAAGATGTTAGGCCTTACAGAGCAAGATCTTACAGAGGGCTATTAATTCTTCGACTTTTCCTAGAAAAAATGCGATGACGGCGTTAAATAAGGATTTTATATGGCTGAAGAACGCTTTATATTAATTGAAACAAAGTTGGCTCACCAAGAGTATACGCTGGAGCAATTAAACCAAGTCGTCTATGAGCAACAAAAAACCATTGATAAGCTTGAGTATCACTTAAAAAAATTGACGCAAAAATTTCAAGAAGCTCTGGGTGATGAGGATGCAGCGATTCGTGGGAACGAAAAACCGCCACACTACTAGTTATTTAACTTTTAGCTTGTTTGAACTTGGCCTTCAAACTTAACGTCGTTAATCGAATTTCCTCTTCCAGCACAATATCAAACAGCTTTTGTGCCGAAATTCCATAAAAACTCGCAAGCTTCCATAGACTAGAAATCGGTGGTGAGGAAACGCCACGCTCCCAATTAGAAATGAACTGCGCCGTATCGTACCCCAAATGATCTGCTACTTCTTTTTGTGATACTCCTGCCTTCAAGCGACAATCTTTCAAAAATGGAGCCAACTTAGAATCTTGCAAACTCATTTACTTCCCCTCCAACAGAACTTAAAAATTAGCAGTATCAGTGGAGGTTGACAAGGCCTCTATCAACACTTTCTTTCTAGATTAAACTCGGAGAAGTAAATTTGAATCAATCAAACTGGTTAACTTACTTCTCCACCCAGACTTCGAAAGTTTCATTGAAATTTCTTCTAACAGTAGTACTGTATCCAGAAGTTGCTCCTCACTATACTTACGCTCCTCTCCAAGCAAATCCAAAAAAGCCACCTCATACATATCAAGTCGGCGCTCCGTGATCTGCATCCTCATTGGATCATAGACAAAGGCATAAAGCCCTTCGGGCTTCCCTAGAGCAGAGTGATAGTTCGTGAGCCTGACAATTTGAAGACTTGGATTTAATACAATTGTTCCAAGTTCCTCCTTATAGACAGATACAAATGGCTGAATTTCCAGCCAAGCCAACACCCACTCCCAATGAACAAGTTCTTTCAGCTCCAGGTTTTCGGGAAACTTCAGCCGAATAAATCCACTTAAATATCGCCAATGATCCTGAAGCAACCAACTGCTCCACTCCATTTCCTGTAAATACTCAGAGCATATTTTCTCCGCAGCAAGCCCTAGCAGGGCCTTCGTTCGGGGAAATATTTTTTCAAATAATTCTTTCTGCGCTTTTAAAAAATCAAACTCGTGAGTCGCCTGCTCTTTCAACGGACGCAACCACTGAAGCGTGCGCAAGAGCTCTTCATCATAAATCGCCCTTACGGCCGGAGGAATAAAGGAAGCGTGCGTTTGCAAAATAATTTCTTTTTTACTCTGAAGACCCTCGAGCTGAGAACGTCGTAAAGAGCCGACACCAACAACATCAATATCGCGAATTAAAATCGTATCTGCTGTCGGCACAATCCCATTCCATGGAAATATCAAGGGGGGCCATTTTGGTTTTTGAGTCATCATACTCATCCTAGTCAGACTGATATTCACGAGCAAGCTTTTGTCCATTCCTTGGCCATTCACGAACGCACTTTTAAATGACAAAACACACGGGCCGTAAAGAGCAAAAAAATCGATTTTTGCCCTCTAAATTAGCAATTAACACTTGCTGTCAAATGCTAGAGTAGTTTTACTATTGACCCATCAAAAGTCCCATGAAACAAGGTGGGGCATGAGATTTTTTCTTTTCGTCCTCACCATTGTTTCGTCAACCGCGGCGCTTGCAGGTTCACCTGTGTCGGGCACGATCGCTCGTAACGGTCAAAGTCTCTTCCTTATCTCCTCTGATTCTTGCACACGCTATGAACTTACAACTCGCAATGAAGCCGCCATGGACTCTTTATTAAAGCTGTCCGATGGTGACATTATCACTGCAACTGGAAATAAGATTCCAGCATCTTGCCAAATCAACGTCGAAACAATTGATTACGTTGGCTTGAAACGTCTTCTGGGTGTTTGGTATTCAAAAGATGCTGTCGTAGAAATTCACAACTACAACGAAATGAGTTTCTATCCGCTCGTGATGACCGACATCGTAAATAGTATAACACCTACTTCCGTTGACTATAAATACAGCCTGATTCCTTCTGAAGGTAAGGAATGGGTGGTGTTCCTCTCTGATAAAAAAACAACAACCTTCGCGACGCTGCAATTCTCTAAAGGTCCTGTGATCATGAAAATCTACTCAGAAAGTGGTGACGTGACCAAGACAATGATCCTCTTCCGTAAAGGAAACTAATGAGCTGGCTACACCCCACAGACAAGCATCTTCTTTTCACCAAAAATGACAAAGAGGATCCTCGGCTGGGGGAATGCGTACAGCTTCTCCCCAAGGATGACCTAGCTAACATCTCCAACTATGACTTTGATTTTGCAATCCTCGGATACCCCGACGATGAAGGCATTGGTCTTAATGGTGGACGCGTGGGTGCCCAAGTCGCTCCTCGTGAAATCCGCACACCTCTGTATAAAATGACTCCCCATTTGCAAAGCACCACACTGCCGAAAATTTTAGATCTTGGAGATCTGGATAAAGGTAAACCTTTATCTGAACGCCATGAAAAAGGCCGGGAGATTATCGCTTCCCTTGCGAAGGCTGGTAAGCGCTGGATTTCCTTTGGTGGTGGCCATGACTATGGCTATTGCGATAGCACCGGCTTTGTTCAAACATTCCCTGGCGACGCCGTGGTGATTAACTTTGATGCCCACATGGATGTTCGGCCAACAGACAAGGGGCTTAACTCAGGAACTCCATTCTTCCGTCTGCTTTCAGAATTCTCGGGCCAAGTTGATTTTGCTGAAGTCGGCATTCAGAATCAGTGCAATAGCAAATCACATATCTCTTGGGCAAAATCTAAGGGCGCACAGATTTTCACTTTAGACGATCTCAACCGCCATGGTCTTCTGGAGACTCTGCAAAACTATCTTAAAGACAAAAAATCCAAAAAGATTTTTTTAAGTGTGGATATTGATGCGTTTACTTCTAGCGAAGCTCCGGGTTGCAGCCAATCTTGGACCACGGGACTTTTCACAAAGGATTTCCTCGAAGCCTTGCAATGGCTTTTAGAAAATCACGACGTCCGCGGAATGGGAATTTACGAAGTATCCCCGCCCTTGGACTCAGACAGACGCACTTGCAAACTGGCGGCTCTGTTGTCGCACGGTTTTATTTTTGGCAGCTTAAATAAGGCCTAACTATGAAGCGCGGCTTTGGGAGTGACAATCACGCTGGTGTTCATCCTCGGATTCTACAGTCCATCGTTCAAGCCAACATTGAACACGCCCCTTCTTACGGAACGGATGACTGGACCGAGGAGGCATGCAAGGCCTTTCGCAAACATTTTGGCGATCAGGCACAGGTGTTTTTCGTGTTCAACGGAACTGCGGCAAACGTGACGGCTCTTCGCGCAATCACCCGCCCCTGGCAATCTGTATTTTGCGCCCACATCTCTCACATCAATGTTGACGAATGCGGAGCCCCTGAACAAATGGGTGGCTTTAAATTGCACACGATTCCCTCCATCCATGGCAAGATGACCGTAGAAGCCCTCGAGCAAAACTACATCCGCCGTGGTGATCAACACTTTTCCCAAGGGCAAGTCCTGAGCATCACCCAACCCACAGAGTTGGGAACAACTTATTCTTTAGATGAACTCAAAGCGCTTATAAAATGGGCCAAAGACAAAAAGCTTTTAGTTCATATTGATGGATCTCGCCTTGCCAATGCGGCTCTGCATCTGCAACTGTCTTTTAAAGAGTTCACGACAGATCTGGGTGTGGACGTCATTTCATTTGGGGGCACTAAGAATGGCCTGATGATGGGTGAAGCCGTGGTATTTTTAAATAAGTCCTTAGCTCAGGATTTTAAATACGTGCGCAAACAGAGCGGCCAGTTGCCGTCGAAGTCTCGATTTATCGCCTGCCAGTTCAGTGAGTACTTTAAGAACGACCTGTGGAAAGATATCGCTGGAAACTCTTTGACTCGCGCACAAGAGCTTTATGAGTCCATTCAAAAAATTCCCGGCATTCAGGTTCGTGGCAAGCCACAAAGTAATGCCGTGTTTGCCACCATCCCCAGCCACTGGGTTAAAAGTTTGCGCGAAAAATATTTTTTCTATGTCTGGGATGAAAACACCTTCGAGTGTCGCTGGATGACCTCGTGGGATACGACCAGCGAAGATATCCAAGGTTTTGTTGCCGCGCTTAAGGAGTTAGCACAATGAAATATCCTCCGGTTCACTATCATGACTATTTGGGCATTTCCAAAATCCTTTCTGCTCAACACCCAAAAAGTGTCGAATACGGAAAACCCGCCCACGATGAGATGCTTTTCATCATCGTCCATCAAGCCTATGAACTTTGGTTCAAACAGATTCTTTTTGAGTTGGATTCTGTTTTAACGACCTTCCAAAAGCCCAACGTGGCTGAAGAGGAAATGGGACAAGCCTCCGCCCGTTTGGAAAGAATTGTTGCCATTCAAAAGCTAATCTCTGGGCAAATCGACGTTTTGGAAACAATGACTCCTTTGGATTTCTTGGATTTCCGCGACATGCTTTATCCAGCGTCAGGCTTCCAAAGCTTCCAGTGGCGTCTGATTGAAACCAAACTAGGTCTACGCCTTGGCGACCGCTTGGCCTACAATCAAGCGCCGTTTTACAAGTCTCTCAGTGAAGAGCAACAAGCGGAGATCATGGCAGTCCTTGAGCAACCGTCGTTGTTTGAATCCATCGAAAAGTGGCTGGAGAGGACTCCCTTCCTACAAGGCGAAAACTTCAATTTCTGGGATTCTTATAAGCAAGCTGTAAATCAGATGTTTAACGACGACATTGCGACAGTTCAAACCAATACCCGCCTTCCGGGAGAAGAAAAACAGAAAACGATTGAAGGCTTAAAAAACACCTTGAAAAGTTTTGATGCGCTTTTTGACGAAGAAGCCTTTAATAAGCTCCGCGCCGAAGGACAGTTCAGGCTGTCTTATAAAGCCCTGCACGCGGCATTATTGATCCAGCTTTATCGCGATCAGCCAATCCTACAAACGCCGTTCCGTATTATCCGTGCCCTTTTAGACATCGACGAAAACATGACCAACTGGCGCTACCGTCATGCCATGATGGCTATGCGTATGTTGGGAAATAAGATCGGCACCGGGGGATCCAGTGGCCATCAATACCTGGCCGCTGCGACGGCGAAACACAAGATCTTCAGTGACTTCTTTAACTTGACCACATTCTTTATTCCGCGCTCCCAAGTCCCCGCCCTGCCAAAGTCCATCGCCGACCGCATGAACTTCCACTACTAACAAAAGGTGCCTGCTTCATTTGCAGAAAAAGAAGCTGGCACTTTTTCTGCGACTCATCTCGTCAAGAACTTGCCAAGATGGAGGCAGAACCCATAGTTCGAATATTAGTTTTATTTTTAAGGAGATTTTTTTATGGCTAAACAGACTCAGAACTTTAATGCTGAAATTAAACAGCTTTTGGATATCGTGATTCATTCACTTTACTCTCACAAAGAAATCTTTTTGCGTGAGTTGGTTTCAAATGCTTCCGACGCCATCGATAAACTCAAATTCCAATCCCTGACTCATCAAAGCTTGTTGCCAGAAAAATGGGCGCCGACGATCAACCTAGAGCCAAACAAAGAAGCGAAGACTTTGAAAATCATCGACAACGGTATTGGTATGGACCAAGAAGAAGTTGTCCAATTCATCGGCACCATTGCGCGCTCTGGAGCCAAAGCTTTCATGCAAATGAATGAAGAAATGCGCAACAAACCAGAACTTATCGGGCAATTCGGTGTCGGCTTTTATTCTGCATTCATGGTGGCGGATAAAGTCACATTGCACACACAAAAAGCCGGATCAACTGAGGGTGTCGTTTGGGAGTCAACGGGCGATGGCACTTACACAATCGACGCCGTTCCTCGCCCTCTAGGCACAGGAACAACGATCACCCTTCATCTTAAATCTTTTAATGAAGAGGATGAAGTTCAGGACTTTACCGACGCTTGGGTTCTGAAATCCCTGATCAAAAAATACTCGGACTTTGTCGCTCACCC
>JBLMWG010000095.1:0-3695 GCA_050257115.1 Bacillota bacterium
TTAGTTCTAAAGCTTTTTGGATGCTGATGGTACTCAGTGCAGTGGTTGGATATCGCTTTGCAAATGAGTATAAACGTGTCCAAAAAGAGCCCATGATCTCTTGGGTTAAAACTCAAACTGCAGATTGTGCTGTTGTATTAACAGGCGGTGCGGGGAGGGTCCGAGAGGGGTTTGATCTTTTAGCAAATCAGGCTGTAAAAAAGCTCATCATATCTGGCGTGTACTCCAACGCACGAATGAGGGAGATTATGCCGGTTTGGCCATTTTATGGAAATCTCAATGAAAATGATGTGGTTTTGGATCGTCGATCTGAAACCACATTTGGAAATGCTCAACAAAGTCTTCCTATTGTTGAGGCCTTAAAGTGTCGAGATATTTTATTGGTGACATCCAAGTTGCACATGTATCGCTCCTATCGCACCTTCCGTGCGGCATTTCCTGAAAATGTTTATATTCAAAAGCATCCCATTGTTGGCGGAAAGTACGAGACCTCGGTCTTGGAAACCACCTTTGAGGCTCTAAAATCTTTATTTTATTCTGTATGGGCATATTAAAACAAGACCTTCGTTAGTCGTGCTAAGAGAGCACTGGTCCGATAAGTTTCGCAGAGAAACTGAGGATCAACGATGGATTCCTTATTTACACAAATTGATTCTCTCGGCAGATTTGTCACGAGAAATGTGGAGTATACGTTACGTGTTCTCCTGATGGTGTATCTTTCTCTGCGTGCCACGTTGCTCGATCGTGCCCAAGGATTTCGGCAGATCGTGGGTGTTATTTCTGCACAAATTTATTTCACAGGCTGGCAAGCTCTCCCGTTGATCACAGTTTTGGCTTTGGGTACGGGGAGCGTTTTGATTTTGCAATCACTGAGCAATCTTTCAATGCTTGGTGGTTCGCAAATGGTTGGTAATTTTCTCATTGTGATGATTCTGCGTGAGGCGGGCCCCTTGTTTGTTGCATTGGTCGTGATTGCCCGATCCGGAACAGCTGTGGCTTCTGAGTTGGGAAATATGCGGGCAAATCGTGAAATCGAGGCTTTAGAAAGTATGGGGATTAATCCTTTAAGTTTCATCGTATTTCCTCGGGTTCTTGGAGGCGTCATCAGTGTTCTGTGTCTGGCATTTTACTTCAATGTTCTGGCGTTGCTTGGAGGATTTATTCTGACTAAGTTTGTGCAGGACATGCCTTTTGCTTTCTATTCGGATTCTCTCATGACGGCTTTTGGTAAAGAGGACCTATGGATCTTTTTGCTAAAGAATGGCTTTAGCGGAATGATTATCTTTGTTGTGTCTTGCTATCAAGGACTGTCTGTCAAGAAGAGCCCTCATGAGGTTCCTCAGGTTACCACACAGGCTGTGGTGAACAGTATTATTTTTGTGGTTGTATTTAATTTAATGGTTACCGCTTTGTTTTATCTCCATCAACTTCGCAACCTGGGAGTGGTTTAATGAAGATCGAAAGTTTGAAATTTGAAGGCGTTTCATTTGCACACGAGGGACAGGATCCTGTGATTCAGAATGTGGAATTCGACTTTCCGGTTAATGAAATTCTATGGGTGAAGGCTGAAGAGGGTGCTGGGAAAAGTTCTCTTTTGCAAATTCTGGGAGGCTTGCAAATTCCTCAATCGGGTCAGTATTTGATTAATGGACAAAATGTTTGTGACATGTCCTTTGAGGAATTTTTGCCCTATCGTTTAGAAATTGGATACTCTTTCGATTATGGTGGATTGATTAATAATCGAACTCTTTTTGACAACGTGATATTGCCACTTCTGTATCATAAGGTTTTAAGTCCGTCTGAAGCTAGGGATCGCGTTCAAGAGATGTTTGAGAAATTTGATTTGATGAAGTTCGCAAATGAGCGTCCGGCCCATGTCCCGGGAAGAGTTCGTAAGCTAACATGTCTTTTACGTTCCGTGGTGATGAGACCGCAGATGCTTTTGTTGGATGATCCGAGTGTAGGATTGGGGCAAGACAGCGTTTATGTATTCGTGGATTATATTCATCAGCTTCGCAAAGAAGGTTTTCTAAATCATATCTTCGTCAGTTCGTATGATGAAAAATTTATGAGTCTTATGAATTATCAAATTGTCCATTTGGATGATGGGCAGCTGTATTTCCAAGCGGTCGACCCTGAAAAAAGAGTTGTGCACTTATGATGAAGATTAAGTTCAATAAATTTGAACGAATTGCAGGGCTTTTTGTCGGCTTGGCTATACTAGGTGTGATTGCCACAGCTATCAGTATTGCCGTTAAGCAGGGTTGGTTTGAAGCAAAGACTTTTTATTCAACGACCTTTGAGGCGGCAGATGGTATTCATCAAGGAACCGTCGTCCAGATGGCTGGTCTCCGCGCAGGTGCGGTTGAAAATATTGAGTTAAGATCAGATAATAAAGTTCGCGTGAGTTTTTATGTCCTTGGGAAGTTCCAAGAGCGTATTCATGAGGATAGTGTTGTTCAACTGACACGACCATTCATTATTGGAGATAAAATTTTAGATATCAGTGTAGGCACTGAGTCCTCTCCCGTCTTGGCAAATAACAGTCACATGCAGGCTATTGAATCTATGGATCTTATGACCATGTTGAGTGGTAAAAATCTCAATGTAACTATGAATAAACTTGGTGGATTGTTAGAAAATATGCAAATGCTTCTTGCGGCATTTTCTGATAAAAACCGAGCAGAGAGCATTGTGCGGGTGATTGATCGCATGGATCCACTGATGAAGAATATGAATGCGATGTCTCTGGAAGTAACGAATCTTTCCAAGCAAGCCACTCGTAATGAAGGTGTTGAAAAGTTGGTACGAAATTTGGCGACAACGACCGATGAGATCAATCGTATTTTGCCAGAACTGAATGAGCAGAATCCCAACATGGCTAAAGATCTTGCGGTTATGACGCGGAATCTCGCAACAATGACGAAAGCTCTAGGACCAGCCGTTTCGGAAATAGAGCCTGAATTGCCAGCGGCGAGTCGTCGTCTGGTTGAGGCATTGAATGAAACGGTGGTGGTCTTAAAAGCCATGCAAAAAAGCTTCTTTATGAGAAGTAATGTTAAAGAAGTCCAGGACGAAGAGTCTTCGCACCGCATGCCTGCTGGGAAATAGCTTGAATCCTTAATGTCAGCTAATAAGATAAAGAGATGCTAGTTGGGCATCTCTTTCGTCATTTTATTTTTTCTAAAAGAGCTGGTGCATTAATCCGTCGCATCGCTATGCTTTCGGTAATAGGTATCACTATTAGTGTGACGGCATTTTTGATTGTTCTGTTTGTGATGAATGGAATGAATGCTAGCATCAAAAAACGTATCATATCGCTAGAGCCGCATTTGTATATCACCATACCGGAAATTAAAAGTTCAAAAGCCCTGGAGATTCATCCTGTCTTTTCGCGCCTCAAGGAAGATCCGACAAATCAAGCCTATGTCTACGAAACGCAAGATGTGATTTTGAAGAGTCAGGATGGTCAATTTCGTGGAGCTTTCGCCCGCGGAGTTTCCAAGGAAAGTCTCGCACATTTTATTTCTCAACTGACTCAGTTGGATAAAGAGAAAATCGCCAGTGGTAAAGTGAGTTCTCAGGAACCATCTTTCTTATGGGACCCTCAAGACATTCCCGACGAAGGGGAAGTTGTTTTGGGTGTGGATCTTGCGCAATCTTTAGGAGTGTTTGAGGGGGATTATATTACTGTT
>JBLMWG010000096.1:0-23247 GCA_050257115.1 Bacillota bacterium
TTGCAGCATCTTCTGCCGCGACTTGAGCTGCAAATGGAGTACCTTTACGGCTTCCTTTGAAACCGAGGTGACCTGCAGAGGACCAGGACACAGTAGCACCGTTTGGATCAGTCATCGTTACAATAACATTTCCAAACCCAGCTTGGATGTAGCAGTTCCCTTGTGGAACGTTTCTTTTTACTTTTTTCTTAGCAACCGTTTTGTTTTTATTTTCAGTATTCATCGCAAATTTCCTTTAACTATACGGCTTTTTTCTTATTAGCTACCGTCTTCTTAGGTCCTTTACGAGTGCGTGCATTAGAACGAGTGTTCTGACCACGAACTGGCAAGCCTTTACGATGGCGGATACCACGATAGCAGTTAAGATCCATCAAACGCTTAATTGATTGGCCAACTTCACGACGAAGATCACCCTCAACTTTGAAGCTATGTTCGATGATGCCACGGATTTTTGCGATATGCTCGTCTGTCAAACCTTCAGTTCTTAGAGTTGAAGGAATGCCCACTTGCTTGCAAATCATAGCCGCACGAGGACGTCCAATGCCGTAGATGTATGTCAACGCGATTTCAACGCGCTTATTTCTAGGTAAGTCGACACCAAGAATACGTGCCATGATTAACCCTGCCTTTGCTTATGTTTAGGGTTTTCGCAAATAACGCGAATAACGCCTTTTCTTTTGATAACTTTGCACTTATTACAAATTGCTTTTACTGATGGTCTTACTTTCATAACTGTCTTCCCATACTTGCTATATTTTCACCTCAAAAAGGAGGCTAAATTCCAGCAAAAATACAAACGCGGTTCGGCACGCTAACACCGAGAACCATTAAAGTCTAGAGATAAAATAACACAGCAGCCTTACTTTATTATTTTTTCGATCTCAGAATAGACTTCCTCGGTGCCTCTATTACCGTCCACTTGGATGTACTTGCCTGATTTTTTATAAAACTCTTTTAGTGGGCTTGTGAATTCCTGATAGGTCTTCAAGCGGGTCTCAATAACCTCAGCTTTATCATCATTGCGTTGAATAACTTCACCGCCACAGTTATCACAAATACCTTCCGTCTTAGAAGGCTTACTGACTATATGGTAGACAGCCCCGCAACTTTTACATACGCGTCTACCCGTTAATCGATCCATCAAAATTTCCATTGGTACTTCCAAAAAAATGGCTTTCCCAATAGAAAGTGTCATTCTATTTAATAAGTCATCCAAGGCTTCAGCTTGCGCCACAGTTCTTGGAAAACCGTCTAGGATAAAGTTGTTTACACCCTTTTGCAGAACTTCCTCAACCATACCGATAACTATGCTATCTGGTACAAGCTGACCTTTATCCATAAATTCTTGGGCTTTTTTACCAAGGTCCGTTTGCCCCTTAATCGCTGCTCTAAAAAGGTCCCCCGTACTGATTTGTGTCATGCCTAAGCGCTTAATTAAGAGCTCAGACTGAGTACCTTTACCGGCCCCTGGGGCACCAAACAGGATCAAGTTCATTAAAATTGAACCCTTCTGCTGCGAATTTTCGTCCCTTTCATGAAACCCTCATATTTTTGAGTGATCATGTGAGATTGAATTTGCTGCGCAGTATCCAAAGCAACGCCAACTAGAATCAACAAGCTTGTCCCACCAAAGTAGAACGGTACATTCAATTGATTAGCCAACATGCCAGGAAGAATACAAATAGTTGATAAGTAAACACAACCAAGAACATTTACACGCTCAAGAACTTTTTGAATATAGTCAGACGTGCTCTTACCGGCACGAACACCAGGGATGAATCCGCCGTATTTCTTCAAGTTATCAGCAACCTCGTTTGGGTTGAATACGATTTCAGTATAGAAGAAAGAGAAAAATACAATCAATGCAACGAACATAATATTGAAGATCGTCCCTGATGGATTCAAAGAATCCTGAAGCGCTTTCAGCCATGGAACGTGGACAAACTGCGCCATCGTCGCTGGGAACATAAGCAATGAACTCGCGAAGATAGGAGGAATAACTCCAGAGAAATTAATTTTGATTGGAAGATGGCTTGTTGGTGTTTGCATAGATTGCATACCACCTCCGCCAGAACGTTGTGAATACTGCACAGTAATACGACGCTGAGCGACTTCCATATAGATAACTGCGGCAATGATTGCAACCATGGCAACCAAAAGAAGAAGGACCACAGCAAACTTCATTTCGCCTGTTCTCATAAGTTCGAACAAACGTTGAGCGCCCTGTGGAATAGCAGCAGCAATACCTGTAAAAATGATCAAAGAAGAACCGTTGCCGATACCTCTTTCAGTTATTTGCTCACCCAACCACATAATAAAACAAGTACCCGCAGTTAAAGTGATGATCGTCATAATTTGGAAAGGCAAGAATGCCACAGTTGGAGCAATCACAAGTGGACGTCCATCTGGGCTTGTAGAATTCATCAACCAGCTGCTAATTCCATAACCTTGAACTACAGCAAGAGCTACAGTCGCATAGCGAGTGTATTGGTTGATCTTACGACGTCCCTGCTCCCCTTCCTTCTTCAAAGACTCAAGCATTGGTACTGCAGAAGTCAAAAGTTGGAAAATGATAGAAGCAGAGATGTAAGGCATAATTCCCAATGCAAAAACACTGAATTGGGAAAGGGCACCACCAGTAAAGGTGTTAAATAGTCCAAAAATTCCACGGCTTTGAGCCTGGAAAAAAGAAAGCACCGCAGTTCCATCAACGCCAGGGGTCGGAACATGAACTCCGATTCTGTAGACGGCCAACAAGGCCAACGTGAAGAAAATACGTTTACGAAGATCCGAATTCTTTGCGATGCTTTCAATTGCAGACACTATTTAATTACCTCGACTTTGCCGCCAGCAGCTTCAATAGCTTTCTTAGCGCTTTCTGAAAATTTATGAGCTTTTACAGTCAATGCTGTTTTAAGCTCGCCATTCCCCAAAATCTTAACCGCGCCCTTGTTAACAAGTCCAGCAGTGAAAAGAGTTTCAGGAGTTACTTCTCCAGAAAATTTAGCAAGTTGTCCGATATTGACAATCTCAAAGTTGTTAGCAAACGCGACGTTGCTAAAACCAAATTTTGGCAAACGACGGTGCATAGGTGTTTGACCACCTTCGAAACCACGACGCACTTTACCACCGGTACGAGCCAATTGACCCTTGTGACCTTTAGTAGAAGTACCACCCATACCAGAACCGATACCACGACCGATTCTTTTTGGAGCGTGTTTAGATCCAGCTTTAGGAGCTAGTTGATTAAGCAAGCTCATGGATTACCCCTTAACTTCAACATTTACTAGATGTTGAACTTTCATAATTTGACCACGGTTTGCAGGAGTATCATTAACTTCTGCAGTTGAATGAAGCTTCTTCAAACCAAGGCAACGAACTGCATCTTTCTGATCTTGAGTGCAGCCGATAGTCGATTTTTTTAATGTAACAACAAATTTCTTAGCCATTTTCGCCTCCGACTATTTGCTCAACTCTTTAAGTTGATTCAAACCATCGATTGTTGCTCTTACTGCATTGTGAGGGTTACGAGTACCAACACATTTAGTAAGAATGTCTTTAACGCCAACTGACTCAAGAACGGCACGAACTGCACCACCCGCGATCACACCAGTACCAGGAGCTGCTGGTTTCATGATAACCTTTGCAGCACCGAATTTACCGATAACTTCGTGAGGAATTGTACGACCTTCTTTAAGAGTCACTGATTTAGCTGATTTTTTAGCAGATCTGCTAGCTTTACCGATAGCTTCAGGAACTTCCCCTGCCTTACCGGAACCAAAGCCTACATCCCCAGCCTTATTACCAACAACTACTAGAGCTGCGAAAGAGAAGCGACGACCACCCTTAACAACTTTTGTTACGCGGTTGATCGCTACTACACGCTCTTCTAATTCAGCTGCTTGAGCTTGAACTTTCTCCACACATCACTCCTTAGAAATTGAGGCCGCCCTCACGAGCGCCATCAGCTAGAGATTTAACGCGACCATGGTACAAATAACCATTACGATCAAATACCACGTTCTTAATGTTTTTCGCAGTAGCAGCTTTTGCCACTTCCATGCCCACAAGCTTAGCCATTTCTACACCAGACTTATCTTCTTTACCAAGAGAAGAAACTGACACTAGTGTGTGACCAGTTACGTCATTGATAACTTGCGCGTACATGTGCTTACCACTTCTATACACGCAAAGACGAGGTCTTTCTTCAGTACCGTTAACAGTCTTACGAATTCTGATTTTCTTTTTAAGACGGTTAACTTTTCTATCGCTTGTATGCTTATTCATTTTCAATTTCATACATTACCTCTATTTACCAGCAGACTTACCGGCTTTACGACGGATATGCTCACCAGCGTAACGAACACCTTTACCAAGATATGGCTCTGGTGGACGGAACGAACGGATTTTAGCAGCTACTTGACCAACAAGCTCTCTGCTAGCGCCAGTGATAGACAAGCTAGTTTGTTTTTCAACTTTGATCTCGATACCTTCTGGGATATCGAAAATTACAGGATGAGAGAAGCCCAAAGAGAGCTCCAATTTTTTACCTGTAACATTTGCACGATAACCGACACCTTGCAGCTCAAGACCTTTAGTGAAGCCTTTAGTAACGCCTGTTACAGCATTTTGAACTAGAGCTCTGTATAGACCATGCAATGCACGAGCTTCTTTAGAATCGTCTTTGCGAGTCAATACAACTTTGTTGCCTTCAACTTTAGCTGTAACTTGAGGCTGCATACCAATCTTCAAAGAAGATTTAGCGCCTTTAATCACAACTTCATTAGCAGGTGTAATATCAATTTTTACTGTGTTATCAAAAATAACGGGTGCTTTACCAATACGTGACATGTTTCACCTACCAAAGTGTCGCAAGCAATTCGCCACCAAGATTTTGCTCGGCTGCTTGCTTACCACTCATGATGCCCTTGCTTGTGCTGATGATGGACATACCCATACCAGAACGAACTTGAGGAATTTTATCGGATTTAACATAAACGCGACGACCTGGTCGGCTTACACGGTCGATAGAGTTGATAGCGTGACTACCAGCTTCATCGTACTTCAAGTAAACACGCATGATCCCTTGTTTAGAATCTTTAGCAACTTTGAAGCTGCGGATAAGACCTTCATTAACAAGGATTTGTGCAATACCAGCGCGAACTTTAGAAGCTGGCAAATCCACTTTTTCGTGTTTTGCTGCTCCAGCATTTCTAATAATTGTAAGGAACTGAGAAATAGTATCCATAGTTTTCCTCTTACCAGCTAGCTTTCGTTACGCCTGGCAATTTACCGTCAAGCGCTAGTTGTCTGAAGGCGATACGAGACAAACCGAATTTTCTGTAGTTACCGCGAGGGCGACCAGAAAGTTCACAACGCGTTATAACACGGTTGATGTTTGTGTTCTTAGGAAGAGCTTGAAGCTTCTTGCGAGCTTCGCCTCTTTCTTCTTCAGAAAGTTTCATGTCAACGGCTTTAGCTCTAAGTTCTGCTCTATAAGCAGTGTAGCGCTTAGCAATTTCTTTTCTTTTATTGTTTTTAACAATACTTGCTTTACGTGCCATTGTTCATCCTACTTTCTGAAAGGCATACCAAGTGCTTCAAGAAGCGCTTTGCCTTCAGTGTCATTTTTAGCTGTTGTACAAATAGTGATGTTCATACCACGAGTTTTATCAACTTTATCGAAGTTGATTTCAGGGAACACGATTTGTTCCTTCAAACCCATGTTGTAGTTACCACGACCGTCGAAACCTTTATTTGGCAAGCCGCGGAAGTCTCTTACGCGAGGAAGTGCCAAAGTATTCAAACGATCAAGGAATGACCACATTCTCTCTTTTCTCAAAGTCACACGAACCCCCAAAGGGATGCCAGCACGCAATTTGAAATTTGAGATAGCCTTCTTAGCTTTAGTGATCACAGCTTTTTGACCTGTGATAGAAGTGATCTCGTCTACAACTGTGTTCAAAATTTTTGGATTTTGAACAGCTTCACTCAAGCAAACGCTCAAAGTGATTTTTTCCAAACGAGGCACTTGCATTACGTTTTTAACTCCCAATTGCTTCTGAAGAGCGGGAGAGATCTCTTTTTGATATTTAGCTTGTAAGCGATTCATATCACACTCCTACAGAACTTCCGGAGCCAAAGATACGATCTTAACGAACGACTTTGCTCTCAACTCTCTGGCTACTGGGCCAAAGATACGTGTTCCAATTGGTTCTTTATTGGCGTTGATCAAAACTGCAGAATTATCATCAAAACGGATATAAGATCCGTCTGGACGACGTAGTTTTTGAACAGTTCTAACTACTACTGCTTTAGCAACGTCACCTTTTTTAACTTTAGCGTTTGGCAAAGCTTCTTTGATAGAAACAACGATAACATCACCAATAGATGCTACACGACGTTTAGAACCACCAAGAACTTTTACACACATAACTTCTTTTGCGCCAGAGTTGTCAGCTACATTTAGTCTAGTTTGCATTTGAATCATGACAACACCCCTTATGCTTTCGCCGTTTCAACGACTTCAGCCAAAGTCCAACGCTTAGTTTTGCTAAGTGGGCGTGTTTCACGAATTTTTACGATATCACCAATCTTAGCTTGGTTTGTCTCGTCGTGCGCTTTGAAAACAGAAGTTTTCTTAACGTATTTGCCATACTTAGCGTGTTTAACCATGCGGTAGATGAGGACAGAGATAGTTTTATCCATCTTGTCACTGATAACTTCACCGACCACTTCAATTTTACGGCCTCTAGAATTAGTTTCAGTACTCATATTCTACCTCTATCTCGCCACTTTTTTTACGATCGCTGTATTGATTTTAGCGATGTTGCGACGAAGATCACGAATTACAAGTGGGTTCGAAAGTTGACCAATTGAATTCTTGATACGTGCTTGGAACAACTCTTCGGAAAGAGCTGTTCTTTTTTTCTTCAATTCAGTTACAGAAAGATCTTTAATCTCTACGAACTTCATAACTACTCCCTAACCAAGAAACGAGTTTTGAAAGGAAGTTTGTGAGCTGCGCGTTCGAAAGCTTCTTTAGCTTGTTCACGAGTCACACCGTTCATTTCGAAAAGAACTTTTCCAGGAAGAACACGGGCTACCCATAGCTCCGGGTTACCTTTACCGCTACCCATACGAGTTTCAGCTGGTTTTTTTGTTACCGGTATATTTGGGAATACACGGCACCAGATTTTACCACCACGCTTAACTGAACGGGAGATAGCAATACGACCGGCTTCCAATTGACGAGCGGTTAGACGACCTTCCTCGATTGCTTGAAGACCATAGTCTCCAAAATCAAGGTTAGCACCTCTTACCGCAAAGCCAGTTGCGCGGCCTACAAATTGTTTACGCCATTTTACTCTTTTAGGACTTAACACGACCTGCCTCCTCAACTTCGCGAGCAGATAAGATATCGCCTTTATAGATCCATACCTTCAATCCGATGATACCGTATGCAGTTAGAGCTTCAGCAGTACCGTAATCGATATCTGCACGCAATGTATGAAGAGGAACGCTCTTCTCATTGTACCACTCTGAACGAGCAATCTCTGCACCATCAAGACGACCAGAAACACGGATCTTGATACCTCTCACGCCGCCTTTGATCGCAGCTGCAATAGATTTTTTAAGAGCTCTTCTCCAAGAGATACGTTTCTCAAGTTGTTGAGCAATGCTCTCAGCGACGAGCTGAGCATCGAGGTCTGGCTTGCGCACTTCTTGGATGCTCAAGAAAACTTCGTTGGGTGTAAGTTTTTGAACTTCCGCTTTAAGAGCGTCAATACCAGTACCTTTTTTACCAATAACAACACCTGGGCGCGCTGTAGAGATGATCACTTTGATCTTCTTAGCAGCACGTTCCATTTCGATCTTCGCAACACCCGCGTGCTTCAACTTGTTTTTCAAGTATTTGCGCAAACGGATATCTTCATGAAGATTTTCGAAATATTGATTACCCTTCGCATACCAGCGAGAGTCCCAAGTTCTAATAACACCAACGCGTAAACCAATTGGATTAACCTTTTGTCCCACGATTATTTCTCCTCAAGTACTACGTTGATGTGGCTTGTTTTCTTACGAACACCGAATGCACGGCCTTGAGCGCGTGGGCGGAATCTCTTAAGAACTGGACCTTGATCAACCCAGATAGCTTTCACAATAAGGTTATCTACATCCATAACTTTTTTGTATTCAGCGTTAGCAACAGCAGATTCGATAAGCTTCTTTACCATACCTGCAGTTTTTTTATTCAAGAAAGTAAGAGTTTTAACTGCTTAGTTCACGTCTTTGCCGCGAACTAGGTCAGCAACAAGTCTTGCCTTTTGGGCGCCTACTCTTGCGTATTTTAGACTAGCTTTAACTTCCATTATCAACCTCTACTACTTCTTAGCAGCAGCTGGAGCTGCTGCTTTCTTCTCAGCGTGACCTTGGAAAGTTCTTGTTGGAGCAAACTCACCGAGCTTGTGACCAATCATATTCTCAGTGATGTACACTGGAACGAACTTTCTTCCGTTATGAACTGCGAACGTAAGTCCGATAGTCTCTGGAAGAATTGTTGAGCGACGAGACCAAGTTTTAATAACTTTTTTGTCGTTTTTTGCGATCGCATGGTCAATTTTCTTTTGAACAGACAAATCAACGAATGGACCTTTTTTAATTGAGCGTGCCACAGTCTACTCCTACTTACGTCTCTTAATAATTGAAGAGTCAGTTCTCTTATTGTGTCTTGTCTTGTAACCTTTACATGGTTGACCCCATGGAGTTACAGGATGATGACCCTTACCAACACCTTCACCACCACCCAATGGATGGTCGACAGGATTCATGTGCATACCACGCACTGAAGGACGGATACCTCTCCAACGAGAACGACCTGCTTTACCAAGGTTGATGTTTTCGTTGTCAGTGTTACCAACTTGTCCGATAGAAGCGCGGCAAACTGAAAGAACTTGCTTCAGCTCACCTGATGGCATACGCACTTGGCAGTACATATCACCTTTACCAGCCAAAGTCGCGCTCGCACCTGCACCTCTGCAAATTTGACCACCCTTACCAGGACGCAATTCGATATTGTGAATTACTGTACCAACTGGGATAGCAGAAAGAGGCAAAGAGTTACCTGGTTTGATGTCGGCTTTGTCTGAAGAAAGTACAGTGTCGCCTACATTCAGGCCAACTGGCGCAATGATGTATGCTTTCTGACCATCTACATAGTTAAGAAGAGCAATACGGCAAGTTCTGTTTGGATCGTACTCGATCGCAGCAACTTTCGCTGGCACTTCTAGCTTCATACGTTTGAAATCAACCAAACGGTATTTACGTTTATGACCGCCACCTTGGTGACGAATAGTAATTTGACCATGATTGTTACGAGCCGCTTGTTTTTTAAGAGGCGCAAGCAAAGACTTCTCCGGAGTCGTCTTTGTGATTTCTTTGAAATCGAAACCTGTCATTCCTCTGCGACCATGAGAGCGCGGGGCAAATGCTTTGATACCCATCTCTATACTCCCTCAAAAAGAGCGATCTTCTCACCTTCAACAAGCTTAACGTAAGCTTTTTTCCAGTAAGGGACCTTAGTTGCACCGAACTTCGTATTTTTAGAGTGACCGCGGCAAACGCTAGTTCTAACGCTGTCAACTTTAACTTTGAAGTTTTTCTCTACTGCTGCTTTTACTTCTGTTTTAGAAGACTTCAAGTCTACTTCGAACACGTAAACACCAGCTGCGTTGTGGTATGTATTTTTCTCCGTGATAAGTGGAGATTTAATTACTTGTTTCATCTTACGCTTTCTCCATTGAGCAGCGATCTACGATTTTCGCTACAGAATCTTTTGTGATTACTGCTGCATCGTATTTCAAAAGATCAAACACGTTCAAACCTTCAACCGGGAAGTATTTGAATGTTGGAAGATTTTTTGAAGCGCGGTTGAATTTGTCATCAACATTAGCATCGATCAATACAGCTTTTTTCAAACCAAACGCTTTCAAGCGCTTGCTCAATTCAGCTGTCTTACCTTCTGACTGCATGCTGTCCACTACAAACAACTTGCCTTCCTTTTGAAGGTGAGAAAGAGCCATACTCAAACCCAAGCGACGAACTTTTTTTGGAAGAACGAACGCGTAGCTGCGTGGTTGAGGACCGAAAGCAGTACCACCACCAGGCATCAAGATAGAACGGCTAGAACCTTGACGAGCCCCACCAGTACCTTTTTGTTTGAACGGCTTTTTACCACCACCACTCACAAGACCTTTTGTTTTAGTCATATGAGTCCCTTGGCGACGGCTAGCCAACTGCCATTGAACCACAGTGTGCAAAACATCCTTTTTTACAGGAGTTTCAAAAACATCAGCTGCAAGATCAACAGATCCTACTTTTTCTTTTTTCCAGTTTAATACATTAACTGTTGCCATATTATGCTCTCACCAATTTCACCAAAGTGTTTTTCGCACCTGGAACTGGACCCTTAACCAAAACAACGTTTTCAGCGTGGATAACCTCTACGATTTCAACGTTCTTAACAGTTACTGTTTCGTTACCAAGATGACCTGGGAATTTCTTACCTGGCATTACACGACCCGGCCATGTTCTGTTACCAGAAGAACCCGGACGACGATGGAACTTAGAACCATGGGCATCAGGACCACCGGCGAAGTTCCAACGCTTCATAACGCCCGCAAAACCTTTACCTTTAGATTTCGCTGTCATTTTAACAACGTCACCTTTAGCCAAAGAGTCGATAGATACTTGGGCGCCTACTGTAAGACCTTCTGGAATAGCTTGACGAAGTTCTTTTACGAATTTCGCGCCATTTTCGAAGCCAGCACCTTTAAGGTGGCCTTTTTCAGCTTTGTTTGAATTTTTAGCTTTTTTTGGTTCACAAGCTACTTGAATAGCTTCGTAACCATCTGCTTCGTTAGTTTTGATTTGAGAAACAAACCATGGCTCGTAACGAAGAACTGTAACAGGAATGGCTTCACCTTGTTCATTGTAGATTGTAGCCATGCCTTCTTTGAATGCAAACAAGCCATCGAGCTTTAGGCCTTGCGCAGACGTTTGTGTGTTTTCTGTAGTTTCGCTCACGTCTTACTCCTAGATTGCTGACAATTTGATTTCAACGTCAACACCAGCAGAAAGATCCAACTTCATAAGTTGGTCTACCGTTTGTTGAGTAGGTTCAAGGATATCAAGCATACGCTTGTGAGTTCTTACTTCGAATTGCTCACGAGACTTTTTATCTACGTGGGGAGAACGGAGTACTGTGTAGCGGTTGATGCGAGTAGGCAAGGGAATTGGACCCGCAACTTTTGCGCCTGTGCGACGAGCAGTCTCAACGATTTCCTTCGTCGACTGATCAAGCAATTTATGATCGAATGCCTTCAATCTGATTCTAATCTTCTGACTTTGCATAAGGACACTTCTCTTCTTTTTTTTAAAGTAGCGTAATTACTAGCAAATTTGTTAATAACTGAACACCTAATCCCATCGAAAACTTGCCCCGAATTAGCCCTTGCGGCCTTGAAAGTCCACCAAACGCGGGGGGTTTTTTGTAAATTTAGATGTCACGAGTGCGCGAGTATGCGCATAATTAAATTTAATGTCAAAGAGAAAAAATTAAATATTTAATATCTTCCCATTTTATGGAGAACTTCTGCTTTGACCTTAGTCGGCACCACAGCATACTCTAAAAATTCCATGCTAAAACTTGCTCTACCTTGGCTCAAACTGCGTACATCAGTAGCATAGCCAAATAGAGTCGCCAGAGGGGCCTCTGCAAAAATTACCTGCCCACCACCCGGCTTCACATTCATAGTAAGGATCTTGCCACGACGCGAGTTCAGGTCACCCACAATATTACCCACAAAATCATCAGGACAAGTCACTTCAAGCTTAAAGATTGGCTCCATCAGCTCAACTTGGGCATTTTTAACAGCATCCCTGAACGCCAAGGAGGTGGCAGCCTTAAAGGCCATTTCCGAGGAAGAATCGGGACGAACATCAACAGCCGTCAAAGTCCCTTTGATACCCAGCATAGAATAGCTCGCCAACGGACCAACCTCGGCAGCCTCACGGAAGCCCGCCTCAACCGCCTTAAGAAGCGGAGCTGCAAACTCTTTAGATACGGAAACTTTGCTAAAAAATTGAATGTGATCCGCTTGAGAAATCGGCTCAATTGTCAATGAAACAGAGGCAAAGTTCATTTCACCAGCAATTTCACGTTCGTAAACGTGAGTCGCAGAAGCGGACGTAGTAATCGTTTCACGATAAGATACCTGTGGCTTGCCAACGTTTGCTTGAACTTTGTGTTCACGCAACAAACGGTCCACTAAAATATCCAAATGCAGCTCCCCCATCCCCGACAAAAGAATTTGCCCTGTTTCTGGGTCATTTCTCAATTTACAAGATGGATCTTCTTTTTGAAGCTTTTCTAAACCCGCAAGCATCTTCTCTTGATCAGCAGAAGATTTTGCTTCGATGGCAACTGCAATAACAGGCTCTGGGAACGTAATAGATTCAAGAACAACCGCATGGGATGTTTCGCAAAGAGTATCACCCGTACCGGTAAACTTCAGACCGATAACGGCACCGATATCACCAGCTTTAAGACTTGGTACTTCCTCACGGGAGTTCGCATGCATTTTTACTAGCTTTTGAATGCGTTCTTTTTTCTGAGTGCGTGGATTCAAAAGCTGCTCACCGACTTTTACTTCACCGGAATACACACGGATATACGTCAAAGTTCCTGCAAACGGATCGTTGGCAATTTTGAAGGCCAAGGCCGCTACATGAGCGTCGAAGTCAGTTTTACATAGGATTTCTTTTTCAGGACGTTCTGGATCGTGACCGACAATATCCGGAACTTCGATTGGCGATGGCAAATAATCAATTACGCCATCCAACAAAGGCTGAATACCTTTGTTTTTGAAAGCTGCCCCACAGAATACGGGGAATGCTTTCAATTCAAGAGTGCCCTTACGCAGAGCCGCTTTGAGCTCTGTAACCGTTACTTCTTCTCCATTGAGATATTTCTCAAGAAGAACATCGTCGAACTCAACGATCTTCTCAACAACTTCAGTGCGGAAGCGATTTACTTCCTCCTTCATATCGTTAGGAACATCGGTAGTTTCGAAATTGTCGCCCATACCTGAAGTCGTCCAGATATAAGCACGGTTTTCTAACAAATCCACAACGCCACGGAAAGACTCTTCCATGCCGATTGGAACTTGAACTGGAATTGGATTCGCCTGAAGACGTTCTTTGATAGTCCCGTAAGACATTACAAAGTCAGCACCCACGCGATCCATTTTATTGATAAAGCAAATTCTTGGAACTTTGTATTTGTCCGCCTGTTTCCAGACTGTTTCAGACTGAGGCTCGACACCATTCACACCATCAAATACTGCAATCGCACCATCAAGAACGCGCAAAGACCGCTCAACTTCAATGGTGAAGTCGACGTGCCCTGGGGTATCGATGATGTTAATGCGGTGATCTTTCCAGAACGCCATAGTGGCAGCAGACGTAATAGTAATGCCACGCTCTTGCTCCTGAACCATCCAGTCCATAGTGGCCTGGCCGTCGTGAACTTCACCAATTTTATGACTTTTTCCAGTGTAGTATAAGATACGTTCGGTGGTCGTCGTCTTACCGGCATCAATGTGAGCCATGATGCCGATATTACGAGTATACTTGAGATCAGCTACAACTTTAGGATCTTTAGCTGACATGAATACAGGTTACCAATTGTAGTGAGAGAAAGCCTTATTAGCTTCAGCCATACGGTGAACTTCATCTTTCTTCTTGATAGAGTTACCTCTATTATTGAAAGCATCGATGAACTCGCCAGCCAAACGCTTAGCATAATCTTTCTCGCCACGTTCACGAGAATATTCCACCAACCAGCGCATAGCCAAAGCCAAACGACGAGAAGGACGAACATCTACAGGAACTTGGTAAGTCGCTCCACCAACACGGCGAGAACGAACTTCGATAGATGGCTTAACGTTTTCAAGAGCCTTTTTGAATACAGAAAGTGGCTCTTCACCTTGAACTTTACCTTCAAGCTCTTTCAATGCTCCGTAAAAAAGCTTCTGTGCAGTAGCTTTTTTACCTTGAATCATCATTTTATTAATGAATTTAGCGATTACTAGATCTTTGAAAACTGGATCTGGAATAATCTCTCTTTTAAAGGTCTTTTTACGACGTGACATTTCTCAATCCTTATTTCTTAGGTCTCTTAGTACCGTATTTAGAACGGCTGCGTAGGCGACCGTTAACACCTTGAAGATCCAATACACCGCGAACGATGTGGTAACGAACACCCGGCAAGTCTTTAACACGACCGCCACGAATCAAGACAACGCTGTGCTCTTGAAGATTGTGACCAATACCTGGAATGTAAGAGATAACTTCAAAACCATTAGAAAGACGTACTTTTGCTACTTTACGAAGTGCAGAGTTCGGTTTCTTTGGAGTCGTCGTATAAACACGAGTACAAACACCACGACGCTGAGGGCATGAAACCAAAGCTGGTGATTTTGTTTGGTTCTTTTGAACTTTACGCTCACTTTTGATGAGCTGATTAATTGTAGGCACTTTTAAAACCCCTTAAACAATTTAATTTCAGGACGCTGGAAATTACATTACCAAAAGCGCCCTGGTCAAGACTTTGTTGTTAATTTTCCTACTCAAAAAGTGGCGTGAGTTCCGCTCCCTGAGTTTTTTACATTTTTCTTACGAGATTCGCGCCCTTACACCTCTCAAAGCCGCTTGTGAGGCGGCATTTAAGAAAAATGGGGCACCGCAATCTATTAACCTTGATGAGGCTGAGAAGCAGTCATACCCGGCAATGCTACGAAAGTAGTATCGTCGTCTTCTGCCACAGAAACCTTCCAACGTTTATAAGAAGTTAGACCAGTACCAGCAGGGATTAAGCGACCCATGATGATGTTCTCTTTCAAACCACGCAAGTGATCTGTACGAGAATTGATCGCTGCCTCTGTCAATACCTTCGTTGTTTCTTGGAATGACGCTGCTGAGATCCAGCTATCAGTGCTCAAAGAAACTTTCGTAATACCAAGAAGAAGTGGATTGCATGTAGCAGGTTGTCCACCTTCACGGTTCAAACGAGCATTTTCTTCGTCAAACGCATACCTTTCAACTTGCTCACCAGCCAAGAAACGGCTGTCACCAGCGTCCTTGATTTCTACTTTACGTAGCATTTGGCGAACGATTACTTCGATATGCTTATCATTGATAGCCACACCTTGAAGTCGGTAAACTTCTTGGATTTCATCAACAAGGTATGCTGAAAGGGCCTTAGCACCCAGAACCGCCAGAATGTCATGAGGATTTGTTGGACCGTCCATCAACGCCTCACCGGCTCTTACGTACTCACCTTCTCTTACAGCAACGTGCTTACCTTTAGGGATGAGGTATTCTTTTTGCTCACCCACTTCAGGAGTTACAATAACACGCTGTTTACCCTTAACGTCCTTACCGAAGGTCACATAACCATCAATCTCAGAGATGATAGCTGCTTCTTTCGGTTTACGAGCTTCAAACAATTCAGCAACACGCGGAAGACCACCCGTGATATCCTTCGTTTTCGAAGTCTCACGATGCATTTTCGCGATAACGTCACCGGCATGGATCTCTTGGCCGTCAGTTACTGACAATTGTGCACCCACTGGGATCAAGTATCGCGCAGGGATGTCACGACCAGGAAGACTCAAGACTTTACCGTTACCATCAACTAGGAAAACTGTAGGCTTAATATCAGAAGATTTGGATTCGGTGATAACTTTGGTCGCAAAACCAGTTACAGCATCCACTTGCTCCTGCATCGTAGAACCTTCTTCGATATCCTGATATTGAATCTTCGCAGAAACCTCTGCGATGATTGGATTCGAATATGGATCCCACTCAGCGACAGTTTGACCTTTGGCAACTTTGTCACCTTCTTTAAAGTTTAAGACAGCACCGTAAACGAGCTTGAAGTTTTCACGCTCACGACCTGCATCATCAATAACCAATGCAGAGCCATTACGATTCATCACAGTCAACTTACCGTTACGGTTTGCAACTGCATGAACGTTAACAAGCTTCACGGTACCGTCGTAACGAGATGTGTGAACAGATTGCTCAACAGCACGAGAAGCCGCACCACCCAAGTGGAACGTTCTCATCGTCAACTGAGTACCCGGCTCACCGATAGATTGTGCTGCGATAATACCAACTGTTTCACCAAGGTTCACAGTCGCACCACGAGACAAGTCACGGCCATAGCATTTCACACATACGCCACGTTTTGATTTACAAACGAGAGCCGAACGGATGTCGACGCGGTCAATACCCAAGCCTTCGATTGTTTTAACGTCATTTTCAGAAATTTCTTGGTTAGCTTTAACAACTACGTTGTTCGTTGCTGGATCAACAACATCTCTCAATGCTGTACGACCAAGGATACGATCGCCGATGTTTTGAACGATCTCACCAGCTTCATAAACTGGAGTGATTTCCAAACCATCATCGATACCGCAGTCCATTTCAGAAACTACCACGTCTTGAGCAACGTCAACCAAACGACGAGTCAAGTAACCAGAGTTCGCAGTTTTCAACGCTGTATCGGCTAGACCCTTACGAGCACCATGCGTAGAAATGAAGTACTGGATAACTGTCAAACCTTCACGGAAATTTGCAGTGATCGGCGTTTCGATGATCTCACCTGAAGGTTTCGCCATCAAACCACGCATACCACCCAGCTGACGGATCTGAGTCGCGGAACCACGGGCTCCGGATTCAGCCATGATGTAAATAGGATTGAATGAAGGTCCTACTACCTCTTTGCCATCAATTACGAAAGTTTGTTTTTCGATCGCGTTCATACCTTCTTTAGCGATCTTATCCGCAGTTTGCGCCCAGATATCCACTACTTTATTGTAGCGCTCACCATCTGTGATCAAACCTTCATCGTACTGCTGTTGGATTTCTGTTACTTGTTTTTCAGCGTCAGCGATCATCGGAGCTTTGGCAGCTGGGATAACCATGTCATCGATACCGATAGACATACCTGCAGACGTTGAATATTTGAAACCAAGTTCCATAATTTTATCAGCCAAGATACAAGTCGCTTTTGCACCAGCAAGACGGAAAGTCTTGTCGATCAAAGCTGCGATTTGCTTCTTAGTCATGATCACGTTCACTTCGTTGAAAGGAACTTCTTTAGGAACTGCGTCTGAAAGGATTGCACGACCTACAGTTGTCTCTTGTAACTTGCCATTGATACGAACTTTACAAGTCGCTTGCAAGTCTACAAGGCCTGTTTCGTAAGCGTATTGGGCTTCTTGAACGTTAGAGAAGATCTTACCAGTCCCTTTCGCTCCAAGACGGTTACGAGTCAACCAGTACAAGCCCAACACGATATCTTGTGATGGATTGATAACTGGTTTACCAGACGCTGGAGAAAGAACATTGTTTGTCGACATCATCAAGACGCGAGCTTCAACTTGAGATTCCACAGAAAGTGGAACGTGAACCGCCATTTGGTCACCGTCGAAGTCGGCATTGAACGCCGTACACACTAGAGGATGCAATTGGATTGCTTTACCTTCATGAAGTACTGGTTCGAACGCTTGGATACCAAGTCTGTGAAGAGTTGGCGCACGGTTTAGAAGAACTGGATGTTCTTTAACCACGTCAGCAAGGATATCCCAAACTTCTACAGTTTCTTGATCAACAAGTTTCTTAGCTTGCTTGATTGTCGCAGCCAGACCTTTTTCTTCCAATTTGTTGTAAACAAACGGTTTGAAAAGCTCCAAAGCCATTTTCTTAGGAAGACCGCACTGGTGAAGTTTCAACGTCGGACCAACTACGATAACGGAACGACCAGAGTAGTCCACACGTTTACCAAGTAGATTTTGACGGAAACGACCTTGCTTACCTTTCAACATATCAGAAAGGGAGCGAAGAGGACGTTTATTCGGACCAGTGAATGTTTTACCGCGACGGCCGTTATCCAACAATGCATCAACCGCTTCTTGCAACATACGTTTTTCGTTGCGAATGATGATATCTGGAGCATTTAGCTCCTGAAGACGTTTCAAACGATTGTTACGATTGATAACACGACGGTAAAGATCATTTAGATCTGACGTCGCGAAACGACCACCATCAAGTGGTACTAGAGGACGAAGATCCGGTGGCAACACTGGAAGTGCTTCCAACATCATCCATTCAGGTTTATTGATAGAGCCTTTGAAAGCTTCAACAACCTTAAGACGCTTAGTGATCTTCTTCATACCCGCTTCAGATTTGATGTCTTTAGACTCCATACGAAGTTTACGAGACAAATATTCTGGATCGATTTTTCTCAAAAGGTCACGAACAGCTTCACCGCCCATGCCATATTTGAATGAAGGACCGAAGTCATTCAATGCAGTTTGCAATGCTTCTTCAGTCAATACTTGGCCCTCTTCCAATGTTGTTTCCATTGGATCGATAACCACGTGTGCTTCACAGTACAAAACCTTCTCAACGTCTTTCAAAGAAAGGTTAAGCAAGTTACCGATACGAGAAGGCAATGAGCGCAAGAACCAGATATGTGCTACTGGAGTTGCAAGCTCAATGTGACCCAAACGTTCACGGCGAACTTTAGTTTGTGTAACTTCAACGCCGCACTTTTCACAGACGACGCCACGGTACTTCATACGTTTATACTTACCGCACAAGCACTCGTAATCCTTAATAGGACCGAAGATTTTCGCACAGAACAAACCATCACGCTCAGGTTTGAATGTACGATAGTTGATAGTTTCTGGCTTCTTAACTTCACCAAATGACCAATCACGAATCATTTCAGGTGACGCCAACGATACTCGTACGGCGTCAAACGAAAGTGGATCTTTTGGTTTATCGAAAAAATTCAACAAGTCTCTCAAAGAACACCCCTGTTGTTAAAAATTAATTAGTGCTGCTCTGGCTCTGAAGGAGCCACAACAGTTGCTTCAATAACATCGCCACCGTCATCAAGATCTTCATCTTGGTCACGAAGGATGTCGGACTCCATCAACTCAACATTCAATGCAAGAGACTGAAGCTCTTTCACTAGAACGTTGAACGATTCAGGAAGACCCGGTTCAAGGATGTTTTCACCCTTAACGATACTTTCGTACATACGAGTTCTACCAGCTACGTCGTCTGACTTAACAGTTAGGAACTCTTGTAGAGAGTAAGCGGCACCGTATGCTTCGATCGCCCAAACCTCCATCTCCCCGAGACGCTGACCACCGAATTGAGCTTTACCGCCCAATGGCTGTTGCGAAACTAGAGAGTAAGGCCCGATAGAACGAGCATGGATCTTCTCTTCAACCAGATGGTGAAGTTTAAGCATGTACATGATACCCACAGTAACTGGGTTCGTGAACGGCTCACCAGAACGTCCGTCGAATAGGATAGACTTACCAGAAAGTGGAACTTCTGCTTTCGCAAGCAAGTTCTTAACGTCAGTTTCACGAGCACCGTCGAATACCGGTGTTCCTACGTGGATACCGTTCTTCATACGAGTTACCATTGATTTCAAAGACGCATCATCAGCACCATCAAGTTTGCTGCTGATATCAGAGTCATTGAAGATATCTTTCATTTCTTTACGTGCGTTTTCTGCATTCCACTTTTCAAGGTGTGCACCAAGTTGTTTACCCAAGTTATGAGCAGCCCAACCCAAGTGAACCTCTAGGACCTGACCAATGTTCATACGTGAAGGTACGCCCAGTGGATTCAGAACCATGTCAACAGGAGAGCCGTCAGCTAGGTATGGCATGTCTTCAACAGGCAATACTTTAGAAACGACACCCTTATTTCCGTGGCGTCCGGCGAATTTGTCACCGACTTGCATTTTACGCTTAATCGCAACGTAAACTTTAACCATTTTGATAACGCCCGGAGGAAGCTCGTCACCTTTACGAAGGCGATCGATCTTCTCGTTGAATACCAATTTAACTGCGTCAAGTTGGTTACGAGCGTTGTCGATGATTTTGTTAACTTGGAACTCAAGATCTTGTTCAAGAGGGATATAGTTCAACAATTCGAATGGAATTGTTTCGATATCCGCGATCGTGATGGACTGACCTTTGTTCAAAAGTTTTTGAGATCCGTCTTCATTCAACAATACGCCAGTAGTGATTTTACCTACCAAGATATCGCGAAGTTTAGAGATCGAGTTATTTTTGATAACGTTTTGTTCAACAGCCAAGTCTTTTTCAAGCTTGCGTTTTTTCTCTTCGATGATTGAAGACAAACGCTCATCGCGGTCTGCGCCTTCACGAGAGTAAACTTGAGCATCGATAACTGTACCGTAAACGCCAGATGGTGCGCGAAGTGATGTATCACGTACGTCACCAGCTTTTTCACCGAAGATCGCTCTCAAAAGTTTTTCTTCAGGAGAAAGTTGAGTTTCACCCTTAGGAGTTACTTTACCAACCAAGATGTAGCCAGGACGAACTTCCGCACCGATACGGATGATACCAGAGCTGTCTAGGTCTTTAAGTGCTTCTTCACCTACGTTTGCGATATCGCGAGTGATCTCTTCTTTACCCAATTTTGTATCACGCGCTACGCACTCGAACTCTTCGATGTGGATAGACGTGTAAACGTCGTCTTTCAACAAACGTTCAGAAATCAAGATAGAGTCCTCGAAGTTGTAACCTTGCCAAGGCGTGAACGCCACTAGGATGTTTTGACCTAGAGCCAACTCACCAAGCTCAGTTGAAGGTCCGTCAGCAACGATGTCGCCTTTAGAAACCTTATCACCAACAGTTACGATTGGTTTTTGGTTGAAGCATGTGTTTTGGTTCGTACGTTGGTACTTAGTCAAATTGTAGATATCAACGTTCGCACCCAACTCGCCGCCTTTAGCGAAACGACGGATAACGATACGAGATGCGTCTACCTCTTCAACGATACCGTCATTTTGAACAACGACAGATGTACCAGAGTCACGAGCAACCAAACGCTCTACGCCCGTACCAACAAGTGGTGCGCGAGAACGCAATAATGGAACCGCTTGACGTTGCATGTTCGATCCCATCAACGCACGGTTGGCGTCGTCATGCTCTAGGAATGGAATCAAAGATGCCGCGATAGATACGAGCTGAGATGGAGAAACGTCCATCAAGGCTACTTTATCCTTATCAACGATTTCATACTCTCCGTCACGACGAGTAATTGTCGTAGGAGTTTGAATTGCTTTATTACCAGCTTCATCACGAGCCGCTGGAGCGATGTAGTGACCCGCTTCTTCCAATGCAGACAAGTAATTGATTTCCTTAGAAACTGCACCTTGTTCAACTTTGCGATACGGAGTCTCAATGAAACCGTAGTTGTTGATACGAGCGTAAGTTGCTAAAGAGGCAATCAAACCGATATTTGGACCCTCTGGAGTTTCAATCGGACAGATACGACCGTAGTGCGTAGGATGTACGTCACGTACTTCGAAACCTGCACGGTCACGAGTCAAACCGCCGGGTCCAAGGGCTGACAAACGACGCTTGTGCGTGATCTCAGACAATGGATTTGTTTGATCCATGAACTGTGACAATTGAGAAGAACCGAAGAATTCTTTAACAACTGCGTTGACTGGTTTAGCGTTCACTAGATCGTGAGGCATCATTGTTTCTACGTCTTGTAGAGACATACGTTCACGGATAGCGCGCTCCATACGAACCAAACCGATACGGTATTGGTTTTCAAGCAACTCACCTACTGAACGAACACGACGGTTACCCAAGTGATCGATATCGTCGATAACACCGCGACCATTTTTCAAGTCGATCAGAGTTTTGATAGTGCTCAAGATATCTTTGTGAGTAAGTGTTCTGTGAGACGGTGGGCACTCTTCCATAGAGATACCGAATCTGTGATTGATCTTGATACGACCAACTTCAGAAAGATCATAAGTCTCAGGATCGAAGAACAAACGACCGAAGAATGTCGTAGCAGCTTCCAAAGTTGGAGGCTCACCAGGACGAAGGCGTTTGTAGATCTCTACCAATGATTCGTCTTTGTTAGAAACTTTATCAACCAACAATGTGTTGCGAAGGTAAGGTCCAACAGTCAAACCGTCGAAGAAAATCATGAAGAAACGATCGATACCAGCTTCGATTGCGCGTTTGATGATCGCAGAGTTCAACTCAGCGTTCGCATCGGCGATGATCTCACCTGTCGACTCATCAATAAGTGGTTTCGCCAAAACTTTACCATCAAGGTCGTTTGGTTCAACTTCAAGCTCAGTGATGTTAAGGTCTTTGATTTTCTTAACGATCGCACGAGTGATACGACGACCAGCTTTAACTAGTGCTTCGCCACCTTTTGGATCAACGATATCAGTCAATGCTCTTTGACCTGACATTCTTTCGATGTCCAACTTACGGAACAACTTGCCACCTTTAACGTAAACTTCGTCAAGGTCGTAGAAGTATTCAAGAAGTTGTTCAGCGTTGTAACCCAATGCTTTCAAAAGAATTGTCACAGGGAATTTACGACGACGATCGATACGAACGTGGATCAAATCTTTTTGGTCAAACTCAGCATCCAACCAAGAACCACGGTAAGGGATCACGCGTGCAGAGTAGATCAATTTACCAGAAGCATTGTTTTTACCACCGTCGTGATCGAAGAACACACCCGGAGAACGATGCAACTGAGACACAACAACGCGCTCAGTACCGTTGATGATGAAAGAACCGTTCGCAGTCATCAATGGGATTTCTCCCAAGTAAACTTCTTGTTCTTTTACGTCGCGGATAGAACGTGCTTCAGTTTCTTCATCCACATCAAAAACGATAAGACGAAGAGTTACCTTGATCGGAGCAGCGAAAGTCATACCACGTTGACGGCACTCGTCTACATCGTATTTTGCTGGCTCAAGAGTGTATGATACGAACTCAAGGCTTGCTGTATTGTTGAAATCTGTAATAGGGAAAACAGATTTGAAAACGCCATTAAGACCAGCTTCGCCGCGGCGATCTGGATCCATATCTTTTTGAATGAAAGCTTCGTAAGAAGACTTCTGCAACTCAATCAAATTTGGAATATCAATGACTTGCTTATTTTTCGCGAAAGACTTCCTAACTCGAATGTTAGAAGCCGTAACTGGAGTTTTTTCCAATGTACTCTCCGTGATAAGAAAATCGAAACTTCGCTTCGGGCGGAAGTATCAAGAACCACATTAAATAAAATGCAACGGTT
>JBLMWG010000097.1:0-2976 GCA_050257115.1 Bacillota bacterium
TGGGCTTAAGCTATAAAGAAATTGGCGAAGAAGAAACTGCCACGAAGACCTTGAAGAAGGCAGCGGCTGATTTTCCAAAATCAGAGTATGCGCAGTATTCTTATGGCAAAATTCTTGAGAATCAGAAAAATAACGTCGAAGCTATGAAGTACTTTAAAGCTGGCACAGATGCAGATGCAAACTCTGCACGTTCTTGGCTTGGATTAGCTTTAACTTCATTTGATATGAAGAAATATGAAGTTGCTTTGATTGCCTATAAGAACGCCTGCAAATATGATAAAAAAAATGCCGTGGCCTTTAGAAGAGCCACGACAGTCTTAAGAAATGCACGTAATTCTGAATGGTCTGGAAAGTTTGAAAGCGCTTCTGAAAACTGCACTTTCTAGCCTAACTTACACTCCGGCATTGCCGGAGTGGCTGCTAGTTCTCTGCAACGATTTCACCAATAAGATCGTATTCCATGCTATCTGTGACATGAACCTTAACCATGTCACCAACTTGCGCTTCACCATCATTAATCAACACAACACCATCAATGTCTGGAGCTTGTCCCCAGAATCGGCCTTGTAATAACAAGTCCGTCTCTTCACTAAATCCTTCAACGATCACATCGATAGTTTTACCGACGAAATCACGATGTTTTTCTCGAGAAATATTTTGTTGTACTTCCATCAAGGCATCATGACGGTAGTCTTTAGTTTCATCATCAACCTGGTTATCCATACGACCACCTGGTGTGTTTTCTTCAGGTGAGTATTTAAAGCAACCAACGCGATCGAATTGCTGTTCGGCGACGAAGTTCAAAAGCTCTTCGAACTGTTCTTGAGTTTCCCCTGGGAAGCCTACGATAAATTGTGTTCTGATAACGGCGTCCGGGATATGCTCACGAATATTCATCAGCGCAGTTTCAATTTCATCACGAGTCATTTTACGATTCATGCTTTTTAAAACAGCGTCATTGATGTGTTGCAAAGGCATATCGAAGTACTTAACAATTTTTTTGCTGCCTGCAATCAACTTGACCATCTCTTGCGTGATGCCATCTGGATATAGGTACATCAAACGAATCCACTGTAGACCTTCAACTTGATCCAAAGCTCTTAGAAGCTCTACCGGACTTTCTTTGCGAGTTGGGTCTTTACGACGAATATCAAATCCGTAGTCAGTAAAATCGTGGCTAATAATAATCAATTCTTTCACGCCACCAGCGACTAGCAGTTTCGCTTCAGCAACAATCGCGTCGATAGAGCGAGATTGCAAATTACCGCGAATCAACGGGATCGCACAGAACGCACAACGCTTCATGCAACCTTCAGAAATCTTCAAATAAGCGCGGTGACCGGGTTGAGAGTTCACACGTGGAGTAGTCTCTTCTTGCAAGTAGGTCGGCAAGTTGAAGAATGTTTTCTGCTTTTCACCAGAATCAGAATTCTTTAAGATTTTGGCGATATTTTGAAATTCACCAGAACCAACGAAAAGATCTGCCTCTGGGAGACCTTCCACTAGATCGTCCTTATAACGTTGCGTAAGGCAACCTGCCACGACAACCTTTTTTATTTTCCCCTCTTGTTTGAGATCACTCATATCCAAAATACGTTGGATAGATTCTTTCTTGGAGTCTTCAATAAAACCACACGTATTAACGATGACTGTGTCTGCTTGATCCGCTTCTCCGACAACTTCGTAGCCGTCTTTCATCAAGGTGCCAGCCATGATCTCACTATCTACTAGATTTTTAGGGCAACCTAGGCTGATAAAGTGAACTTTTTTGTTTTCAGTTGTTTCTTGTTTCATAAGTTTGTTACCTGCGCACCTTTTGGAGGTTGATACTTAAAGAGACTATT
Source organism: Bacillota bacterium (assembly GCA_050257115.1). GTDB lineage: Bacteria > Bdellovibrionota > Bdellovibrionia > Bdellovibrionales > Bdellovibrionaceae > Bdellovibrio. Next base: position 1,845 of record JBLMWG010000097.1, read on the forward strand.
TTTTGAACTTGATTTAAATTTGATATCGCTAAACTTCATTTTCGTTAGATTGCCGATATCATCCTTGTAAGAGACTTCTTGCAAAAGAACTTTCTTCGTATCGATTACAAGACTCATGGATTTGATCATCAGATCGTTTCCTATCGGAGACACTTCTAACGTCGCAACGTCTCCATCTGTCTTTTCGCTAGTAACTTTGAAGTTCTTTTGTAAATCTCCCCCTAGAAGAGAAGAAATCAAAATTTGTGAGCGTGTTTTCTTATCGACTTTGCCACGAGCAATTTGTGGATCTCCACCAAACTCCTTTGGAGGATACTGGATACTCCAAATAGTTGTGCCATCAAATACTAACAAGGTCTTTTCTGGAGTTTCATTTTCCCAACGGAACTTTCCACTCGATAAAAAGATCTTACCATCGTATTTTGTTTCGCGGCCTTGCAACTCAAGCTTCACTGTTTTTTGCACAGTCATTTCCACAAGCTTTGCTGCACGATATTTCTTGGAGATACTTTGAAGAGAGCCATTCGATTTTTCTGCGGCGAGTCCGCTCGCCGAAAGACCGAGGATCAAAAATAAGGCACTGATATATTTAAACATTCTGGCGTTATAACAGATCCGTGGATGCTCCGCAAGAGAGGGTCCTTTTAGCGAGGGTCCATACCTCAAAATGAGGGGGGCTCCCAAGAGCCTTATAAGCGGCAAGAGCCGTAGAGCCCGTGGTTACGATATCATCAGCAAACACCCAAAGAACCTCTGGCCAGTCTATGGGCAGATCTGAATTATTTTCATCCAGATCAAACTGAAGGGTTAATCTTTCAGATAATGAAGACCCTCTTTGTTTTCTACTTTGGGCCTTTTTCAAACATGGAAAGAGGTCCCCTCCAACCTCGTGGCTCAATGCCTTCGCCCAAAAAAATGCATGATCTCTTTTTCCTGTAGAGGATGGGGCAGGCACGATACGAATCGGTCTATCGAGTGCCGCAATATTCAGGCGCCGTTGAATAAAGCGGGCTGCCCAATATTTCCAATCATCGGAATCCCGAGGCCCTTTTAAGTACACCAACTGACTTGAAAGTACGTCACTCGCCCCGGGACGCCACCGAAAGGCTGCGTACAGGTCAAAGCTTAGAAA